>JAQSWO010000037.1 GCA_029266595.1 Gammaproteobacteria bacterium
TTCTAACGCAGCCTTCTGTTTTGCTTGAGCTATTTCAAATTTTGTTGGTTGTTGCATAGTCTCTTCCTGTATGTTTGTTGTTGTATAAAATGCGACTTTTAGTGAGTGATATCGCATCACATTGATTTGATTCGTTGATGCAGCATGTTTGATTCTACAAGAAGTAAACATAGCCTCTTAACGTTTCGTTAATAATAATGACAGGAGTTTTTTAGGAGCGCAATTTATTTAGATTGCTCGCCTTTGGAGCACTTGTGAGGGTAGTGATATGCTGGATTTGATTGTCGCTAAATTAAAATCATTTTCTAAACCACTTCTTCTCACACGAGAGGAGAAACTGGTCGACGGTACAAACCAAATGAGAAAGGGAGGGGGAAATACCTGGCAAAGAGAAAGGAATAAATGTCTCTTCGCAAAAAGCGCTCGCAAGAGCGGGTAATAGATCAAGATTGGCACAAACGGCCAGGGTCCGACCGCTTTGCGAGGATCGTATTCCCTCTCATCCGGCCTAACGGCCACCTTCTCCCACAAATAAAAGGGGGAGAAGGAATTTAGAAGAGGACTTGATTTAGCGGCAATTCAGGAAAAAACGCAGCATACACGTAGTGATGAGCGCTCTAAGAGAATTTTTAAATGAAATACATCCTTATCTCACCCTTCAGACGCTTCACGCCCAAATCTGTTCCAGACAGATTTTCGCTTTAAGATCGGCAAAAAATGACCGCTTTTATCTAGGGCTGACCTGTTACAAGCGCGGTAAAGGCAGGCTATAGGGAATCGTTATACACCACATCCAACTGCTTCACTGCTTTCACGTCATCTAATCGACGCACTGGCAAAGTGACTGGGGCTTCGTGCAATTTTTCTGGTGACTGCTTAGCTTCTTCCAAAATACGTTGCATCACTTGGACGAAAATATCCATTTGCTCCTTACTCTCCGTCTCCGTCGGTTCTATGAGCATGCATTCTGGGACCAGCAGCGGAAAGTAAACCGTAGGCGCATGTATACCTTCATCCAGCATCCGCTTAGCAAAATCCATAGCAGTGATGCCTAATTCTTTGGCCGTGCTTTGGAAGGAGAGAATAAATTCGTGGGTGGCTCTGCGCGCTGGAAAAGCAGGTTTAAACCCGGATTTTTCTAGCGCTTTCATCAAATAATTGGCATTTAAGGTTGCATATTCAGCCACGCGAATCAATCCTTCTCTTCCTAGCAACCGAATATAAATATATGCACGCAATAATACGCCAGCATTCCCCATAAATGCAGATAACCGGCCAATACTTTGTGAGGCATCTTTAGATAAAAGCCATTCATAAGCTTCACCTTTTTTGATGACGAGGGGAACCGGCAAGAAGGGCTTTAAACGCTCAGAAACAGCAATAGGGCCTGCACCAGGACCGCCCCCACCATGAGGCGTGGAGAAGGTTTTGTGTAAATTCATATGGATGACGTCAAAGCCCATATCGCCTGGACGAGTTTTACCAACAATGGCATTCAGATTGGCGCCATCATAATAGAGTAAGCCACCTACACCATGAATGAGCTGTGCGATTTCTTTGATGCGTCGCTCGAATACACCCAAGGTAGAAGGATTGGTCAACATAATGCCAGCTGTCTTAGGCCCAATCACTGCTTTCAAGGCTTCTATATCCACATCTCCTTCAGCATTGGTTGGAATCTCTTTAACCGTATAGCCACACATAGCAGCCGAAGCTGGATTAGTACCGTGTGCAGCATCTGGCACTAAAAATTCTGTACGTTCTGTATCACCTCTTGAAGCATGGTAAGCACGAATAGCAGCAACACCGGCAAACTCTCCTTGCGCACCGGCCATAGGAGACAGAGAAACCGCAGCCATACCAGTGATTTTGCTGAGATATTCTTGTAGCTCAAAGAGACAGGACATAATGCCCTGACTGAATCTAGGTAGCGCCAAAGGATGCCTATCTGCAAAACCAGGCAACCAAGCCAATCTATGCGCGCGAGGGTTATATTTCATAGTGCATGAACCTAGCGGATAGAAATGCGTATCTATACTGAAATTCTTACGTGATAAACGCGTGTAATGGCGAACCACTTGTAGCTCTGAAACTTCTGGCAACATGGGTGGCACTTTACGCAATAGGTTATCGGGAATATCGCTGGTATCAGCAGAATGCTGAGGGGCTTGCGCAAAGGCACGACGATCTGGGGTTGAGTGTTCGAAAATTAACATGTCGGATGGTTCTCACTATTATTTGAAGATAGCCTGCATTGCCTTGGAATAAGCTTCTAAATCTTCCTTTGTTTTTGTTTCCGTTGCACAAACAAGCAGCGCTTGACCCAGTTCAGGATAGTATGGAGAAAGATCCAAACCACCCTGGATGCCCTGTTCTGCTAATTTCTCCAGCACTTCTTTCACGGGTTGGTTTAAACGTAGGACACATTCATGAAAAATAGGCTGTGAAAATGCAAGGTCTACGCCATCAATCGCTGTTAACAAATTTCGCAATGTCACTGTATGCTCATGGCTGCTCGCTGCCACACGACGTATGCCTTCAGCCCCTAACAGACTCATATAAATGGTCGCTGCAGTCACTAATAATCCTTGATTGGTACAGATGTTAGAGGTCGCTTTGGAACGTCGAATATGCTGTTCTCTAGCTTGCAGTGTCAGCGTAAAACCTGGTTTGCCATCGACATCTGTTGTGCGACCCACAATACGCCCAGGCATTTGTCTGACGTGTGCTTGTTTGCAAGCAAGGAAGCCAAAATAAGGTCCACCAGAAGCTAGGGGCACACCTAAAGGTTGACCTTCTCCGCAGACAATATCTACACCCGTTTCACCCCATTCACCTGGCGGCTTCAATAAGGCTAAGGAGGTAGGATTCACTACAGCAATTACCAGAATGTCGCGCGCTTTTGCCCAGCTAACTAAGGCATCTACGTCTTCCAACACGCCAAAAAAATTGGGTTGAGAAATCACTAGCGCCGATATGTCCTGACCTTCTAAAGCTTGCAAAGCCTCTATCTGTATGCGACCTGTCGCAGGATCAAAGGGGATATCTGTCAGCAAAATATCTTGTGGCTCAACCAGGCTTTTGACTGTTTCGCGATAATGCGGATGGACGTTCGCAGGCAGTAGAATACGCTTACTCGTGGATTTTTTGTTGAGACGAATCGCCATAAAAATCGCTTCAGCCAACGCAGAAGCGCCATCGTAAAGCGAGGCATTAGACACATCCATGCCCGTGAGCTGCGCCATCATGGTTTGGTATTCGTAGATCAATTGCAATGTGCCTTGACTGGCTTCTGCCTGATAAGGAGTGTAGGCCGTCAAGTATTCGCCGCGGCTAATCAGGTCAAAGATCGCTGATGGGATGTGATGCTCGTAGGCTCCTGCACCAATAAAACAAAGGCCTGCTTCATCTTGAGCAGCCCTAGATTTCATTAATCTGGTAACGTCCAATTCAGATAGTGTTTCCGGTATACCGGGAAGGTCGTTGATACGAAGGTTATCGGGGATTTCGTCAAACAGTTGGTTGATGTCTGACACGCCGATCGCGGCGAGCATTTCTTCAGTTTCACTTTTGGTGTGTGGGATAAATGGCATGGTACGCTCGTATAGTTTTGTTTGTAAATGAGCCTAAAGCCCAGCGTCATACGCCTCGGCTAACATCAGCTTGTCTAGCTCCTCTTTATTTTCCATTTTTAACTTACACAGCCAACCATTTTCGTAGGGAGAGGAATTCACTAATTCAGGCGTACTGGTAAGCGCGTCATTGACCTCAACTACTTCTCCTGACACTGGTGCATAAACGTCTGCAGCTGCTTTTACTGATTCAATAACGGCAACGCCTTCTCCAGCAGCAACGTTTTTTCCTACTTCAGGCAGTTCGACAAAGACAACATCGCCCAACAGAGATTGTGCGTGTTCGGTAATACCGATAGTGACGATGTCAGCTGATTCTTCATTAGCCCATTCATGGCTGGCCGTGTATTTCAGGTGGTTGGGACTGGGTGATGTCATTTTATACTCCTTAAAAATTGATCAATTTTTTGTAATTTTCAGCCCCCCTCAATGAGCCTAGAGAGATACTCATATGCTTCAATAGCTATCCGTTTCTGCTATAGCGACCATTCACAAGACTGACTGGCCTTTACGTACAAACGGTGGTTTAACCACTTTAGCTGGCACTTGCTTGCCACGAATATCAACAAAACAATGCTCTCCGATATCGGTCGGCACTCTAGCCAAAGCGATAGCTTGTTGCAAGGTTGGAGAGAAACTTCCGCTGGTTATTTCACCTTCACCTACACCCGGGATAATCACCTTTAGATGGTTGCGTAGTACGCCTCTTTCAGATAATACCAATCCAACCATACGTTGCGTTGTTTTTGCCTTTTGCGCAGTCAGTGCAGCCCTACCGATAAAATCTCTTTCTGCAGGCTCCCAGGCAACTGTCCAGCCTAAGTTAGATTCTAACGGAGAAGTGGTTTCATCCATGTCTGTGCCATATAGATTCATCCCTGCTTCCAGCCTTAATGTATCTCGCGCGCCTAAACCGCAAGGTTTAACACCCGCTGCTAGTAGTTTATCCCAAGCATCCTTAGCAACTTCTGAAGGAAGCATCGCTTCTATGCCATCTTCTCCCGTATAACCCGTTCTAGCCACACAGGCATCATCGTATTCCATTACCTCAAATGGTTTAAGTGAACAAATGCGTTCATAAACACCATTAGAGAAAATACTGCGTACCTTCTCAATGGCATTGGGGCCTTGCACAGCCAATATGGATTGATCTGTTCGAGGCGTGAATTTCACATCAAAACGAGCACTTTGCTTCTCTATCCAAGCAAGATCTTTTTCACGCGTGGCTGAATTTACAATCAATCGATAACGATTGGGTGCGAGGTAGTAAGTAATCAAATCATCGATCACTCCCCCGGATTCGTTGAGCATGCAGCTGTAAATTGCCTTACCTGGTTCTTTGAGTTTAGCTACATCATTAGCAAGCAGATATCGTAGGAAATCCTTTGATTGCTCTCCAACGACATCTACGATGGTCATATGAGATACATCAAATACGCCCGCGTTTTGACGAACGTGGTTATGTTCTTCTAGCTGAGAGCCATAATGCAGCGGCATGTCCCATCCAGCAAAATCGACAATTTTTGCGCCAGCTTTTTGGTGATGGTCGTAGAGTGGTGTTTTGTTTCCCATGTCTTCCCTCCAAGGTGATGAGGGCTGAGAGGCTATCCGAAAAAAACCTATTGCGCTAGAGGGATTCGGGCGTCGCGGTGCAGAAATCGTACACAAGTGCTAATATGCCCCGTCATAATACACAGGAAAAATCTCATGCCCAAAGCCTTTCAACTGACTGCTGCCTTTCAACCCGCTGGAGACCAGCCGCAAGCGATAGAAGCATTATCCCAAGGGCTGTCCGATGGTCTAGCTAAACAGATCCTACTGGGCGTGACGGGCTCTGGTAAAACTTTCACGATCGCACATACTATCCAACGACTACAACGACCCGCCCTCTTACTCGCACCTAATAAAACGCTGGCCGCGCAGCTTTATGCTGAAATGCGAGAGTTCTTTCCTAAGAATGCCGTTGAGTATTTTGTTTCTTATTACGACTACTATCAGCCTGAAGCCTATGTCCCTTCATCCGATACTTACATAGAAAAAGATGCGGCCATCAATGATCAGATTGAGCAAATGCGACTCTCTGCCACTAAAGCCATTTTAGAGCGAAAAGACGTCATCATTGTCGCCACTGTTTCTGCTATCTATGGTTTGGGCGATCCAGATGCTTATATGAGCATGGTCCTGCATATGAAATGCGGCGATGAGATAAATCAACGCGACATTCTCCGAAAATTGGCTGAGCTTCAATATCAACGAAATGATGGTGATTTTGGCCGCGGCACTTATCGCGTTCGTGGTGAGGTGTTGGATATTTTTCCGGCAGAAGCTGAGGCAGAAGCCATCCGCATAGAGTTGTTTGATAATGAGATAGAAAGCATTCGCTACTTTGATCCGCTTACAGGCAGGGTACTGCGGAAAGTTCCTCGTGCGACCATCTTCCCCAAAACACATTACGTCACTCCCAGACACAAGCTGCTACAAGCTGTTGAGTTAATTAAAATAGAGCTGAAAGAACGATTAGAGCAATTGCATGAGCTTAACAAACTTGTTGAAGCGCAACGTTTAGAGCAACGCACACGATATGATATAGAGATGATTCTAGAGCTGGGTTATTGCTCTGGAATAGAAAACTATTCACGCCTACTATCAGGACGAGGTCCAGGAGACCCCCCGCCAACCTTAATCGACTATCTTCCCAAAGAAGCCATACTGTTTATAGACGAATCTCACGTTACCGTTCCACAATTAGGCGCGATGTATAAAGGTGATAGATCCCGCAAGGAAACGTTGGTGGGCTATGGATTTAGACTACCTTCTGCCATGGATAATCGCCCACTGCGTTTTGAAGAGTTCGAACATATCACTCCGCAAACAGTTTATGTCTCAGCGACGCCAGGTCCTTATGAAAAAGAACACGCAGACCAAGAAATATCGCTACTTGTAAGGCCTACAGGGCTAGTTGATCCCGAAGTTGAGATTAGACCTGTGCGTACACAAGTCGACGATTTACTCTCTGAAATTCAGATACGGGTTTCTAAAAAGGAGAGAGTCCTCGTCACCACATTAACCAAGCGAATGTCCGAAGATTTGACTGATTATCTTGCTGAACACAACATTAAAGTGCGTTATTTACACTCAGATATCCCTTCTTTAGAGCGTGTGGAAATTCTAAGGGATCTTAGGCTAGGCACATTCGACGTATTGGTTGGGATTAACTTATTGAGGGAGGGATTAGATTTACCCGAAGTTTCACTAGTCGCCATTCTAGACGCAGATAAGCAAGGATTTCTGAGATCAGAACGATCGTTGGTTCAGACCATAGGACGTGCAGCCAGAAACTTACACGGCAAAGCGATCATGTACGCCGATAAGATAACAGATGCCATGGATAAAGCGATCTCAGAGACGAACCGCAGAAGAGCGATTCAAGTAGCTTTCAACGAAAAACACGGCATTACACCCAAAGGCATAGAAAAAAATATTAGCGGCATTTTGCAGGCCAGTACAGAAATGTCGCCGTATTCTAAAGAATACATAGACCACGTGGCCGAAGAAGCTGCCACCTACTTAGCACTTTCTCCCAAACAACTAGCGCAAAAAATCAGTTTACTAGAAAAGCAAATGAAACAACATGCTAAAGATTTGGAGTTCGAGGAGGCCGCGAAAATCAGAAATGAAATTCATCGCCTGAAAGAAGTGGCTTTTTTGACTAATTTAGAATGACCTATTTTTTGTTCATAGAAAAGGCCATCTTTCACCGGTCTTGAAGCAAAAACCGGCTTGAAATGGCCTAAAACTACACCTGCCCTAGCAATCCCACAAAATACGCATGCAATGTGGTGTCATGTCCTAATTCAGGATGAAAGGTTGCGGCTAAACAGCGACCTTGCTGCACGCAAACCGGTTTTTTTTCATGAGCCGCAATGATTTGCACTTCTGAGGAGAGAATTTCTATTTCAGGCGCTCGAATAAACACCATTTCCATTGGATTTTTTAAGTGAGAACTGCCTTGTGCAACACAACTGGCTAATTGCCGACCATAGGCATTTCGCTTAACGGCTATGTCCATCATGCCAAGGCTGTCTTGCTCGGGAGCATATACTTTTTTAGCCAAAAGAATAGCGCCGGCACAAGTACCAAATAATGGCATACCTCTTTGTCCGGCGGTTTGTATCGCGGGAAATAGGCCGGTTTCGCGAAGAAGCCTTAGCATGGTTGAGCTTTCTCCTCCTGGGAGAATCAATGCCCTTACCTCAGCTAATTCGCGCACCTGCCTGATGTACTTCCAAGAAATTGATAACGCATCAAGCATGTGTGCATGTGCTACGTAACCGCCTTGAAGCGCTAAAATACCGATAGTCATAATTATTCACTACGCGTTTGAAATAGCTCACTTTCATGCATCTGCCGGATATCCAAACCAGGCATCGCCTCTCCCACCAATCCTAATGAAACTTCCAACACACGCTGAGGATTATCGTAGTGCGTTGTGGCAGTAACAATGGCTTTCGCTCTAGCTTCTGGGTCCGTAGATTTAAAAATCCCAGAACCTACGAAAATAGCCTCTGCACCCAACTGACGCATAAGAGAAGCATCAGCCGGTGTGGCAATACCACCAGCAGAAAAATTGGGGACAGGAAGCCTGCCATGCTCGGCAACCCACTGCACCAATGACAGCGGTGCTGCTAGGTGTTTAGCTGCAGAAGCCAATTCTTCTTCATCCAACACAGTCAGCTTACGTATTTCACTGATCAACGTACGCATATGTCTGACTGCTTCAACAATATTGCCTGATCCAGCTTCACCTTTAGTGCGAATCATAGCAGCGCCTTCGGCAATCCGACGCAGAGCCTCTCCTAAATTTCTGCAACCACAGACGAAAGGAACTCTGAAATTATGTTTGTTGATATGATGCTCATCATCAGCAGGTGTAAGCACTTCACTTTCATCAATGAAGTCCACTTCTAGAGCTTGCAGGATTTGCGCCTCTGCAAAATGCCCTATACGCGCCTTAGCCATTACAGGAATGGAAACAGCTGCCATGATCTCCGACACCATCTTGGGGAAGGCCATACGCGCTACACCACCTTCTTTACGTATATCGGCAGGCACACGTTCAAGTGCCATCACAGCGCAGGCACCTGATTGCTCAGCAATCAGCGCTTGCTCTACCGTCGTGACGTCCATAATAACGCCACCTTTTAACATTTCAGCCAAACCAACTTTGACCCGCCATGTTTCATTATCAAAAACACTCATGGATGTACCTCACAAACTAAACTATGGAAAATTTGAGGCAAAAGATCAGCCCCTACCGCTTACTCGCTAGACGAAAAACGCCCTCATTCTACCAAAAAGGAATGATCTTGGACCAAAACAGGAGGAAAAACAACAAGGAAGGACTACTCTCGAGAGACAAAAACATATTAATGAACCTGGCCATGCTTATGATGAACCACCCATCCAATCGACAGGCTTCGGGATCTGATGATCCGCTCATCATAAGAGAGCAACTATTGCTTCAAACATAGTGCTCAGTTTTAATCATATTTCAAGAAGCGCCCCCATCCGAGGGCGCCCCTGAAATGCCTCTTTCTACTTTGAGTCACGCCTCGCGCAAAGCCTAACGCTTTAAGCTGGTAGCATGGGAACCATGCGCGCTGAAACGTGGCGCGCATAGTATATGGATCTCACACATTTCGCAAGAAACCCTTAAAGAAAAATGTAGGTGTCAGTCCAGATAGACTAATTCTCACAATAGCTTTCGAAGTTGGAACAGCACTACGAAGTATTTGTAGGGTCTATAAATGATAGCGTTAAGGCTAAGGAACCTTCAACACATTGCCACTACCTTCCGTACGAATCACCAATTTAGGCGGGGTCTTACAGTAATACACATTACTATTCCCAAAAGCAAATCCATAAAGCGCTTTTATAGGCGTTACAATGGCCAGGGCATTGTCTTCGGCGCGAACATAAACATCATCAGCCTTTAGCCCCTCAGCATATAGACGTGATCCTCCATATAGACGAGCAGTCAGAACGCTCACTTTACCACTCAAAACAAAATCACCTCGCCCTACTCCTGTCAAATCCATGTTCCTAGCATGGATGCCAGACACTACCAAATTTTGCGTACTATTGTTTTGCATGCTGCTTAAAATAAGATCTTTGCCCTCAACTTCTACAACAGCATTGTTCTCCGCACGCAACGCCAATCCCTGAGTACGAATATTCTTTGCGATAACTTGTGACGTGCCTTTCGCATATATGCCAGATAAGAAAGGCAGTGTGATGTGCGTGACAACCTCACGGCCATTCGTGGGCCTCGCTCTTTTGATATACAGCGTTTGATTAGAAACAGTCGTAGAAATGGCTTGCACAGCCCTTGCGTCATTACTACGGACTATGACACTTTGCGGTTTTCCTCCTTGAACAAATACGACAACATCGTCAGACGCATTAATCGCAGAGAAATACGGAAGTTCTCTTGAAGACTCAATTATTTCCCCACTAGATGCTTGTTGAATAGGCCGTTGAGTCACTGATTTAACGGGCTTGGATTTATAGTGACTGACTTTCGTCGGTTGAGTGGATGGGGCAGTTTTATGCTGGCCAGATTTTGCCGATTGGGTGCGCGTGGCAGGTTTAGGCTGTTTCTGTTTAATCGGAGGAGGCGTATGACGCGCAGGGTTATATTCCGTATATCCTGATTGCACTGCACCTGATGCAGAATCACCATTTGCCATAGAGAGACTAAAGAAAAAAAGTGATAAGAATAATACGATAAGTTGATAAAGACGGTTCATTTTTACATCCTGTTGGTCGCGTTGTTCTGCAGAGCCTAAAAATATCTCCGAAGAGCCCGAATTCTAGCACCATGCCCGCAATAAATGCGATGCCTTCGGCATCATTCTCTGTACACGAAAAAAATAGAGGCGAGTAAAAAAATCTCAAAAATAAAGATTATCACTGCGCATCATCGCAAACACGCCATGAATACATCCATGTAGGCTCTTCGAAAACATCCATGTTTTCGAAGGTTTGCTCCTGATACACAGCAGTGATCTTTCATCAAATTTTTGTAGTGTACAAAGGACGTCATTGAAACCTATACCCATTTAACTTGAAAATGTAGGACTTATACCCTCTAAAGTTAAGAAAAAATCAGCTCACCCATACCCCACCTTTAGAATATTTGCTTTTTGCCTTTCCGTTCCAATAGAATGCGGCCCTGCCTCTGAGCCCCTCCCTTGCCCTTGTTAAGCAGGAGGTAATATGAAATGGAACAAAAAGGAATTTTTCAATGATTAAGTCCCTGTTTAAATCAATCCCCTTTTCAAAATATGCGCTACTAGGCGCTACGATTTTAGCGGCCTCTTCCGCCTCCGCTGAAACACTCAAACAATCCATAGAAATGGCCCTCAAGCAAAACCCAGATGTCCGTTTTGCAGCCACTCACCGCTCGACAACAGAAATGCAGCTCTTACAACAGAAAGCGCGTTACTATCCCGTAGTTGAGATAGCTGGTGGCATAGGGTATGAAAAAAGCAGAAACCCTACTGCTTCAGCGCTTAATTCTGCTGGCGATGGCATAACGCTTACCCGAAAGGAGTCATCACTTTCTTTGGTGCAAAATCTGTTCGCTGGATTTTCCACAGTGAATGAAGTGGACCGCTTGACGCAAACAGTCAACGCAGCAGCTCATAACGTGAATGGCACAGCCCAAGACACAGCGCTATTAGTAGTAGAAAAATACCTTGAAATACTTCGTCATCAACAATTTGTTGCGGAGGCTAAAGCAAATTTAGCCGCACATCAAAGAGTCTCAGGCATGATTGGAGATAGAAGCGAATCAGGAGTCAGTAAAGGTGCCGACCTTGACCAAGCACATGGACGTCTGGCACTGGCAAGAGCCAACGTAATAGCTGAAGAAGCAGGTCTAGCAGATGCTGAAACCGCCTATATGCGCGTTGTAGGGAGTTATCCCAAAAAACTCTTTCGTCCCCTGCCACCTACTGAAGGCTACCTACCAAAATCAGAAAAACAAGCCGTTTTGATAGCACTGGAAAACAACCCCATCTTAAAATCTGCCAACTCAGATATTAGCGCTGCAAAGGCTCAACATAAAACCTCTAAGCACACCAACCTCCCTCGTATAGACGCTGTTCTCAGTGGTTCACGTAACGCAAACCTGGATGGCCAGCCAGGTCCCAATGATGATCAACTTGCCATGGTGCGGGGCACATGGAACCTTTTCAATGGTGGAGCCGATGTTTCTCGCCAACGCGAAACAGCTTACCAAGTGCAAGAAGCTTCAGAGGTAAGAAATCGCACCGTGCTACAAATTAGAGAGAGCATGGGCTTTTCTTGGAACGCCTGGAAGTCTTCTGCCAAACGTCTGATACCGTTGGGCGAACACAGAAGAGCAGCAAAGGCAACATTAGATGCTTACGGCGAAGAATTTAAACTAGGGGATCGCACCTTGCTCGATCTGCTGGACGCACAAAATGAATACTATCAATCTCGCCTGAATTACATCACTGGTGAATTTACAGAAATGTATGCCAAATACCGTATCTTCAACGTAATGGGGACATTACTTCAATGTCTCAACATACCATTACCTCCAGAATCTATTCCCAAAACAGCAGACAACAATAAGTATACGTATGGAGAAATTGGATTGTAAGTATTGTTGGCAGACGGCTAGGGAGAATATCCATTGTCGTCTGCATTAAAACTTGTAAAAAATGGTTTGCCTCAAAATCAAATAGCAAAATAAGCGTCAACATAAGCCGTAAGCTAGATGATGGGGAAACATAAAACGACGAGGTGGTTTGTAATAGACCCCCTGCCTGCCAAGATCGAAAAAAAATGACCATTTCTATCTAAGGTTGGCTAAAGAAAACACCCTAAGTTTTTTTAAAAAACTCGTCTATCAAATATCTCGCCAAACTCACCTTTCTAGGCAAAACTGGCAAATTATCGACCGTGTACCAGTCAGCATGCTCAATCTCTGCATTGTCTATCTTGATCTCCCCACTTTCATATTCTGCGGTAAAACCCAGCATTAGATTGCTGGGAAATGCCCAGGGCTGCGAAACAACATACCGAATGTTTTTAATATGTAAGCCGACTTCTTCTAACGTTTCTCGCGCCACAGCCTGCTCCGCTGTTTCACCCGGTTCTACGAATCCTGCCAATACGCTATGAAATTCTCCTGGGAAGTATGGAGAGCGCGCCAATAAAATCTTATCACCGCGATTAATTAACACCATTACGACAGGAGAAATTTGAGCATAAAATAAACTCTCACATTTAGGACACACTTTCGCTGGCTCTGTTGGACTAAGGTGCGTTCTAGTGCCACATTGACCACAAAATGTAGTACGTTTATCCCAAAATAATATCTGCTTCGCTCGAGAGGCTAATAAAAAAAGATCTTCATCCTTAAGACACTCGCTAGCTGCACGTAAATCCTGAAAAGAAAAAGTAGCGGAGAGATGCTCCTCCTGAATGTGCCCAACAGAAACAGCATAACAGTGCGTTTCATAGTAAGTACCAAAATATTGTTTTTGGGAAATATCTATGGACAGAAATGCGAGAAATTCAAACGACGGAATCTCATAACCTAATGTCGTTTGGTGGAGTAATATTTTTTCGCCACAAA
>JAQSWO010000142.1 GCA_029266595.1 Gammaproteobacteria bacterium
GCAGTATTTTTGATAAAACTCGCCCAAAATCAGCAATTTTCCGCGAAGCAGATCCCCTAGATCCTAATGCAATGAAATTTGGGTTTCTTAGTTACAGAATGGCTGGGAGTTACGCGCGCACCTTGCAGAAAATATTAGGCGACCAAATTAATATAATTCAAAACGGAGATATTTTTACATTTAATCTATCTGAATCGCAGATAACACGCCTTCTGGCACTGGGAAAACAAGCACTATTACCAGAAGCATCCACCTTACAGCAGATACAACTGCTTATAAATGAACTCAAAATAAAACAACTTTTGGCGTTTATGGATACGGACCCCAACTCAACATTTAAATCACTTCCATCACACGATGCTTCTAGTCTTAAAATATTGTTATGTCACCCGGAAAAAATAGAAGAAATGCTAACGCTGATAGAAGCCATTAAGGGGCTAGTACCAGATTCAAGTCTTATAAAAATCGAGGACAATGGATTTGATCTATCTCGGGAACAGCTTCTAGCATTAAAAGAGAGGCTTCCCCTATCAGAAACAGAAAAAAGCAAAATAGACATATTGATAGGAGGCCTCTCACCTGAGGATGCGGCAGCCAAGGAATCTTCACACTATCTCAGAAGCCCATATGGAGGCATGATGATGCCTAGGCGTGAGGATGAAAGAAAAGCGCCTGATCCACGTGGCGAGGAGAATGAGAAGCAGAAAGCAGTTGGAAAGCAGGCTCCAAAATAAAAGGGTAAGAATGGCATTAATTTGATGCCAAATCACGCAGAAAAATTACGTTAAGGCTTTTCAGCGCTCCATTCCGCAAACTGAGAATGGCAGAGATTGTATTTTTGTAAGAAGAGAGGAAAAAGACAACGGCCAACAGCTGCAACTATGAGAATTAGGCTATAAGGGCTGACCTAATTGTTTACAGAGAGCTATTGCTCAATATCTCGCCCTGTGTTCCCACAAAAGGCAGGACTATCATACGAAATACTTTTACGACATGCGGCAACAATTGACCCCATCATCTTTAACTTCAATTAGTCTTTGCTGTTCATTTTCTTGCTGCATAGGAATGAAATTAATAACACCCCACTGAGACACTTCAAATACCCCATCTTTGGGCCAACATGCTCTCACTGAAGGTTTTAGATGCTCTAAACCCTGATACTTTATTGCTGCCTTAACCAAATCCTTAAAGACTACAGAGAGTTTTTTTATATCCCCATGCTCCTCAACCTTGAATAATAGCTTACGTTCATCAGTGAATGTGCCCTGGTTGTGCTCGTCCTTAAGAAAACTAACCCCGGCGCATCCCCTAAAAAAATGCATTACTTGTTGGATGTGATCAGAGTAATCATAATTGCTACGCTCTAACCACCCGCTTCCAAGTTGCTATAGGTCCATTCTATAGTACGCTCATTCTTATTGACGGAAATATCAACTCTAGGACCAAAACAATTAAACAAGCCAGGGATAGTATTATCCTCATGAAATGTAGATGAAGTTGTTATTTTTCAAAAATGGTTTTCAGCTCTCAAAGGCATCGACATCTTAAAACCTATACCGAACCCCCAAACCAACTGCGGTTGAACCTGAGTTTCCAGCATTATAAACTCCATAAGCACCTGAACGATGATGCGCACGGGCGACAAATTCAAAATTAGGATATTTAGGTAATGCAAAAGCTACTTCCCACATTAAAAAGTTTAGTAATCGTTTGGCTCTGTCATCATCATTGAGCTCCACTGTAGGCACACGGCTGTCGTAAGAGATACCCTCACCTATGGCAATACTTGTCAACAAATAGTTCTTCCAAGGAAAATTAGACCAGCGAACTGAGAAGTAAGGATTAACTTCGTAGATAGGACCTTGAGGATCATCGCGATAAGTGACATTTAGATTGAGCTCTATCGTACTGAGCAAACGCTGAAAAAACCGCCTAACGACATTGTCTGGTCGGAGAACATATGTCAGTTCAAGAGAATAAAGTGTCTCTTCATTTAGAGTGTAGCGAAAACCAACCACATCACCTAGCGTATCATTAGTCATCCGACCCCAATATCCTGTCACAGCCCAAGGAAGTTCTATGCCAACTGGCTTTGAAGGCGCTAAAGAAGATCCATGCGTCACTGGGGTATAAAGTGGTTTATCTGCAGACGAGTAGGTAGCAGATGACGGATAGGCGTTGGAACAACTCCAAAATTTTAAAGAGGACGAGCATATGCTGTGCTCTTCAACAACGGGCAAATTGGCATGAACGGAAGCAAGAGGAAAAAGAAGTAATGCGTGAAAAATAATGGCAGATAACTGATAACGTTTCAAAAGACACCTCTGATAAAACTATATTTCTGGAAATCTCTCCTTTTACTATATAACGCACTTATCATTCCATTGAGCGCGTTTTTTTAATGAGCACTCTTCCACTTAATGTTACATCCTATACTAGGATGCTGCGCGCCCTCAACCTCCTTTCCTGCTAAAACAGCATCCAAAGCTATACATAAATCTTTCCCTGTCACAGGAGCAGATTTACGCGGCGTCGCATCATCAAATCGGCCGTGATACACGCAGGCCAAAGCTTGATCAAATACAAAAAACTCAGGCGTACACTGCGCATCATATGCTTTAGCGACCGATTGAGTGGCGTCGTATAAATAGGGAATCGGGTAGCCAACATCAATAGCGCGTTGTTTCATTAATTCCGGAGCATCTTGAGGATACGATTCGACATCGTTTGCACTAATTGCAATAAATCCTACTTCTTTTGTCTGATACTCTTTGGCCACTCGCACAACCTCTTTTTCTATGTGCTGTACATAAGGACAGTGGTTACAGATAAACATGATTACCGTGGCCATTTTTCCTTTCAGTGATGCTAGAGAGCGAATTTCTCCAGATACTGTATCAAGCAAATTAAAGTCCGGCGCAATCGTGCCAAGATTCATGGGTTGGGAATGCGTGAGTGCCATTTTCTCCTCCTGTATTAAACGATCATCCTGAAAGCAGTTGTTGCTTGCCCCTACGCTCTGCGTGAGAACGAAAAACTTAGAGTGGCAACCTACTCCCCATTAAACACCTCAACAATTTGTATACCAGAAACATCGCCTTGCTTTTTTTTATCCCCTCTTTTAGCCTCTAATGCGTTTAAGTACATTGAAGTGACACAACCTGCTTTATAGTGACCGGTGAAAACAGAATCTTCAAATTCTGTCAGATTCGGATTCCCCTCACGTGCCGCTTCATAGAGTGCCGATAAATCCTGAAAAATCAAAAAATCTACCCCAATTTTTTGTGCAATTTCATCCACTGTACAATCATGCGCTGCTAACTCAGAAGCAGCAGGCATATCTATGCCATATACATTAGGGTAACGCACTTCAGGGGCAGCAGAAGCAAAATAGACTTTACGCGCACCAGCATCTCTGGCCATTTGAATGATTTCTTTGGAAGTCGTACCACGGACAATAGAATCATCGACCAACAACACATTTTTATCTTTAAATTCTAAGCCAATCGCATTGAGCTTTTGGCGAATCGATTTTTGCCTAATCTTCTGACCTGGCATAATAAACGTGCGGCCAATATAGCGATTTTTAACAAAGCCTTCCCTGTATTTTACGCCTAGTGCCTGTGCGAGTGAGAGCGCTGCGCCTCTGC
>JAQSWO010000143.1 GCA_029266595.1 Gammaproteobacteria bacterium
CCTTAATTTCTGTCTTAAAGGTGCATGGTGCAAAAGCATTGGTAGGTGAAGAAGAATTTAAAAGAATTCAACTGGGTCTTCAGCAAGGTTTTCAAACCACTATGTCCCGTCCGGGGCAATCTGTACAAATCCAATTTGCCTATAATAAAGACGACGTCTTGGAAGAGATCAAGGATATTTTTAAACTTGCCTCTGAAACGGCTGAACGTTTGGGGTTAAGCCTTGATGATCTTTTTAGTGAAAGAGAGAGCTATTTATCAAAATATTGCGCACAGGAACGCATCTATATTGTATTGTGGACACATCCTAATTCTTTGACATCGGAGCAGTTAAAGCGAGCAGGCAAAGAAAAAATGAAAATGATTCGAGAGCAAAAAATTCCACCATTTCGTCATACACAAAATCTTATTGCTGCTATCCCTGATTTAAGAGAATCACATGATTCTTTTGTCCGCTCTGTGCTTAACGATATAAATATACTGGGGTTATCTGCAGATCTTCTGGAAGTCCATGATGCCATTTACGCGATGCGTTGTACGGTAGATCCTGATTTTACGGATAGATCTTGGCGTCCATCTTTACCTGGTGACAAAATAAAAATCAAAGATTCTTCGCAGATTCAGGGAGAGATTTCAGATATTATGTGGCCTTCTCTCTCTAAGCAGATTTTCCCTAGAGATGTTGAAAATATAGACCTTAGGACAGTTAGAATAGGGGATCGTATTTATTCATCGGTTTTCATTGACCTGTTTCCTAAAGAAGTACAGCGTTTTGCCTCCTTGTTTGTTCGTACAGTTCAAACACAAATTCCTTGGCGTATATCATTTCTTATTAATAGTGGCGGTTTGAATTCCATCCGTCTCAAATCATCACTTTCTGCTATTTTGTCATTCAGTTCGGCCCAAAATCGCCTCATCAACGATGCGGTTAACCTATTAAAATATATCGATATTAATACAGATGATGCTGTTGTTAAGCTAAGGGTAACTGCTACGACTTGGGCGCCTGAGAAAAACATCCGCTTGTTGCGTAATCGTACGGCACAGCTGGCAAAGGCTATTGAAGGTTGGGGCTCTTGCGATGTATCTGAAGTGTGTGGTGATGCTTTCGCGGGCGTAGCATCTAGTATGATGGGTGTTTCTGCTGAAAGTACTGCAGTGGCATCTATTGCACCGTTATCAGATGTCTTATACATGTTGCCGCTATTTAGGCCTTCATCCCCTTGGGGCCATGGTGCGCTACTTTTCCGTTCTCCCGATGGCAAGCCTTGGCCATATCAGCCTGGGTCCAGCGAACAAACTACTTGGATTGACATACTATATGCTCGGCCTGGTTCAGGTAAATCTGTGCTTTCTAATGCATTAAATCTTGCCTTATGCCTGAATGCAGGTATTCAGAGGCTACCTCGTATCGCCATTATCGATATAGGACCCTCCAGTAGTGGTTTAGTTTCACTCATCAAAGAAGCTCTTCCTGCAGAGAAAAAACACTTTGCTGCTTACTATCGTTTGAGAATGACGCCTGAATATGCAATTAATCCATTTGATACGCAGTTAGGCAGCCGTTATCCCACTCCTCAAGAGCGTAATTTTTTAGTTAATTTTTTGACGTTACTTGCCACGCCCGTAGGGAAAAACCAACCTTACGATGGTGTGACAGATATGGCTGGCTTGCTGATTGATGAGCTGTATAAGGAGTTAACCGATGAAGGGAAGCCGCATATATATACAGCGGGCATGGAAGAACTCATAGATGGTATCTTGGAAGAGATTGGTTTTGTGACAGACCCCCATACCACTTGGTGGGAAGTGACTGATGCGCTATTTATTGCTGGTTTTGCGCACGAGGCTATGTTGGCACAACGATATTGCATGCCTATTCTTTCTGATGTTGCACTTGCCTGTCGCTCCACTGTAGTAGAGGATTTATTTGGCAAAATTGTGGCGCCGACGGGTGAGACTTTGATCGCCTCATTTGCACGTATGATTTCTAGCGCAGTGAGGGAATATCCGATCATTGCACAAACCACAAAATTTGATATAGGTGAAGCTCGTGTTGTTTCTTTAGATTTAGATGAAGTTGCAAAATCAGGAGGAGATGCGGCAGGTAGACAAACGGCCGTCATGTATATGTTGGCGCGTTATGTTTTAGGGCGGCACTTCTTTTTTACAGAAGAAGATTTAAGTGCGATTCCTGAAAGCTACCGCCATTACCATGAAACGCGTATAGCAGAGACACGAGAAGATCCTAAGCGCATAGTATTTGATGAATTTCATCGTACGTCTAATATCCAGGCTGTCCGAACACAGGTGGTTCAGGATATGCGCGAGGGCCGAAAATGGAAGGTTCAAGTGGCATTAATTTCCCAATCGTTAGATGACTTTGATGAGGTTATGATTGAATTTGCGACCTCAGTTTTCATTATGGATGCTGGACCTGAACAAGCCCTTCAAAAAACCTCTAAAATATTCGGATTATCTAGTACAGCGCAATTGGCATTGAGGACGCGTGTCCATGGTCCTAAGGAAGGAGGGGCAACATTTTTGGCTCAATTTGCAACCAAACACGGCATCAATACACAGCTATTGACCCTTACATTGGGCCCCGTAGAACTATGGGCATTTAGTACGACATTGGAAGACGCGCAACTTCGTAATAAACTCTATCGCAAACTTTCGCCGGCGCGAGCTAGAAAGTTATTGGCCACACTGTTTCCATCGGGAAGCGCCATAAAACTTATTGAAGATCGCCTGAGGACTAGCAAAGAGAGGCATACAGCAATTATTACAGAGGATGTAAAAGCAGATATCATCGATCAATTAGTTGAAGAAATATTACAGGCATATGCTAAAAACCCAGATGTTAAGTTTGTTGGTTGATTGCCATGTAATCAACTATGTTGTGATTCCTACTGTAACAGGCCAGGGAGATTAGTCACATTTGGGCAATGATCCGCCTTTCCCACGTTTAATTTCTACAGCGGTGTATGCTGCTTGGAGACCCCGGGGGAATTTCTTTAGTCGCAAGCGGACTGCTTGAATGGGGAATGCATCTATCAGTCTTGTCGCGATATGCTCAGCTAATTTTTCTATGAGCTCAAACTTGGTTTCATCTATCCATGTGATTACTTTTTGTGTGACATCAGCATAGTCCAATGTGTCGTTCACATCGTCTGAATGGGCAGCTTTGCTGATGTCCGTGAAGAAGGTTATGTCTAACTCTATGGGCTGCTTGATTGTTTTTTCTTCTTCATAGACGCCAATGATGGCATTTGTCTTTAACCCGCAAATAAATATTTTATCGAGATTCATATCATTTCCCTAGTACTTAATCCCCACACCACGATTTAATAAATACAATGAAACCGCATAGAGCAGTACACAAAAACCAAAAAGCATAGAAAGTGCGAATCCTATGTTAATATCGGACACGCCTAGTATGGCATATCGAAACAGGTTGACAAAATATAGGATAGGGTTGACTAAAGAGAGTCTCTGCCAAAATTCAGGTAAGAGGTGAATGGAATAAAAGACGCCGCCTAAATATGTAAGTGGCGTGAGCACGAAAGTCGGTACAATAGAAATATCATCGAATTTTCTGGCATAAATGCCATTGATAAAACCTGCTAAG
>JAQSWO010000038.1 GCA_029266595.1 Gammaproteobacteria bacterium
ATGAACCTGCGCAGTGAAAGGCGAAACATTGAGCACACCGTTTTGCAGTAACAACTGCACGTGCACCTGAGAAAACTCCGTCTCACCGACAGTGAGTAATCCTATATTTAAGCCACCTCCGATCGTTAGTTTACGCAACGATGCAAAGTCAGTCTTATTAGATGTGTCGGCAGACACCGTAGGTTGAGATGGAAGGGCAGATGCTTGCTCGGTTGACATAGCAGGAGAAGGTGATGCATCAGGCTTGCGGTAACGATCAACATTGAGCTGATCAATAGTCTGATTAAAATCCACAGCTAATGGTTTAAAACTTGTAATATTGGCATTTCCTTTAGAAATCGAATCATCTAGGTGTAAATTCACTGCATCTAATCTAAGCGAATTATCCGTGCCCCTAAAATTAGCGGAAAAACTAAAATTACCTAGTACATTTGTATCTTTAGTCTGAACTTCTTTTTTGATCGCTTTTAGAAAATTTCTCAGGTTAGACGATTTGACATTCAGATTACCTGTATACACAGGTGCTTCAACGAGCTGTTCTACATGTAGATCAGCTTCCATTTCCAATGCATTGCCAGATGCTTTAAAGTCGACAACATCCAACGTTTGATCGGGCAAATCTAAAGTGATTTTATTAGCAGAACCCTTAATCTCGTACGAATTCTCCGCAGGCATGGTCACATTAAATTTGAAATCATCCAGCGTGTATAAATTATTCTGTGTGTCTAATGTAATGTCTGCGTTTAATTCATATTCCCCTGACAAATGATCCGGCAAACCTGCTATATTAAACTTTATAGTCAGAGGAAATTTTTTGCCAGATACAATATCTTCGCTGACTACTGAAACCTTAGTAAGCTTGATGGTTTGATTATTCTTCTGGTCTACCCATGACACATTTGCGTCCACTACCTCAATACCAGCGACACTCAGTGTTTTAAAGAATTTCGCTCTGGGTGAGCTCTCCTCTGTTGGTTCAGACTTCACAACCTCTTTTTTCTTTTTGCTGAGCAAATCGTCCCAATTGGTTTGACCCGCAGCATTTTTGGCCAAATTGAGCGATGCATCTTTTAAAACAATCTTGCCAATCTCTACAGCCCCACCTAACAGGGGTAATAGCTTCACCTCAACGTCCATTTCACCTACATTTAAAAATGGTTCCTTAGGCGAAAATCCAGGCGCATTACCTAATGTAACATCGTGAACCTTAAGACCTAACCATGGGAAAAAGCTGTGTTCAATATTTCCATTAATCGCCAAAGTTCGCCCTGTTTCTTGGACAACGCGCTGGCTAATTTTTTCTTTAAATTTGTTGGGATCAACCAGCGTAGCCACCAAAACACCCGCAACCACGGCCAACAAAATCAAGATGATAATAAGGTAGGTAATGAGCTTGAAAAATTTTCTCATGATTTAAATCCTGTATGGTTTACATTGTTTGTTGGCAGAAGCGATACACAATTTATATGGAGCGGGTGATGGGAATCGAACCCACGCTATCAGCTTGGGAAGCTGAAGTTCTACCATTGAACTACACCCGCGAACTCGCTATTCTTGCGCGCGTATCCTAACCTAATTCACTTACGAGATGCTAGCCTCCATGCCCACACCCGAAAAAATAGCGGATGAAAAACCCATCAGAAGCTTTGTCAGGCGCACAGGCCGCTTCACTGCAAGGCAAAAAAATGCCATTCAAGCCAAACATGCCTGCCTAGTAGATATACGCAACGGCATAATCACGGAGCCAACCACTACCACTATCCTTGAAATTGGATTTGGTATGGGCCATTCCTTTCTAGAAATGGCCAAAGCAGCCCCTGACACTCAGTTTATTGGAATAGAAGTTTATCAACCAGGTATTGGTACAGTGTTAGCTGCTATACAAGAAGAAAACCTGCAAAACATACTGATCATTGCCGAAGATGCAAAAGAAGCCCTGCCCGCCTGTATAGCTAACAACAGTTTAGATGGCGTTAACATCTTCTTCTCTGATCCTTGGCCTAAAACACGCCACCACAAACGTCGCTTGATACAACCCGACTTCGTGGCACTCATACAAACAAAGCTCAAGCCTGGGGGATGCTTGCATCTCGCAACTGATTGGGAAGACTATGCAAACCACATGCTGGACGTACTCTCCCACACGCCCAGCCTATCAAACACCGCCTCTGATGGTGGTTTCTCTAAGACTCGCCACAACAGACCCATGACCAAATACGAAAAACGCGGCCTAACTCTAGGGCATCCCGTTTGGGACCTGGTTTTTGTATCCAACTAAGAGGTTTTTTATCCCATGTCTCGCATCACCCTATCCCATCTAAAAAAAATGAAGGCTCGCCACGAAAAAATAGCCATGCTCACCGGATATGACGCGACTTTTTCCAAACTATTAAGCGACGCAGGACTAGATGTCATATTAGTAGGAGACACACTAGGTATGACGATTGGGGGGCACTCCACCACCGTTCCTGTTACCCTACAAGACATGATATACCACACACAAAATGTCTGTCGTGCACAGCCAAAATCTCTAATAATTGTAGACATGCCCTACATGTCCTATGCAAATCCAGACATAGCGATTGAAAATGCAGCGCGGTTAATGCAGGCAGGTGGAGAACTCATCAAACTGGAAGGTGGCGTGTGGCTAAAATCCACCATTGAAAAACTGACAGAAAGGGGGATTCCCATTTGTGCGCATTTAGGACTTACTCCACAATCCATCCATATGATAGGTGGATATAAAGTACAAGGACGTGAGACACAAAAAGCTAAAGAGCTACTCGAAACCGCGCTAAGCCACCAAGCTTCAGGAGCACAAATGCTGATATTAGAATGTGTGCCTTGGCAACTCTCACAAGAGATCACTCAAACTTTAGACATCCCCGTCATAGGAATAGGCGCCGGTCCACATTGTGATGGTCAAGTATTGGTAACCTACGATATGCTGGGCATGACGCCGGGTAAACCTTTCACCTTTGTGAAAAACTTTTTGCTGGAACAAACACAAGGCATTTCAGCGGCGGTAAAGGACTATATCCGTGCGGTAAAAACAGGAACCTTCCCTACCCTGGAGCACAGCTTTTCATGATCGTTACATCAAGCATTCAAACTTTACGCGCTGAAATACGTGCATGGAAAAAGTCTGGGGAAACTATTGCCTTCGTTCCCACTATGGGTAATCTCCACGATGGCCATCTTAGCTTAGTAAAAAAGGCACAAGCATCTGCTGATCGCACTGTCGTCAGTCTCTTTGTCAACCCATTGCAATTTGGTCCAAATGAAGATTTTGCACGCTACCCTCGAACAGTAGAAGAAGATAAAAAAAAATTATCCAATATAAACAATAATTTATTATTTATTCCAAATGTAACAGATCTCATTGAAGAGCCAATAGATTCAAATACAAAAGTTTTAGTGCCCAATCTATCTGATGTTCTTTGCGGGGCATCTCGTCCGGGGCACTTTTATGGGGTCAGCACTATCGTCGCAAAGCTATTTAATTTAGTACAACCTGATAGTGCGATTTTTGGCCAAAAAGACTATCAACAAGTACTCATCATCAAAAAAATGACTCGCGACCTTCAGTTTCCTATCAAAATCATCGTCACACCAACTCATAGAGAAGCCGATGGACTAGCAATGAGCTCCAGAAACCAATACCTTACACCCGAACAGAGGAAAATTGCTCCTATCCTTTGGCAAACATTAGAAATGCTAAAGAGAGAAATAAAAGAAAATTCATGTATATTCAATAAAATAACAGATAAATATAAAGAAATTCTTGAAAAAAATGGTTTTAATGTTGATTATCTTGAAATTCGCACAAAAAAAGACTTGCAGCCTCCCACTGACACTTCAAAAGAACTTGTTATACTGGCGGCAGCTTTTCTAGGAAGAACGCGTTTAATTGATAATGTCTTTATAAACTAAGAGAAGAACACGCAACTAGGGGCTGTTTAGATATCAACTATCCTAGCGTTCTATGATTTCACCATTGCGGGCTCAGAATAACGAATCTTTACCATAGAAAAAAACGGAGAGTAAACGCTGCATGCTACAAATATTATTAAAATCAAAACTCCACCACGCTCGTGTCACCCATGCCGAACTGGAATACGAAGGATCATGCGGCATCGACACCTCACTGATGGAAGCTGTCGGCATTTTGGAAAACGAGCAAATCCAAATATACAATTTAAACAATGGCGCACGCTTTACGACCTACGCCATCAAAGCACCTTCTGGCTCTCGCATGATTTCCATTAATGGTGCTGCAGCGCATAAAGCTAATCCAGGTGACAGAATTATTATTTGTACCTACGCTTGGCTCAATCAACAAGAAATTCTAACTCACCAACCAAAAGTCGCTCAGTTGGGGGCTGAAAATAATATCATCTCCATTAGAACAGAGCTCCTCTCATGCCCAGCTTAAATGTCATTGGCGCCGGGCAAGTGGGTCAACCACTGGCACGCTTATTAGCTGAAAAATTACACCTCGATATTCACTGCGTGCTAAACCGTTCGATCGAGAGTGCCCAGCGTGCTTGTGATTTCATAGGGGCAGGAAAACCCATCGACAGCTTTACTGCCCTCTCTCCTGCTGACTACACGCTAATTACCACACCAGATTATGCCTTACAAAGAACGGCTGAAATTCTTGCCAAATCTCAAAAAATAAAAAAAAATATGATTTTTTTTCAATGTAGTGGATCGATTCCTTCAAGTGCTTTACATGAAATAAAAAATAAGGGTGCGCTGATTGCCAGCTTTCACCCCATCAAAAGCTTCGTGGATACACAGCGCTCCCTAAATACGTTTGAAGGAACTTACTGTGCACTAGAAGGTGACCAGAAAGCCTGCAAGATACTTGAAGGCTGGGCAATAAAATTAGGTGCAAATCCTTTTTATATACAAACGGATAAAAAATTAATTTACCATTCATCTTTAGTATTCGCATGCAATTATTTGATATCTTTAGCAGAAATAGCTTTTCTCAGCTTGGAGGAAGCAGGTGTTTCACGTGATATATCTAAGTCTCTACTTCAACCTTTTATGGAAAACACCCTCACTCAGCTATTCGAAAAAGATACAGCTAAAGCACTTTCTGGGCCTATTGCTAGAGGAGAGATCGATGTGGTGCAGTCAGAAATTAACGTATTAACCATATGGAGACCCAATTTCGCTACCCTATATAAATCATTAGGCGAAATTGCTTTAACATTGGCAGAAAAAAAAGGGTCGCTGACGACCCAAGATGCCCATCGTCTTAAACAAATCTTAGGCGCCTAAAGTCACTACAAAACGTTGAACCGCTGGATGTTTATTGTAAAGCTTGGTATAGTCCCGCCGCTCGTAAGCCTGGCTCTTACCCAATTAAAGGGATTTTTCGTCGGTACTGTGCTAGACGTACCATCGCCCACGACAGCAAACTAATTTTGATGCACGCACCTAGTGGGGACATACCCCTCTCTTTGGCAGATGCAGGTTCAGTGTAAAGCTATATAAAGCAGACACATTAATTATAAACAACACAGCGCTCCCATCCTTAGTAAACATGTGGTTGAAAGCGCTATACGACTAATAAATGGATGCACATGAAAAAAATGCTTATCAACGCGACTCGCTCGGAAGAGTTGCGCGTGGCCATTATTGATGACCACACCCAGAGTCTCCTCGATGTTATTGTTGAACGTCAAAGCTACAGAACCACAGTCGGAAACATCTACCTTGCCAAAGTAAGCAGTATAGAGAAAAGCCTCGGTGCCGCCTTCATTAACTTCGGCAGCGAACGACATGGTTTCCTTCCCATGAAAGAAATTTCTAAGGAATACTTTGAGAAGACAGACGTCACGCACGGTGAACGACCCAACATTAAAGAATTGATTAAAGAAGGCCAATACCTGATGGTTCAGGTAGAAAAGGAAGAGCGGGGAAACAAAGGTGCAGCCCTGACAACCTTCATTAGCCTAGCAGGTTCCTACCTTGTACTCATGCCTAACAATCCGCGAGCTGGAGGGATTTCCCGAAGAGTAGAAGGTGAAGATCGCAGTGAATTACGAGACGCCTTGTCTGGCCTTCCTCTGCCAGAAGACATGGGGCTGATCGTTCGTACAGCTGGGGTTGGCAGATCCACTGAAGAACTGGAGTGGGACCTCAATAACCTGCTCAAACAATGGAATGCGATTAAAACTGCCTCGCTCGAACGTGATCCACCTTTCCTGATTCACCAAGAAAGTGACATCGTCACCCGCATTATTCGCGATTACCTTAGAGAAGATTTCAGCGAAATCGTTATAGATAATGCTGAACTATTTGCGAAAGTAAAGTCACATATAGAGCAAGTTCGTCCCGACTTCACCCTAAAAGTAAAACTCTATACCAATAACACTCCGATTTTCAATCACTACCAAATTGAGCAGAAAATCGAATCCGCTTATCAACGCGAAGTACAGCTTCCTTCTGGTGGCTCTATTGTTATCGATCATACAGAAGCTCTGGTAGCGATAGACGTCAATTCCGCGCGCGCAAACAAAGGTAGTAACATTGAAGAAACAGCGCTCACCACGAATATGGAAGCTGCAGAAGAAATCGCGCGTCAGTTGAGACTGAGAGATATCGGTGGCCTTGTGGTAATTGATTTTATAGACATGTCTTCTACGCGTAACCGCAGAGATGTTGAAAACCATTTACGCAATTCGCTAAAACTAGATAAAGCACGCACACAAATTGGCAATGTTTCTTCTCGCTTTGGATTGCTAGAAATGTCTCGCCAACGTCTACGCCACTCATTGGGAGAAGCCACTCAAGTTACATGCCCACGCTGCTCCGGGTGGGGAACGATTCGCGGCACTGAATCATTAGCACTTTCCATCATTAGAATGATAGAGGATGACGCTGTCAAAACGAGAACAGCTCAGGTTCAGGCACAACTACCCATTGATATTGCAACTTTTATCATTAATGAAAAACGAGGCATGATTAGCGATATTGAGAAACGGCATAATGTCGAAGTCTTAATTATTCCTAATCAGCATCTTGAATCCCCTCACTACAATATTAAACGTCTAACACAAACAGAATCGGCAAAAAATCGCCAAACCCTTAGTTATTTAATGGTTGAGAAGCCTGATAGCGATACGCTTTACAAAAAAACAGAAGAAAAGCGTTCAGAGGAAAAACCTGCTGTCGTACACATTCCCAGCCAACCAGCACCCACAAAAAAGGGCAGTACTGGACTAATTAAACGCCTTATTGGGAGCCTATTCCGTTCATCAGAGGAAGAGAGCTCATCAAATACGACAATAGCAAAACCAACGGTAACAAATGAAAAACCTCCTACTCCAACAAGAGCATATAACAAATCGCACGGCGGTAATCCAAGGACCAAAAATACACACCACTCCCGAGCAAAAAATATGGGCGGGGGCGGCCATGGCTCTACTAGAACGAATGCTTCTAAAAGAGACACACAAACAATGCCTCACTCTGAGGCGGCTAAAAAAACTTCAGAATCCTTCCGAAACACAAGAAAAGTAGAAGTGCCTAACCCGTCAGTGCAAGAAACGAAGACAGTACCTGCACCAATATCATCTATACCCGCTGATGTCTTGGCCTCTCCTTCTCCCCATAAGCAAGAAGCGAAACCCATTACCACCACTACTATTGTCGATGATGGGAAAAAAGAAGAAGCCACCAAGCCTCGGACAAGACGTGGTACAAGAGGTGGTCGACGTCGCACTCACTCCAACAACGCCAATCAAAAACAAATCACAGAATCAGCGAATCTACCTAGCACTCCTCCTACCGGAGCAGACCAGCAGGAAGTGCCACTCGATTTTATGCCGCCCTTCCCTTCAGATTTGGAAGATTATTACAAACAAAGCATTAACAAAACTGCTCCCAAATTTCAGAAGACTACGGCAGCAGCATCAGCCAATAAACCTGCAGGGTCTGGAGACAAATTAGACTCAGTCACAGAGCCTAAAGGCAAATTAGACCCAATCAAAGAAGAAACCGTTGAAAAGCAACAAAAGACGAAATCTATCTCTACTCCAGAAGCTGCCACAACACAAAATATGACGCCCATCATAGTCAAGATGACGCCGCTTCCACCTAAAAAGGATAAAAAAGAAGATAGCAAGGACTAAAGATTTAAGCGACCTGTTACCGTTTGTGTCAATCTTGGCAGAGAGCTGACCTATTACCACTACCCTGCAAAATAGACAGCATGGTTGCAGTAGGCACAGGTGGCGCTGGATTTGCGTGGTGGAATAAACTCCCATACCTTATAGGGCTATTCGAGGCACTATCTCCCAGATTTAAATTGTCATTAGATCTTACTACTTGATATTTTTCATCACTAGGTCCCACCTCGGAATCATCAGACTCTGCTTCTGGCCCATTTGTAAAATCAGATCCTGATTCTGTTATATCCATCTCACGGACTAAACCAAGCAAGACTTCCCCAAAGCTATTCTTAAGATCAGGTTCTTCTGCACAAAGTTTTTCATAGAGGCATTGCGCAGCAATAGGAAAGCGCTGTGCTATCTCTTGTAAGTTATGTTCTAGCACAACATGCCCTCGGAAACCTATAAGCGTTTCAACACTGAAACTTAACAGACAGTGTTTTACAGACTCAGCTGAGCATAAATCATCAGCCGCCAATGCTACACAGAGCGCAGCAAAACGAAGATGGCCATCAGGGTCGTGCTCTTCTTCCAATGTTAAAAATAAATTTCTGAGACCATCATGATAGGGAAGCCAATAAGCGGCTAAATCCGTTAGGTCCATACCAGAAAATAATCTGACTAACTTAGATCTATCCAGGAACATATATTCCCGAAGGGCCCTAAGAAGTGCTAGATTTTTTTCTGGATATTACCACTTCTTAGACTTACAATTACCGCGTCGCTATCGCTCCTCGCAAAGACGGGTAAAGAATTCGCCGCAAAAACTGCTCGCAAAAACGAATGAGGAGCTTGCTTTGAGGCTATGCTTCCCTAATCCACCAGGCTCTTCATATCCACCACAAATCGATAGCGCACATCCCCCTTCAACATACGTTCATATGCAGTATTGATCTCCTGAATCGGAATCACCTCTATGTCAGATAAAATATTATGCTCAGCACAGTAATCCAGCATCTCCTGTGTTTCAGCGATCCCTCCAATCAAAGAGCCCATTAGCTTTTTTCTGCCTTGGATTAACGAGGAAGGATGCAAATTAAACGAAGTAGAAGGCAAACCGACCATCACCATCGTGCCTTCCACTTTCAGCAATCTTAAATACGCATCTATATCATGGGGTACTGCAATCGTGTTGATGATCAAATCAAAATGGCCTGCTAAGGTCGTGAAAGTACCTTTATCAGCAGTAACTGCAAAATGATGTGCGCCTAATTTTTGAGCATCTTTTGCTTTAGCAGCAGATGTACTTAATACTGTCACTTCAGCACCCATCGCACTTGCAAGTTTCACCGCCATGTGACCCAACCCACCTAACCCAGCAACAGCCACTTGCTGACCTTTCCCTACCTTGCAATATTTTAAAGGAGAGTACGTGGTAATACCTGCACAAAGTAGTGGAGCCACTCTATCCAACGCTAAGTTCTCTGAAATATGTAATACATAATCTTCATCTACTACAATCTGTGAAGAATACCCGCCATACGTAGGTGTTTCGCTGTCTTTTGTTGTGCTGTTGTATGTCCATACCGCAGCGCTACAAAATTGTTCTAATCCTTCGTGACAACAGGAACAAGCCCGGCAAGAATCCACCAAGCAACCTACACCCACTGTTTCGCCTATATGGAATCTTTTTACAGACGACCCAATCTTGGTTATTTTGCCTACAATTTCATGTCCCGGCACGATGGGAAAAATAGAAGCGCCCCATTCATTTCTAGCTTGGTGGACATCCGAATGACAAATACCACAGTACATTATTTCAATTAGCACATCTTTTGGTTTTAATTCCCTGCGTTGGAAAGAAAAAGGTTCCAGAGGTGAAGTGGGGCTTTGGGCGGCAAATCCTTTGGTAAAAAGCATGCGTTTTCTCCTATGTGCATTTTAAAAATATGATGCTGGTTTTCATATCTTCGGGGCGATCATTTGAAATATTTTCTCAAAAAATCACAATCGCCCTAGAGATAATAATGCGTGATAGATGTTTTTCAAAATAAGCGAAAGAAGGGCATTCTACAAGCTAAGCCTAGATGATAATACCGCATTCCTGGAAAAGCTGTAATTTGCCACTATAATGCTTTGCGCTGATCACCACTTCTGCTAATGGAAGCAGTAACAGGCCAGCTCCTAGATAGAAACGGCCATCTTTTGCCGATCTTGCAGGGAGGTGATTTATTACTGGAAGCAAGGAAGCAAAATTTCAAAGGAAGAAGAGAAGGAATCCCTAATAACTACTACTGCAAAGGTGACAATATGAGTAAAAAAGATATTGATCTAACTTGTTCGCTAAACGACCTAAATGATGATAATTGCGGATGGCTATATGCACCTATAGAAAATGGAGAAGTTATAAGAGATAAGGCCAGATATTTTAAAGAAAGAAACAAAGTGCCTCTTGGATGGATAGAAGTATCAAATGACGACCATATACGATAATGTCTAAAGGGCGGTTGATCTCAGAGAATTAGGACAAATGCCTATTCAAATTTTTATTTGTTCTTTTTTCTTACGATACTTAGCTATATATATACTAATTGACCGCCTGCCCTCCCTACTTCCTTACCACCTTTAGCACTGACTTAATTCTATGTAAATTTCTCATCACATCGGCGAGATGTTTTCTGTCCGATACTTGAATTTTAAATACGATAGAATAATGATGCATATCACGTTCAACCACATCGATATCGTCGATATTACTATTCGCATCAGAAATAGCCTGCGCTAATTTTACTAATACACCGTGACGATTCACACCGACCACTAGCAATGGGATTAAAAATAATCCCTCCACCGTTTTTGCCCAAGAAATGGGAATACATTGATCAGAATTTCGTTGCTGTTTAGGAATACGTTTGCAATCTCTTAAATGAACCAATAAGCCCTGCCCTGCCATTAAAATGCCAATAATGGGATCGCCAGGGATAGGGTGACAACAAGAAGCAAAATGCACAACCATTCCTTCTGTGCCTTTAATCATCATTGGTTTTAGCGCTGCAGCTTCTATTGCTTTTCCTTTCTTTTTTATATTTGCAAATTCATTGGCCATTTGATGTGCAACAAACATGGCCATACGATTACCTAAGCCAAGCTCTTCATACAGGTCATCCAAATTTTCTAATTTGGCTTCTTGCAAAAATGCTTGCATCACTTTATTAGGTATTTTTCTGACGCTTAACGAGAAACGCTCTAACGATTTTTCCAATAACTCTTTACCCAACGCAACAGATTGTGAGCGTTTTTGGCCTTTTAAATAATGTCGAATTGCGCTGCGTGCACGAGCTGTCACAATAAAATCTAACCATCCTGGATGAGGATGGCCAGTACCAGAAGTAATAATTTCAACGGTTTGCCCACTGGATAAAATGGTAGATAGAGGCGCAAGGTTGCGATCAACCCGCGCTGCAACGCAAGCGTTACCAACATCTGTGTGCACCATATAAGCAAAATCAATCACCGTAGAACCTTTGGGTAATTCTTTAATATCTCCTTGGGGCGTAAACACATACACTTCATCCGGAAATAAATCTATTTTTACATTTTCGATAAATTCTGCAGAGCTCCCTGTTTTTTTCTGCAACTCTAATAAATTTTGTACCCACTGTTGCGCCCTTAATTGTGCCTCATCGGGTGCTTTGTTATCAGATTTGTATAACCAATGTGCGGCAATACCTGTGTTAGCAATTCTATCCATATCACGTGTGCGAATTTGTACTTCAATGGGTATGCCAAATGGACCGAATAACGTGGTATGTAATGCCTGATAACCGTTGGCTTTAGGAATAGCCACATAGTCCTTAAAACGTTCTGGTAAAGGTTTATAAGCTGAATGTACCAATCCCAAAATTCGATAACATGTGTCCGCACTGTCTGTGATAATACGAAACCCGTACACGTCAGTCACTTCTTTAAAAGAAAGGCCATGCACACGCATTTTTTTATAAATGCTATAGAGATTTTTTTGCCGGCCTATTACTTGGCAATGCCCTAAGTGATGATGGGATAAGGTATCGATCAGTGTTTTCTTAACGAGATTGATGATTTTTTTTTGGCTGCCCAATGCACGTCTTATGGCATTTTCTAAGACGCGAGAACGCTCTGGATATAATGCGGCAAAACCTAAATTTTGGAGTTCGTTGGAGATTTCATGCATACCTAAACGAGCAGCGATAGGCGCATAAATTTCTAAGGTTTCTTTGGCAATTCGACAACGTTTATCTGGACGAAGCACGCCTAAGGTGCGCATATTATGGAGGCGGTCATTTAGCTTAATGATGACGACGCGAATGTCCTTGGACATGGCCATCACCATTTTGTGAAAATTTTCAGCTTGTGCTTCAACTTTGCTTTGCGTCTCTATGCGAGTTAGCTTACTGACACCATCTACAAGATCAGCAACAACCTGACCAAAAAGCTTAGTCAAATCTAGCTTGCTGACAGATGTATCTTCAATCACATCATGGAGTAATGCAGCCATAATTGTCTGCATATCCATGTGCATGTCCGCCAACAAACAGGCAACCGCAACGGGATGCGTAATATAAGGTAAGCCAGAATGGCGCATCTGTTTCTTATGCGCTTCTTCTGCAACGAGAAAAGCTTGAGTGATTCTTTCAACAGACTCCTCAGGCAGATAATCTAGCTTGGCCTTCAGAGGTTTAAAGAATTTCACCCGCCTCTCCAGCGTCTGTATGCGCCGCATCGGAGTCATTGGCCTGCTTAGATTTGCCTTTTAAGCTTAAATCGGCAATCACACCAGGACCAACCTTACCTTCTGCAATTTCTCTTAAAGCAACGACGGTGGATTTATCTCTCTCCCAAGGCACTAAAGCATTAGCAGCGCCCATTTCAAGCTTTCTCGCGCGATCAACAGCAGCAATCACTAATTCAAAGCGGTTGGGAATTTTCTCTAAACAATCTTCAATGGTAACACGTGCCATAAGGGATACTCCTAGGTTCAGTTGGTTAGGCGGTAAAAAATGATATTAGCGCGTATTGAGCAAATCCACCAGCAGCGCAGCAT
>JAQSWO010000144.1 GCA_029266595.1 Gammaproteobacteria bacterium
AAGCAATATAGCTTTAGAGGTTGATTGTACCTTAGCGCGTGGACTGCAAGAGTCAAAAGCACTGCAACCCCTATTATGTGAAGACGAATGGAATAATGCCCTACCTTTACAAATACGCGATAACGTATCCTTAAAGCTTGGTCAAGATACCTGCCAAGATGCTCGGGACGTTTTTGCAGGCTTCGATTATCATCAACCTTTCTCAGTAACTTATATGAATTGGATGGTCAATCATCTCATTCCGCGTGTTATGAGAAATACTGGCATACCATCTGATGATTTATTATTAGCCAGTCTTATTCAGCTATTCCACACGGAGAGGCAACTTCCAGAACATATCGCCCATATGACACCTCACGAACAATTTGAGCATAATTATCCAAATAGTTCTCCAGAACAACGTACAGAGATTGGTTTAAAAGCTTTCGAATTTTTGCTGCGACGTTTGCAAGAATTAACGACATTTCATCAGAAACATGTGGATGTCCCTGATGCAAAAGAGCCCCGGACAATTATGCGAGAGATATTGCTTATAGCTCCATCATGCCCAAGCCGCGAACTAATGGATTGGACTATCCAGTTTAGTCGACATTTAGAAAACGCAGGACTCAAAGTAAGCCTCTGGTCAGGACACGGTGATCTCCCCCAACCAATACCCTGTGCAGTGATCACCGTGTGTACTCCTGAATTAAAGAACACCGTGGAAGCTGGCTTAGAGCAACTAGCATCAGTATGGGGACAATTACAACATCATTTAGCCAAACCAGATGTAGTTTGCTTTCCCATAATTTATGAAGGCGATTATGGAACTGCAGTGCCCAATTGGTCCAAAAATTATCACAGTCCATGGCCGAAAAATTTCCTAGCACGTAATACAGACGGTAACTCATTGGCACTATCACAATCACATTATTACAAACTCATGATAGGTATTAAACCCAAGGGTTTATTACGTGATCTACTGGACTACCGAGACAATGATCCTTGCTATAACCTACTGCTTCATATTTTCCAGAGGATGAGGGCAGGCTGGGGGACAAAAGAACTATTAGTGCTAGAGGAGGCATCATTAGCCAAAGCAGGAATACAAGTGCAAGTGAATGATGCATCAGTTCAAAACCATGCCGTTTGCCTTTAATAGCCTAGCAATGGAACGCCGCCTAATGATGACAAACAAAATTATCTGTTCTACCCGTAGCGCTATGCATGATAAAAAGCCTATCCTCATGGCGAATCACCTCCACAGGCGCGCCATAGAGCTGCGTCAAAATATCACTTCTAATAACCTCCGAGACGGTCCCAACAACCGCTTTTCCTTTAGCAAGATAAAGCACATCCGTCATTACTTTAGCCAGGGGGTTAATATCGTGCGCGGTAAGTAACACTGTAATGTTAAGTGTTTTTCTGACGTGATCCAGCAAATCAACCAGTACATATTGGTAGTTGGGGTCGACGTTGGCCAAAGGCTCATCTAATAACAAAAGCTCGGGTTTTCCCAGCAATGCTTGCGCAACTAGTAGTCTTCGTTTTTCACCGCCAGAAAGCTGCATAAAAGGCCGATACGCGTAATCCTGGGCATTCATCAATGTGATGGCGTCTTCTACCTGTTGGCGTGCTGCTTTAGAAAGCAAAGGTAAACCAAGGCGAGTGCCACTAATGGCAGCCTGTAAGAGCGCGCGTCCGCTAATCGGAATATTGAGCTGAGGGAGACCTTGTGGGACATACCCCACTCTGCGACAACCGGTATGAGGGGTTTCTTGTAGGACGGTGATCTTGCCGTGTAAGGGTTGAATAAGGCCGAGCAAGCATTGTAAAAACGTAGTTTTGCCTGCGCCATTGGGGCCGAAGATGCCTAAGAACGCACCAGTAGCAATGGTAGTGGAGAAATTTTCAATAACAGTGCGATTAGCATACCCCAAGGCGAGGCGCTCTATAACAATAGCAGGTTGTGGCATGAGGCGGAGTCTCGATACGATCGTAGTGATTTAACCAAAAGCACTTAGACTAAACCAAAACCCGTACATAGTCATCCCTACATCACAATGATGATTTCACTAGAGATTAAGATAATCCCGCAGATGTTGTAGATTGTTGTTGTAGCGGCATGCTTACAAGGGGCGATGCGATGTTCTGTAACGATGGTGTTTTGAACATCGTTGAACTTGATTCTACCCATTGTTGCCCCGCCTGTTTTTCATTATCTAAAGACTGGTACTCTTCTACACCTGCTATTAGGTAGCCAATATTTGATCGAATGGCCAATAATGCTATATCTTGTTCCTTCGTGGTGGTTGGCCTGCTATCAGAAAGGGCTGAATGTGTCATACTTTCTATGTCTTTTAGCCACTCAAGCACCTTTGGATTATCTATATTCATAAACCCATCAAGCGTGTTACATAACCCTAAGCTTGCAAGTGGTGCTTGATTTAATTTTTCGGCTAGCAATGCTAAGTTTTGTCTAAGCTGTATTTGGCTGTGCGCTTGTTTTACTTCGCCATGTAGCTCAATGACCGTATTAAGTAGATCGGTTGCTTTTTGAATGTTATCTGGAGATTTTGTCCTTTTGGCTGTTTTCAGGCAGTTTTCTGCGCTATCCACCGCCTTAGCAACTGTAGCAAGTGCTATGCTTTGAACTTGGCCAGAAGATTCATCCGCAGATTTTGTTTCTAGCAGCTCATGCAGGCCATCTTGCGCTGCCTGCATTGAAGCAACGGCTTCTTGAAGATCTGAAGGAAATTGATCTATAGCCCAACGACGCTGGACATCTGCAGCAAAAACCTTATTTTGAGCTTCATTCTCTTTCATTTTTTTGTCATATGCAGGACGTGCCTTTCTTAGTGCGGCTTCTATTTCGTTACAACGCTGGTCAGCTTCGCGTAATTTAGTCTGTGCTGCAACTAGCTGGTCTATATCTTTTGATGGATTTTGCTGAGCTTTAACTAAACAATTCTCCGCCTCATTCTGTGCATTACGAGCTTCCTCAAAATCTGCTTGCAAAGCTAGATAAGCATTAGGATCATCTAGAGGTATTGTTTTCAAATTCTCCCGAAGTGTTGGTGCTTTTTCTACCGGAAGATCAGCTGCAACACGTGTAGCCAAAAGAGAAGTTGCAGAAACTTGGGTTTGTTCAAACAATTGCCGGCTAATAGTAGCATAAGCAGTGATAGTGGAATGATTATCAGCGCTGTCACTGTCATCGTATTTCTCTTCTCCAACTAAATAATCAGGAATTTCAATATCAGCAATTTGCGGAGTTCCTTGCTCGACAGCTGGAGGAGAAGGTGCTAATACTCGCTGTACTTTATTAATAAGTAGAGTCCATCTAACGATAAGTTTATCTATAAAAGAGATATACGAATTATCTATAAAGCTATTTATAATTTGACTAATCAGTGTAGATTTTTGGTCAAATGAAGGTGTAGCTTTGACAATCTCAACTAGTTGATTAAGTTCACGCAATGTTGGAATGAACTCCGAGAAAAGTTTTTTATCCCTACATAAGTATTCAACTAAAGATTTTCGGCCATCAAGTTCAAAGCATTGAATTAAGTCATGTAATTCTTCGCTCCAGTTAGAGCGCCCTTGGATTCCAGCAATTAATGCGGGAAAATGTGCTTCGAATATAGCATTCGGTGTAGGGCAATTATTGGGTATATCAAAATCAATTTCTTGAAGAGAGTCTGGCAAGTCTTTTTTCAATTCTTGTAAAGTTTTGTCCGACCAGGAGTCACTTTGTATCTGGTTGTTAGCTAAATTAAAAAATAGTTTGATAGCAGAATTTGAATTGAGGTTTTTTACACGATCATCAAAACGCTTCTGGAATTCTGGCGTCATTTTGTCGTATAAATTAGAAAAGCGTTTATGCGAAAGCACTGAAACAAAATCTAAGTCATTTAGATCTAATAGACGCTCCAAAGTTTCTATTTCAGCCACTTCACTACTGGCATCAACTTCAACAGCTTTAGCATCCTCTTCAATTACTTCTTTAGCTTCTTCTAGTGATACAGCAGGTTCTATTTTATCATGTAAAATCGCATCTAAACGCCGCATCGTAGAAAATGCATCCGCAAATTCATAATCGCTTAACCTTTTCATGGCATTTAGGAATTCATTTTTAGCAAGAATACCCTCACCAATTAGACGCTCAGGCGGAAAGTTTTTATCAGTTAACGCCTGATAGATAAGACGTTCTTTGAGCTGAGCAAGTTCTTCTTCTGGTGTTCTTTCATTCTTTTCCGCAGCATCTTTTAATGCTTTTAATATTGTTGATCCAATTGGCTCAATTGGTTCATTTGCTTCTAAATCTGAAGTTTCTTCTTTTAATTTTAAAGCTCTTTCAATCTCATTGATTCGCTGCAGTTCTCGAGTATATTTATCCTCATTATTGTGAATATATTGAGACTTATAAATAATCTTTGGATGGTAATCGGGATGAGCAACTAGAAGCGTGATTATTTCATCAGATGTAGTAGTGTGGCGGAAAGGTGGCGGCTCCAAAACATCCTTAAGCCTCTTATTATGCCATTCATAAGCGCTCTCCATTTCTTTGAGTTTGTCTTGCTCTTCATAAGCCACAGGTTGCTTTTGATTATCTCTCCACGCTTGGATCAATAATTTTGGGTTTGGTCCAAAGCTCTTTAGTTTCTTGATGAGATTCGCTTTTTGCAACGCTATTACTGAGGCATCAGAATTTTTTTCATCAGCTTCATGCTCTTTAGGGTTACTGGTAGTAGTAGAGATACCAATATCGTCTGAAACGTAGCCAACGATAATATTGAATACTTCAGAAGAAAACTGTTGTTTTTGTTCGTTGTGTTGACTGCTCATAAATAAAACCCGTATTAGAGAAAATTAACTTGTATTTCGTATGATACAGAGTTGATATTAAGAGAATATTAAATATTATTGCGTATTTTTATGAAATCTCTGCACACGACAAAATTTCTCATAAAAAGCCTGGAGGCCTAGTTACAGCAAGCATTTGAAGGCATTGTTTCCATTCTTTCTTATGGCATTTCCCTT
>JAQSWO010000145.1 GCA_029266595.1 Gammaproteobacteria bacterium
CTATTCGCAGCGATTGGGTATATACTTGTCAGCGGTATTCACTAGAAAAAACACAGGAGAGGAAATAATGCCATCGAATCAACCAGTTAAAAGAACGCTAGAAGAAGAACTCAAAGATCCTAAGAGCCAATTATCTATTGATATCAATAACGCTCTTATGAATCGTAATGCGTTGTTAAGAGAATTAAGAATTGAAGAGATTGAATATGCGGATTATTTAGCGGCTAAAGAAAAAGAAGAAGACGCTGAAAATGAAAGAGCAGAACAACGCCGCGCGCAACAAGAAGCGATGTTACGTCAAAGTTTAACAGAGTATTATGCAGAACAGCATAAGCTCGCAGAACAAGCATTAGCGCTTGGGTTGAAACCATTGAATACATATGATGTCTTACTCACCTCTATCGCTGATTTTCAATTCCAACTGAATGTGATTGCAGCGCAACTTGCAAACACCCATGCACAAATACAGCAAGCACAAGCGAGTCATGCAGCAGTGGCAGCAGGTTGGGTGAATAAACATGTTGCTTATGTGAATTCCTATTTTGATGTCGTCTATCAAACACCAGAAATGGATTTGAATGGTGCTTATGGCCGTCATTTATCACCTGCGCAACGATTAGAATTTGAATTAAATCGTCAAGAGGCTAGAGAACGTGCTGCTGCTTTATCTTCTCCAATAGAAGTGTTCGCGCGCTTGCCAGAAGAACATCCTGCGCGTCAACAACCTCCTGAAAATCTGGAGCGTCTTGCATTTGCTAGACATGCTCTTTTATCAGAAGTTCTTGGGTTTACTCCTGTGAAGCGTGAAATAGATACCTGGCTTGCATCACAAGGTGAGGCAGAGCGAAATGCTTTCCAAAGAGAATACGGTGGTGCTATTCGATTTAGTAAAACTCTTGTAAGACGCGCTAGTCGTCATCCAGCAGTACAGCAGCAACAGGATGAAATGCTAGAAATGCAGCACGCCATGGCTCTTCTTCAAAACATGTTAAGAGAATTAGAAAAATCAGCGCGTCAATTAGAAGAGATGCAACAAACAAAAACCCGTGGTTTGCGACAAGCCTATAGCGATGCAGGTGATTTAGTTGCACAGCAAGGCTATCCACAGCAAGCAGTTCGTTTGTATGAGCTGCGAGATGGGACGTATTCAGAACTTGTTGCCGAGCGTTCTCCACATGCATTTCGTGCAGGCCGCGGCGGATAAAATCAAATGATAAGGGCATCTTTTCGGATGCCCCTCTTCTTAAGAGATTTATATAACCATGTTTGCCAGTACTCAAGCTCAACCCCTAGATTCAGTCTCGCAACCTTCACAAAAAGATTTATCCAAGCAGTTATTAACTTGCTACCCTTTTGGAATATATTTGTTTTTTAGTTTTAAAGAAAATGTACTATTTTCTCTAATTAATAAGCCGTTTAATGAAGAAATAAAAAAAATAGTACATTGGAAAAATTGTCTTTCTGAGCTTGGGCTAGACGGCTCCAACCTTCTAGGTAATCACGATCGGCAGAAGCTTATTTCAGATTATAGAAGATTATATGTTTTATTTAGCAAATTGCCTCGTCATGGTTCTCAGAGACGTAATAGGATTGAATTTTGGGAATTATGTTGTTTAAGTGGTGAACCACAAGCTATCCAATATGTGATTAAATCTAACGTCATCAGCCTAATCCGATCTCGAGACAACGATAGACGGAAAGGGGCTATGCTGCGTTATACGATATTGAGCGGGCGTGTTTCAGCTTTAAGAAGCATAGTAGACTTGCTGCAAAAAAATGATTTTAATTTGTCTGACGAAAATATCTTAAGTATGGCATACCAGGACGATGTATGCACTTCCTCGAATGAAATGCTAATGTATGTACTTTCTTTAAGACCTGTATCTCTCCCTCCTAAGCTATTCTTTGACGCAGTAAAAAGTGGTGCGCTTCGAACTGAAAATCAGTATATGGCAGCAGCATTTGATTATTTTGATATACACAAGTTATTAAATCATTCACCACGACAGTCTCAAGAGAAGTTGTTGCATACTATAGCAAGAAAAGGTTTTATTGTTATGCTGCGTAGGCTTCATGATGAAAAAAATATTGATTGTTGGCTGCAGCTTGACGAGGTTGGTGCAACTGTATTGCATTCTGCAGTAATGGGCCCTGATCCTGTTCCAACGATAAATTATTTGCATTCTATTCAAGTAGGCTTTCTACCAGAAGCAAGAGATAGAAATAATAAAACTGTTTTTGATTGGGTTGAGTCAGCTCAACACACTCCAGAACAAAAACAGGCAATAAATCAGACATTACAACAGATGGTTGTTGAGTTATTCCCGGATCGAGCGCAACAGCAAAAAAGAAGAAAAAAAGCTGGGTTAGCTCTTGGGGTGATTATTTCTAGCGGTATTGCTTATGGATTAATGAAAAGTTCGTTGTTATTAGGTATATGCTGCGCAAGTATGGTAGGTGTTTTATTATTGATGGGGTTTATGTTTTATTTTGCGTGTAACCGACTTCATCGAATAAGTTTTTTTAAATCGTCAAATGAGAGAGTACAGTTGTTGCCGCCAGCAAGTCAAACCATTTCTATAGCTTCTATATAGAGTGGATTAGAGGCAGAAAGCATGTCTAATCCACTCTTCTTATTATTGCTTATGATTATGCGGACAAGAGCATAAATATTTAATTAACGCGCCAAATGCCAAAATAGGCAATGATACATCAAAAAAATCACGGAAAACGATGAGATGCACAATTTGGTCGCGTGGCAAAGCAAGAGCAAGTATACCCACTAATACTCCTACAATCACAATCAACGCTATAAAAATTTTAAGCAACATATATTTCTCCAAATTTTAAGATGAGATATCAAGGGTAAAGGGAGAGCCTGCCAGAGTCAATGGATACTTTTAGATTGGATAGTCTAAAGGCCATTGCGGTAAGATTTTGATTTTGCTACAGTCGCTTTCATCCAGTGGAGTGACTATGACGCGATATATATTTATTACAGGTGGTGTAGTTTCATCGCTAGGCAAAGGTATTGCCTCTGCCTCATTAGGTGCAATCCTTGAAGCACGTGGGCTAAAAGTGAATTTGTTGAAATTAGATCCGTACATTAACGTTGATCCTGGCACGATGAATCCTTTACAGCACGGTGAAGTGTTCGTAACAGAAGATGGAGCAGAGACTGACCTTGACCTAGGTCATTATGAACGTTTTGTACGTGTGACTATGAGTAAAAAAAATAATTTTACCAGTGGACGTGTGTATGCCAATGTCATTCGCAACGAACGCCGTGGTGATTACTTAGGCGGTACAGTTCAAGTTATTCCACATATCACAGATGAAATTAAGCGTTGCATTATCGCAGGTGCGGGGGATGTAGATGTTGCTTTAGTTGAAATTGGTGGAACTGTAGGTGATATTGAATCCTTGCCTTTTTTAGAAGCGATTCGACAAATGCGCGTTGAACTCGGTCGCCAGCACGCAGTATTTATTCATTTGACATTAGTACCATATATTTCAACAGCAGGTGAAATTAAAACCAAGCCTACTCAACATTCCGTCAAAGAATTACGTTCCATTGGTATTCAACCGGATATTTTAGTCTGTCGTTCTG
>JAQSWO010000146.1 GCA_029266595.1 Gammaproteobacteria bacterium
CTACAACACCATCTTGATATACATGAATTGAAAATTTCGACAGAATATTTTGGACTAAAGGAGTCAGAATGTATTGAACGAATGCTGCTTGTTTTTCTAGTAAGGATTGTGAAACAAGTGGTGTCTCATCATGTTTTTCTTCTTGTTTTCCTTCATCATCTGCTTCTAAATGAAGGAGAGGGCCACCGGGAGGATGTTGTGGTGATAAGTTGGAAGAATAAGCGGATAGTAAGTCATGAAGTTGCTTGTTGCCTTGAGCCATGTCCAGCGGTGTGTTGCCCTGTTTATCTTCCATTTTTGTTGTAAGCCATGGCGCCTGATCAAGACTCAAAAGAAGCTGAACGGATTTAAGCTGATTGTTCGCAACAGCTAGATGTAAAGGAGTTTGGCCATTTTCATCTGCGCAATTAGGGGCTACCCACCCTGCGCCTGTCCCTAGGAGAGAAGTCAGGACGGTATTATTACCCACTTTAGCAGCTTCTAAGACGGCTATTTGAGCGTAAGGGTAAAGATGTTGATATTCTGAGGAGGTTGAGTTTCCCTGAGGATAATACCAAGGACAGAGCATTTCCAAGGCATGCTCGCATTTTTGCGGGTTGCGTTCGTTCACTATCGCAAGAAATTGCTGCTTTAATGCTTCATTTAAGGGATATTGTTCTGCTGCCATTAGGGTAGTCCTCTCTCAGATATGGAATATGTGGCAGCTTACTGTATTGAACTTAAGAAAATATTAAGGAGCGTTTTTATTTTTCTAGTGTCTCTGCACGGTGAGTTCAAGGAGGAGTTGCACCATACAGATTAACAAAGATTTCGTTGGGTGTTTTAAAGTTTAAACACTTACGAGGCCGGTTATTTAATGACTCCTCGCAAACTGATCTATCCCCACGAATGTAATAGATCATATTTTATAACGATACATTTTAGCGTTTTTTTGATAATCTCCTCAGATTTAATGTAAAAATGCCGTTAGTACATCCCTGTAGGCTCTGCGGTCACATCCATGTGACCAAAGGTTTGCCTTTAATCTAGGCATAGCCTCAACAGGTTTTGCAGTATTTTCAATGAGTTGAAAAAGTACTGCATGCGTCTGATCTATTGCTATAGTTGTGGTGATAAATTAGCTCGCAAAGACGCTTGGACCCTGACCATAGTTGTTTTTTTATTGCAAACCTCTTCCTATTGCCTATAATCCTTGAAATATCGATAGGCTTCGCTGATATTTCAAGGATAATCTGCAATATGCAAAGACTACACTACCTACACCTTATTAAACGCAAGTTTCAAACACATCCAATTGTGGCGCTATTAGGGCCACGCCAGTGCGGGAAAACTACTTTGGCTAAAATGTATATTGATGCTGAAGTATCAGGCCAAGTTCACTATTTTGATTTAGAGGATCCTGTGGATGTTAGTCGATTACAAAATCCCAAATTAGCATTAGCACCGCTGGAAGGTCTCATTGTCATTGATGAAATTCAGCGTTTACCAGAATTATTTCCCTTATTGCGAGTGTTAGTTGATCGTCATCCTTTACAGCAGCATTATTTAATTTTGGGTAGTGCGTCGCGAGAGCTCATTAAGCAATCTTCTGAAAGTCTTGCAGGTCGCATTAGCTATATGGAATTAACGCCTTTTTCCTATTTGGAGACATTAGAGTTAGAGCAATTGTGGTTGCGCGGCGGTTTTCCAAAATCTTATTTAGCTGAAACCATAGATGATAGCTATGAGTGGCGTGAGGCTTATATTACGACTTATTTAGAACAAGATTTACCCGCGATGGGTATTCAAATTGCACCTCAATCATTAAGGCGTTTTTGGGAAATGCTGGCTCACTATCATGGCAATATTTTTAATGCAGCTGAAATTGGTCGATCATTTGGCAGTGCTGATACAACAATTCGCAGATACTTAGATATTTTAAGCGGCACTTTCATGGTGAGGCAGTTATTGCCTTGGCAAGCGAATATTAAAAAGCGCCAAGTAAAAGCGCCTAAAATTTATTTTCGCGACAGTGGATTATTCCATGCATTGCTACGTATCCAAACACGTGAAGCATTAGATCGTAACATTAAGCTGGGAGCTTCTTGGGAGGGATTCGCTTTGGAAGAGGTGATTCGTAAATATGGAGCCAAACCGCATGATTGTTATTTTTGGCAAACGCATGCAGGTGCTGAGCTGGATTTGTTATTGTTTGTTGCAGACCAGAAGATTGGTTTTGAATTTAAATATGCTGATGCACCGAGGACAACTAAATCCATGCACGTCAGTATCGAAGATCTTCAGTTGGATCATTTATATGTGATTTATCCCGGGACCGTGACTTACCCCTTAACAGAAAAGATTACTGTATATGGGTTGGTGGGATATTTGGAAAAGCAGAATATTTGAAATGTATAGCCTTCATTGCAAAGACTATTTGATCTTCTATAATCCTTGAAGTCTCGGCAGATTTTGCTGAGAGCTAAGATATTTTTTATAACGAAGCAGTCTAGTAAAACGATGGATTGGGTTTATAAGCCGTCTTTGCGAGGAGCTTGTGACTCACCCTCTCCCAAAGGGTAGAGGAAATATATTCGGAGAAGATAAATAGATTCAAAATAGGTATATTCCCTGGCGCGTTTATTCTCTCTCCCTTTGGGAGAGGGCTAGGGAGAGGGAAGGTACAGCTACAGGCCAATGAGGGACAAATACCTCGTAACTTGTATCGGTTAAGTAATTCGTTAATAAACTATCAACACTCTTTATCAACGAGGTGCCCCTTTAAGACATAGTTGATCCATAGATGTAAGCATTCTAAGCGTAATTTTCTTCAGTTGATCTTATATAAGGAAATAAAACAATGACCGAATCATCTAAAAACTCTCCTCTATTAAACGTTCAAGAAGTCAGAAATCTCGCAGCTCAATCTATTCAGTGTGGCGCAGTCACTCAAGATTATCCTCTTAATATTGAGCAGGCATGCCAATATTTAAATGAGGCCCTTGCTACAGAAATTATGTGCGTTCTTAGGTATAGACATCACCAAATTATTGCTAAAGGAATTGATTGCATACAAGTTGCAGCGGAATTCGAAGAGCATGCGGTACAGGAAGAAAAACATATGTTGATGATTGCTGAGAGAATCAATCAGCTTGGTGGCAATCCCGATTTCAATCCGGCGTCGGTAATGCAGAGAACTGCTACAGAATATGGGTCAGCCAGCAGTTTGTCGGAAATGATAAAAGAGGACCTCATTGCTGAAAGAATTGCGATTATTACTTATCGCAAGCTGATCGAATGGTTTGGCGCAGCCGATCCAACTACTAGGCGATTGTTAGAAGAAATTTTGAAGGAGGAAGAAGATCATGCCAATGACCTGGCGGATCTTTTATCTTCTAGTAATGCGACCAGCTGACTTTCTCCTCTTTTTTGCGAGAAGTTTAGTCCGGAATTTACTTTTACTTCACCTATACACAATGACAGAGGGAGGTCCAGGGCAAACGCATCGAAAATACCTTACGTTCCAATATAGGCAACAATGAATGTTTCTATGTAAGGGCTGGCCTGTTATTACATCCTCCCGGGTATGAAACTAGGTCTTTGTGGTGGTGCGTTATGAGAAGCATTCTG
>JAQSWO010000147.1 GCA_029266595.1 Gammaproteobacteria bacterium
GATATGACCTCCACCAAATGCATGGATAGATTGGTTTGTGGCGATGTTGGTTTCGGTAAAACTGAGGTTGCCATTAGGGCGGCGTTTGTTGCAGCGCTCAACCATAAACAGGTCATCCTGCTGGTGCCGACCACACTGCTAGCTGAGCAGCACTTGCATAACTTCCAAGACCGCTTTGCCAAGTGGCCGATTAGAGTGGAAGCCCTCTCCAGGTTTCGTAGTAAAAAAGAACAGGACACTATTCTCAAAGAACTGAAAGATGGCCGCATAGACATCGTTATAGGCACGCATAAATTATTACAAGAAAGCGTTAAATTAAAATCTCTAGGCTTATTGATCGTAGATGAGGAACACCGATTTGGTGTGCGTCAAAAGGAGCGCATTAAAGCTATGCGCGCAGAGGTTGATTTGCTCACGTTGACAGCCACGCCCATTCCTCGAACGCTCAATATGTCGCTATCAGGTATGCGTGATTTATCCATGATCACTACTTCGCCAGCGAGGCGGCTATCTGTTAAAACCTTCGTACGAGAACACAACAAATCACTGATTCGCGAAGCTGTGCTCAGAGAAATCATGCGTGGTGGACAAGTGTATTTTCTGCATAACGAAGTTCAAAGCATCAATAAAGTGGCAGAAGATCTAAAGGCACTATTGCCAGAAGCACGTGTCCAGATTGGCCATGGTCAGATGCACGAAAAAGAGCTAGAGCAAGTGATGGCGGATTTCTATCATCAGCGATTTAATCTGCTGTTATGTACCACCATCATAGAATCGGGTATAGACATTCCTACTGCCAACACCATGATCATCGATAGGGCTGACAAGTTTGGTTTAGCGCAACTTCATCAACTGCGGGGGAGGGTAGGGCGCTCCCATCATCAAGCCTATGCTTATTTATTTACCCCTCATGAATCTGCACTTACATCTGATGCTAAAAAACGTCTAGCTTCTATCTCTTCTCTAGAAAATTTGGGAGCGGGTTTTATGTTGGCTACACACGATTTAGAAATCAGAGGAGCAGGTGAACTATTGGGTGATGAGCAAAGCGGGCATATCCAAGAGCTGGGTTTTTCTCTATATATGGAATTGCTCAATGAAACCGTTAGAGCTATGAAGGCTGGTAAAACGCCTAATTTAGATCAACCGCTTAACACAGGCATAGAAATAGAAATAGGCGCGCCTGCACTGATTCCAGATGACTACGTGCCTGACGTGCATATGCGCTTAGTACTATATAAGCGTATCGCCAATGCTAAAGATAACGAGCAACTGCAAGACCTGCAGGCTGAGATTATCGACAGATTCGGTCCCTTGCCTGCTGTCAGCAAAAACCTATTTGATCTCTCCTTACTAAAGAGTATTGCCGAACCTTTGGGCATTAAGAAAATTCGTCTCTCAAAAGATGGTGGTACGGTCGAATTTAACAGCGAGCCTCATATCGACATGATGAAGCTTATTGCACTTGTGCAACAACAGCCTGTGCATTATCAATTAGTGGGTGGTGATAAACTGCGTTTCGCCTTGCCAGAAGTGCCCATTGATAAGCAAATGCAACGTGTGGGGGAGTTATTAAGAAAAATTTGTTAGGCGAGAAGTGTTGTTGATGGCGTGGTGTTTTCTGATAGCCAACAATGATAGGCTTAGGGGCTATTAACAATCTGCTACAGTGCTTGAAAGCTTGTCCCAGCATGCCTTATAGGACTGACCACTGCTCAGCTCAGCGTAACGGATTGTTAACAGCCTCTAATTTGGAGATAGCTAAAAATGATGGACGTATCGCAAGATATGTGGGAATCCACGGTTAGGAATTATGAAGTTGACTATCAAAAGATAGTTAACAATGCCAATTATTTTCATTATTTTGACAATGCTCGAGCAATATTTCTTAAGAAAATCGGCCTTGATGTAAATGAATTATCGAATAATGGGATTAATATTGTTCTTGTAAAAACAGAAATTATATTTAAAAAATCGTTAAAGCATAACGATGAATTTATAGTAAAAACTACTTTGTCGAGAATAAGCAGATTTAAATTTAAGTTTGTTCAAGAAATTTTTCTAAAAGGCGACGATAATCGAGAGGTATACGCTTTCTCCGAAAGCGTGGCTGCATCAATAAGCACTTCCGGCAAACCTCTCATTATTGACTGGCCAGGTCATTTTTAACTTTAGAGATTAAATTATGCAAAAATCCATATTAATTACAGGCTGTTCCTCAGGTATTGGCTATTGTGCTGCCAAAACTTTACATGATCGTGGCTATCATGTTGTTGCTGCGGTACGTAAAAAAGAAGATAAAGCACGTTTAATATCAGAAGGATTTGACAGTATTTTACTGGATATAAATGACAGCAGTTCTATTATTGCTGGAGTAGAAGAAACGCTGGATAAAACCAAAGGTCAATTATACGCGCTTTTTAATAATGCTGGTTATGGTCAACTCGGCGCGATAGAAGGTATAAGCACAGAAAGTCTCAGGCAGCAATTTGAAACCAATGTGTTCGGCGTGCATGAATTGACCAACGCGATTTTACCCGTCATGAAGAAGCAGGGACATGGACGTATCATCAATGTTAGCTCGATGCTGGGGTTAGTGGTGATGGCTTATACAGGTGCGTATGCTGCTTCTAAATTTGCAATAGAGGGATTGACGGACGCATTTAGAATTGAGTTGCGAGACAGCAATATATTATTTTCCTTAATTGAGCCTGGACGTATTAAAACTAAATTTCTTGGGAATGCGCAGGGCTCAAGAGATAAAGCACAGGCGCTTGCTGATTTAAATAAGAATTTAGATAAAGAAAATTCCCAAAATTCTTCTAATCCTGTCCCTCCTTCTAATGCTGCGGATAAATATGCCTCTCCTTTGGCATTGGGTCCGGAGGCAGTCGTCCAGAAGCTCATACATGCCTTGGAAAGCTCAAATCCAAGAGCACGTTATTATGTGGGATTTCCTACTTATTTATTCGCTTTTTTGAAGCGTATCTTGCCTAGTAAATGGTTGGATGCAGTGATGGTGAAATTCGCTAAGTAACCTAGGGCTTAGCTACTGTCTTTTCCATAGATAGGGACGATGTAATATCAGCTATAAGCTTATCTGTGGTTAACGTAAGTGTATTTGGATCCAAGAAAAACCCTACAAGCCAGTTAGTTACGCTAGTATTTTCAGTATATAAAAATGGCTTTTTATTAGAGGTGCAGAGATACTTTTTCTCTAAGTGTTCTTTGATGATGGATGCAAGTTGGGTTATTTCACTAGGCTTAGGATGCATTCTTGACTCAAAGGCATCTACTTTCTGCACTGTTTTTTCAACATAAGCGCGAATTTCTTTTTGCACTTGATCACCCAAGGTGTGCCATTTATTACCCATAGACTTAATGAGAGCAGATATAACGAGCTTGGAGATATATTTTTCATTCTCTGCGATTCGTGAGCTTGATAGAGATTGTTGTCTAAGGTTATAACAAGCTTGTCTCATTGTTTCGTCTGATGCCGATATTTTTGTGGTTGGCATGAGTTTATGAATTTGTTCAAAGTCATGTAACTCT
>JAQSWO010000039.1 GCA_029266595.1 Gammaproteobacteria bacterium
ATCGAGATAAGAGGCAACACAGACCTCTATTAGATTAGACAGGTTATATACCGCTTGTTATCAGTTCTGATTACTCCCTTTTATCCATCACCTGGTCAATCAGTCCGTATTCCTTGGCCTGCGTAGGATTCATGAAATTATCCCTGTTTGTATCTGCTTTAATTCGCTCTACCGGCTTACCCGTATTCTTAGAAATAATGGCATTTAAGGTATCGCTGATACGTAATGTTTCCCTCGCATGAATTTCAATATCTGAGCCCTGTCCCTGAAAACCACCCAAAACTTGGTGGATCATCACCGTCGAATGGGGCAAAGCATAGCGCTTGCCTGCAGCACCTGAAGACAACAACAAAGCCCCTGCACTAGCAGCATGCCCTACACACAGCGTACTAACGTCAGGCTTAATAAACTGCATGGTATCGTATATAGCAAGCGCTGCATTGACGGAACCACCAGGTGAATTAATATATAGCGATATATCTTTTTCTGGATTCTCTGCCTCCAGAAACAATAACTGGGCAACCACCAAGTTAGCCATATGAGTTTCAATTTCGCCTGTCAAAAAAACAACTCTGTCTTTAAGAAGACGAGAGAAAATATCATAGGAACGTTCTCCTCTGGCAGTTTGTTCAACCACCATAGGCACAAGGGTTGCAGCAGTTGCTAGCGCTGTGTTACGTATATCTTGCATCATTCTCTGTTTCTCTATTATGTGTGGTTAATCTTCTTCAGTTGAGGCCGTTGGCGTTTCTGCTTGTCTTTTCATAAAATGAGGATAAGAAATGGCTTCTTCGACGACCGTAACTTGCTGGACCAAAGCATCTACAACCTGTTCTTCCAACACAGTCGCTTCTAACATCTGCATTTTATCTCTGTTGTTGCGATACCATTTTAGCGCGCCTTCAGGATCGCCATACTGAGATGCACCAATTTCAAGCACCATCTCCTCAACTTTCTTTTGGTTAAGCTTTATATCATAGGCACGAATCACTTCACGGAAAAGCAAACCAGTCGCGACACGCTGGGCAGCCAATTTTTCGAAAGACGCCGAAGATAAGCTCGCTGGATCAATTTTCGCATTCTTAGGGAGTTGCTGAACGGCCTCTTGCTTTAGCTTTTCTATTTCTTCATCAAGCAATACTTGCGGCAACTCAATACTATTTAATGCAAGAAGCTCTTTCACAACCTGCGTTTTGACTTGGCCTTGTACTATCTTGTCTACTTCTTTTTCCATGGTTTCACGTACTTGCTTCTTTAAGCCTTCTAAACCATCTTCTTGTATACCTATTTTTTTCGCAAAAGCATCATCTAATGGAGGTAATTCAGGCTCAAATACCTTATGTACAGTGATCTTAATCTCAGCCTCTTTCCCTATAACTTCTTTATGCGTATAGCTCTCTGGAAATTTCAGGTTTAAGTTCAACTCATCACCCGCTTTCGCACCAATAATCGCCTCTTCAAAGCCTGGAATAGCTGATTTGCTGCCTAATACGAGAGAAACGTCCTTACCAGACCCACCTTCAAATTGTTTACCCTCAATTAAGCTATCAAAATCAACGACAACCCTATCTCCTTCTTTTGCCGCCCTTTCCACCTCATGCCACTCGGCATGTTGCTTACAAAGATTTTCTAGCAGCTCGTCAATGTCTTTATCCGAGATTTCTACTTTAAAACGTTGCACCTTGACAGAGTCTAAAGTCTTTAGCTCTATAGTGGGATAAACTTCAAATAATGCTTCATATTCTACGGGATGACCTGCTTCATCTTTCAGTATATTGATCGTAGGCATACCTGCGGGCTTTAGGCTTTCCTTTTCTAGTGCTTCACTCCAAGAACTGCCCAACATGTTTTGTAGTACGTCACCACGCACAGCACTCGCATATTTTTGATGAATCACGCTCGCAGGAATTTTTCCTGGACGAAACCCTGGCAGTTGAACCTTGCCGCTCAAAGACTGCAGCTCTTTCTCAACAGCCTTATCTATGTTTTCTGAGGGAAGAACTACCGTTATTTTACGTTTAAGACCTTCTAGTACTTCTACATTTACTTGCATGAAACACCTCATACAGAATGATTAAAAATGTTCATAATTTAAATAGGAGCAGCCATACTGATGGCCTTGTCACGAAAATACCGCCCGATACCTCCATGCCAGTCCAAGATGTTAGTTTTAGCATTTTAGAATGGTCTTTACGCAATTGGGTTATACAAGGGGAGCACAACATAATAGACCAGCCCCTAGATAGAAACGACCATCTTTTGCCGATCTTGGCAGGGAGATAATCTATTACAGCACAACTATCCCTATGGATAGACAGATATACCCATTCACATCCAAAAATTCTTTTTCCAATCCAAAAACCAGTATCTTTAAGCACGAACCATATAAACAAAAACGCAACCAAGCTGGTTGCGCCCTGATAATAGCTCTTCAATATTGGTGCGAAAGGAGAGACTCGAACTCTCACGGGTTGCCCCACTGGAACCTAAATCCAGCGCGTCTGCCAATTCCGCCACTCTCGCGTTACCGAACATTTTGTTATGATTCAGCATAACAAGTCAAACAAAATGTAAGAGATCAGCCCCTATGTTGAAACGGCCATATTTTTCCTCCGACTTCGTCGGACTCTGACCATTTATACCAAATTCAAGAGGGGTGTGATCCATTACAACAAAACCCACGATTCACTTACAACAGCTGTAATAGGTCACCCCCCCTGCCAAAATCGGCAAAAGATGGCTGTTTCTATCTAGGGCTGACCTGTTACTAACTGGTGCCCCGGGCAGGATTTGAACCTGCGACCTATCCCTTAGGAGGGGATCACTCTATCCAGCTGAGCTACCGGGGCTTGATGACTTCTTAATCCATCGCCATAAGAGAAGCATTTCCTCCTGCCGCGGTAGTGTTAACAGTCAGAGTACGCTCATGACACAACCGAGAAAGATAATTCGGCCCACCTGCCTTAGGGCCAGTACCTGAGAGACCCTCCCCACCAAAAGGCTGAACGCCCACTACGGCACCGATCATATTGCGATTCACATAAGCATTACCTGCATTAATTCGGCTAGTAATGTAATCAGCAACTGCTGCAATACGAGTATGAACACCGCAGGTTAAACCGTAACCCGTATTGTTAATGGTATCTAAGATTTTATCGAGATCTGATCGTTCATAGCGAATGATATGCAGAACAGGACCAAACACCTCTCGAGTGAGTATATCTAGACTTGGAATTTCATACACCCGTGGTGCAAAGAACGTGCCATTCTGAGTCTCTTTAGAAAGCGGCACTTCATAAATTAACTTGGCTTCTTTATTCATACGTTGTGCGTGTTCTTCCAAGGCTTGTCTAGCGCCATCATCAATCACTGGACCAACATCTGTCACCAACCAGCGTGGATCGCCCACAATCAATTCCGACATAGCGCCCTTAAGCATTTCAATGATGCGATCTGCGGTATTAGATGGAAGAAAAAGTACACGCATCGCAGAACAACGTTGACCTGCGCTATTGAACGCTGAGGACATCACATCCTGAACCAGCTGCTCAGGCAGTGCAGTAGAATCAGCAATCATACAGTTTTGGCCCCCTGTTTCTGCTACAAAGGGAACGATAGGGCCTTTCCGATGAGCCAATGTTTGATTGATAGTCTGGGCAGTTTCTGTAGAACCGGTAAAAATAACGCCGGCGATTTTTTCATTTGCTACAGCTGCCGCGCCAATCACTGAACCCCGACCTGGCACTAGCTGTATCACATCATCTGGAATCCCCGCTTTATGCATTAGCTCTACCGCTTTGGCGCCTATGAGTATGGTTTGATCCGCCGGCTTAGCCAGCACGCAATTGCCCGCAACCAAACAGGCTGCAGCTTGGCCGGTAAAAATAGCGAGTGGAAAATTCCATGGACTGATACACAGCATCACACCTCGACCATGATATGATAACTCATTGCTTTCACCTGTAGGCCCCGGCAATGTCACTGGCATGAGTTTATTTTTAGCAAGGTTGGCGTAGTAACGACAAAAATCAACAGCTTCACGCACCTCACCCACCGCATCAGCTAGTGTCTTACCAGCTTCACGCATGGTGATTGCCATCAGTTCGGTTGCATTCTCCTCGAAGAGATCTGCAACCTTTTCTAGCATAGCTGCACGCGCTTCAACAGGTACGTCATTCCAACGCTGCTTCGCTTTTAACGCACGGTCCATCATATACTCAATATCTTCTTTGACAGCCGTCGTAACTTTCCCAAGGACATGATGATGATTAGCAGGACTGGTGACATCTCGAACCATGCTTTCTGTCACAGCAGGATCACGCGCGGTACTGCCAGCAGACCAAGGATTCATTCCAATTTCAGTCATGGCTTTGGCCATATCACTTAAGACGGTCACATCACTTAGGTCTACACCACGAGAATTTTTTCTGTCTGAATAAATGTCCACTGGCAGCGGAATAGCCGGATGTGGGATGCTGTCGTTGGATCGTGCCTTACTTACAGGATCTTCGATCAAGCGTTCAACAGGAGTCTTTTCGTCCACAATACGATGAACAAAGGAACTATTCGCACCATTTTCTAGTAAACGACGCACCAAATAAGGGAGCAGGTCCTCATGTTGACCAACTGGTGCGTAGATACGACAGTTAACCGAATTTTTTTGATCCACCACAAGCTGGTTATATAATTCGCGTCCCATACCCTTAAGGCATTGAAACTCATAATCCCGCCTGTCTCCAATCATTTCCATGATGGCAGCAACGGTATAGGCATTATGTGTCGCAAACTGAGGATAAAATATCTCACCATAGTCAATCATCTTTTTAGCACAAGCTAAATAGGAAACATCTGTATTCACTTTTCTGGTAAACACTGGATAACCGCTCAACCCTTTTACCTGAGAATCTTTAATCTCATAATCCCAATAAGCGCCCTTTACCAAACGTATCATAAACCTACGATTGATCTTTTTGCCCAATGCAGCCAACCAATCAATCAGGAAAAATGCGCGCTTCTGATAAGCTTGAACTGCTAATCCAAGACCATCCCACCCTACTAGGGCGGCGTCTTTAGCTACAGCTTCAATAATCTCTAATGATATTTCTAAACGGTCTGCTTCTTCAGCATCCACCGTTAAACCGATATCATATTTCTTAGCTTGCATGGCCAGTAATTTTAGACGTTCAATCAAGAAGGGCACGCAATAATCTTTACGAGCAAATTCGTAACGCGGATGCAATGCGGACAGTTTGATGGAGATACCCGCACCTTTGTAAATCCCCTTACCTTCAGCCGATTTGCCTATGACATCTATAGCGCCTTTATATGCCTCGAAATAACGCTCTGCATCCTTCATGGTACGTGCACCCTCTCCTAGCATGTCATAAGAAAAGGTATACCCTCTTTCTTCTTCTTTTCTTGCGCGGCTGGTGGCTTCATCAATCGTTCGTCCCATGACAAATTGCTTGCCTAAAATACGCATAGCTTCGTTCACTGATTTCCTGATCACGGGAGTGCCTGTACGTTTCACAAACTTCTTTAGCACTGGGCCCAAGTAGCTATCAGTTTTCTCTTGAGGACTCAAAATTTTTCCTGTCAGCATCAAGGCCCAACTGGCAGAATTCACAAAGAATGATTCACTCTTACCTTGGTGTGCTCCCCAGTTAGCAGACCCAATCTTATCTTCTATGAGATAATCGATGGTTTCTGTATCTGGAATTCTCAATGCGGCTTCCGCCAAACACATTAAAGCAACACCTTCTTCGGTGGATAAACCATATTGGTACATAAATGCATCTATGCCCCCTTTCCCCACACGTCCTTTTCGTACTGTGAGTACTAACGTCTCAGCACGGGATCTAATGGCTTGCAACTGAGCGGCAGGAAGTTCAGCAACATCTAGCAGTGTTTGCATCGCTTGCGTTTCATCCATTCTATAGGCATTCGCCATGGTCTGATGCAAATCATCTAACACGGGTGGTATTTTGGGAAAGATAAAGTCTGACATGTATTTTAGGCTCCTAAGGTGTAATTCAGTCACTACTAAACGCTTTTTTCTTTATATCGATTAATGCCATCCATGATCTCTTTTTGTGCGACTTCCAGGCCCTTCCATCCCTCTACTTTGACCCATTTGTTTGATTCTAATGCTTTGTACTGCTCGAAAAAATGCTCGATAGCTGCAAGCTGATCTCTGGGTAAGTCATCCATAGACAGCACATGATCATAACGCTTGGTGAGTTTGCTGACCGGCACCGCCAGAATCTTCGCATCAATACCCGCTTCATCTGTCATCATCAACATGCCAACAGGACGGCAACGTATCACTGAACCATGCACCAAAGGCTCTGGCGTTAGCACCATGAGGTCCAAAGGATCGCCGTCATCTGAAAGGGTTTGAGGAATATAGCCATAGTTGCAAGGATAGAACATAGCTGTGCTGAGAAATCTATCGACCATTAGCGTGTTGGTTTCTTTATCAATCTCGTATTTGACCGGCGCACTATTGGCAGGAATTTCAATAATGGCATTCACATCATCAGGCGGATTCTTGCCTGGGCTAACATTAGCGTAACTCAATTTTGTTCTCCTATGAGATAAAAATACCGTCATCTTGAGATTGCGAAGGCCCCCTCATTTGGGGCACCCCCATAAACGCGGCGAAGGTTACAATAACTCCCTTGGGATGTCATCTCTAATGTGTACGGTCTCATGCGCGGAAAGGAGAAGGTATTTTATAGCTCTATGAAAATTTGGGTGGATAAAACAAATTTACTTTCTACACAACAAAAATTTGATGAAAGATCAACCCATCCGCTGTGTATCAGGAGCAAACCTTCGAAAACATGGATGCTTCCGAAGAGCCTACATGGATGTATTCATGGCGTGTTTGCGATGATGCGCAGTGATGATCTTTCATTTTTGACACTTTTTTAATCAGGCTCTATTTTTGTCGTGCACAGAGACAACTTTATCATCTTACGAAAATTTTAATCCTAATGAGAATGACAGAAATTAGCAGGGAAAAAGGGAAATTTTTGCGCTTTAACCTGTCATAATAGCAACAACAATACCGGTGCATGTACGCGTAGCATACATAATAAAAGTATCAATGCTATTACGACGATTATTGTATACTAGGCGTATGCGGCCCGGGTCCTTGTTTATGCGGTATAAATCCTGGAGGAGAAATAGGTTGCCCGGCGTCAGGATCGACAGGAGCACTTGGCTCTACGAAGAGATCGTCATCATCACCAAGCCCTTCCCCTTTAAATTCTTGTCTTTCTAAAAGGCGCGACGTATTCGTGCCACCATTTGGTGTACTCACATCTAGATCTAGGTCATCTCTCAATCCATCATGAGAAAGTTGAGCCTTGTTTTTGAGTGGCATAAGCTCTATAGGCTGACTGTACCTTTCTAAAGCCTCTGCAGCTGCCATGTGGTCGCTTGACTCTCTGCTCAAACTAGTCACTTTACACACCGTCCATATCATTGCTAATAAAACCACACCCCCGAGAATAATACCCATACCGACTGGGCTCACACCTAGAAGTCCAGAAATAGTCATAAACCCTGTCTCTATAGCCGAGGCAAAAGCAGTAAAAGACGTAAATGGTGCTGCAGCAGATACCAGCCACGAAGGCATGAAGGAACTAAGCAAAAAATTGGGAAGAAAAGACATCGTCATGCCGAGCGATGAGCTAATTATCATTGACACCATCATGCCTGCATTCCTAAAAGGTGTCCCCTCTTTCTGCTCCTCATCTAAAGTTTTTGGGGCCAACCAATCACTCAATGCTTTTCCGCCAAAATAAAGCGCCCCCAATCCAAGACTTATCAATGAATAAAGTGGTGCTCCCGTGACCAAGCCGAAGATGGCAATACCAATAACTAGAATAGGCGCCAACTGTTTTGTCACAAGGCCTGATTTAGACTTGCCACGATTTCCATTCCACCAATAGCTGGCCAATCCACTCACAGTTAAGATTACAAGCATGGATACAATCCCTGCCGACACAAAGCCAGCAGAGACCAATAGTAGTCCTACTGGAATCGCCCATAAAACACCACCCACTCCAGGACTACCCAATACACCAAGCGCTTTTTCTGTCATTGTTTTTTGGATACGCGTGAACTTCCCATCAGCACCTTTAACGATACCCAATTCTTTACGCCTTTCAGTTGCAAAATTTTCTGCGTCTTCCTTTGCCTGTTTCTCTATTTTTTCCCAATATTCTTTTTTCTTTTGAAACTCCTCTCTTGCTATATCATCTCCAGCTCGCTGGATTTGTCGCTCGGCTCGCTCCACCTGTTTTTTAGCTTTTTCAACCCGCAGATCAGCCCGCACCTCAGCCTCGACCCAGCGCGAGCTCTCCCAAACCTTCTGCTCGGCAGTTTTCGTTTTCCCCAGGAAACCATCTTTTAGAGAACCTAATACATCAGGCATTGGACGTACCCTCTCACTTAATTAACACATTTCAATTAACCAAATAACACCAGGTCTAAAAAACAAACGCATCAAATTCAAACTTCACTAATATATTGTAGCACCTCAACCTTAAGAATTTATTAAATCGATCTACTAAATCGACGAGCTTTAAAGAATTTTTGCAGCAATTCTCCGCAAGTCGTTGCCTTACAGCCCCCTACCCAAGCTATTCTATGATTGAATTTCCCTGCATCTAACAAACAAGAGACACTTTGCACTGACCCTGTTTTAGGATCAAAGGCACCAAACACTAGTCGTTGAATACGTGCGTGTATCATCGCGCCTACACACATGGTGCACGGCTCTAAGGTAACGTAGAGCGTCGTCTCAGGCAGTCGATAATTACGGAGATACTGTGCTGCATTTCTAAGCGCCACGATCTCCGCATGCGCGGTAGGATCATGAGAAGAAATCGGCTGATTCCAACCTTCTCCAATAATTTTATCTCCTAATACCACCAACGCGCCTACTGGAACTTCATGCTGGTCGTAAGCAGTTTGAGCCAGATTTAGCGCTTGTTCAATATAGTACTGGTCTTGTTGTGTGATGGTCATATTCAAAGAGCAAACCTGATCGTGCGCTTTCTAAAGATAACTTGATGCAGTATGCGCATTAAAATAAAAAAACGATGTAGCCTCATCATGCATTTTCCATAAATAGCTAATCATTTTTTATTCCCACTCTATGGTCGCCGGCGGTTTGTCCGAAATATCGTAGACCACTCTTGATACGTGATCTACTTCGTTGAGAATTCTTCTACCGACATGACGCAATACAGAATAAGGAATTTCTGCCACATGCGCTGTCATAAAATCGACTGTTTCTACCGCTCTTAAAGAAACCACATATTCATATTTTCTCGCATCTCCCTTCACTCCCACTGATTTTACGGGTAGGAACACGGCAAATGCTTGACCTATCTGGTGGTATAAATCGTTCTTTTTCAGTTCTTCCATAAAAATAGCATCTGCGTGGCGTAAAATATCTGCATACTCAAGTTTCACTTCCCCCAAAATACGCACACCTAATCCTGGTCCTGGAAAAGGATGCCTATAGAGCATTTCATATGGCAACCCTAGATCCAGCCCTACTTTTCTCACCTCGTCTTTGAAGAGTTCTCTGATCGGCTCTATTAATTGGAACTGCATATTTTCAGGCAATCCACCCACGTTGTGATGTGATTTAATGACTTGCGCTTTGCCTGTCTGAGTAGCAGCTGACTCGATCACATCAGGATAGATAGTTCCTTGCGCCAACCATTTAATACCCGATAGTTTTTTCGCTTCTACTTCGAAGACTTTAATAAATTCTGCTCCTATGATTTTCCTTTTTTGTTCTGGATCAGAAATCCCCGCCAAAGCTTGAAAAAACTGATCTTGTGCATTTACGCGTATCACATTAACACCCATATGCTCCGCAAAAGTTTGCATCACTTCGTCGCCTTCATTTAAACGCAATAAGCCTGTATCCACAAAAACGCAAGTTAACTGCTTACCTATGGCCTTGTGCAATAAAGCAGCCACAACCGATGAATCTACTCCACCGGACAAACCCAATAAAACCGGGTCTCTATCGACAGTTTCCGCCACACGCCTCAGCGCATCTTCGATGATATTGCTGGTCGTCCAAACAGGTTTACAGCCACAAATCTCATGGACAAAACGTGCCAGTATTCGTGTCCCTTGCANNNNATGTCGTGATTCATCTGCCATTGCTGCAATCGCAGTATTATCTGATGTTGCCGTCAAGATAAAATCCGGAGGCATAGCCGTCACTTTGTCACCGTGGCTCATCCAAACATCCAATTGTGATAGACCGTCTACGGAAATCGCATCCTCAATACCAAAAAATAAGGGAGAATGACCATGCATTTGTAGCTGTGCATAACCAAATTCTCTATGGCTGGACATTTCCACCTTACCACCTAATTGTGCTGCCATAGTCTGCATGCCATAACAAATGCCCAAGATAGGACAGCCTAATTCAAAGATGAGGCTGGAAGCACGAGGTGTTTCTAGGGAGGTAACGGTTTCATGCCCGCCGGATAAAATAACGCCATCAGGTGCGAATGCTTGTATGTCTTTGTCGGATAGGTCATACGGATGAATTTCACTGTAAACACCACATTCACGGACCCTGCGTGCAATAAGCTGAGTGTATTGAGAGCCAAAATCTAAAATTAGTATGCGTTGGTTATGGATATTCTTTGGGTAGGGGTTGCGTGTTTGTTTGCTATGAGAGTAATCTTGTTTCATTATGGGGTTTCCTATTGTGTGGAGGTATTCCTAGATACCTAGCTTGAAATTGTTGAGACTCTCAATAAAGCCATATCGTAATAGGTCAACACCCCCCGTTGAATTTGGCATAAATGGTGAGAGTCCGACCGTTTCAACATAGGGACTGATCTCTTACGCCATATCTCTAAGCGCCAGGAGCAGACAACTGTGCAGTTAAATCTGCCGCGAGAATAGCATGATTAAATTCATCCATCTGCTGATTAGTGTCACTTTTTTGGGGTTCCAAATTGCTGGATATTATTATGTGGTAGCTAGCCTCAAACAATCCAGTCCATCTCTAGTGCTTTATACCCTTAAAAATACACTGCTGATTGATATTGCGTCTTTTATATTTATTGTTGGCATCTTCACTTCTTGCGCTTTTCTTGTCATGCAATCAACAGATTTCTCCTTTACCATTCCTTGGGTAGCAGCGGCTTGTTTTTCTTTATCACTCGTGACGCTATTATGGGCATTAAATGTCACACTGAGATGGATAAATTTTATGCGCCTCAAAAAATCTAATAATTTCAAGGTTAAATATGTGAAGGGGCTGCATATCACTTATTGTTCGATCATTGTTTTATTGATACTGGTCGTGCGCGATGCCGTAATGAAATCTACGCCTTTTATATAAAATGGAGAAATATCATGAGCAAAATATTTGTAACAGGCGCCTCTGGATTTATCGCCAGAAATATTATTGCAACGCTATTAAAAAACGGACACGAAGTTGTGGGCTGCGCACGGAATACTAGTTTCGTCAAAACAGTATTCCCGGATATAAAAGTGATCGCTGCTGATTTTTTTGTAGATACAGATCCAAGCGTATGGGAAGCACGGCTAGAAGGAATTGATGTCATCGTCAACTGCGTAGGTGTTTTTCAAATGCCCAATCCTAAAGATACTTGGGCAGCACATTATGATGCGCCGAGAGCGTTGTTTGAAGCAGCTGAAAAAACAGGCGTCAAAAAAATTGTACATCTTTCCGCATTAGGCATTGCGCATGGCAAACAACCGTATTCTCTGAGCAAATTAAAAATAGAAGACTATCTTACTCATACCAATACACTAGATAGCACGATTTTAAGGCCTTCATTTGTCTATGGCCCAGGTTCGCATGGAGGAAGTTCATTATTTAGAGGTTTTGCTGGTATGCCGTTTATACTGCCATTACCAGGCAAAGCGACACAACGTTTTCAGCCCATTCACATTGAGGATTTAGCCCGTGTGGTTCATGAAAGCATCACCTTATCTGGCAAAAAGATGTTGACGGTTGTTGGGCCCGAAACGCTTAGCTTAAGAACCATACTTAATACTCTACGTGCTTGGTTAGGCTTTAAAAAGGTGATTAACATTCCTGTACCATTTTTTCTCATTAAGCTTCTGGGGAAGTTGGGAGATCGATTTGCTGATAGCCCTGTGAATACAACGGCAGTTGAGCTCATGCAATATGATAATGTGGCATCTCCTCAAGAGGCTGAACAATTTATGCAGTCCATTTCATTTAGACCTCGGGGGTTTACTGAGGCACTTTTAACATCACCCAGTCAAGTACAAGATAGATGGCATGCGCGTTTATATTTTGCAAAACCGCTACTAAGATACAGCCTCGCTTTTATATGGCTGTGGACAGCGTTTGTAGTACTCTTTATTTACCCACATAAAGAAAGCTATGACTTATTGTCCCAAATGGGTGCCACGCATCCTGTCTGGCAAGGCTTTCTTCTTTATGGGGGCTGTTTGCTTAACGCTGCATTGGGATGTTTGATTCTATTGAATTACAAAATCAAACTTATAGGTGGGTTATCAATTGCAGTGATGTTGTTATATACAGGAGTGATCACATTTTATTTGCCTGCATTATGGTGGCAGCCGTTTATTCCTGTAGCGAAAAACATTCCATTGATAGTCGCAACATTGATCATGATGGCTTTGGAGCCTGATCGCTAATGCTATATGAGATACTTAAAATCATTCATATCATCAGCGCTTCGATTTTATTCGGTGTGGGGGTGTGTACGGCGTTTTACATGCTAGCAGCGAATATAGGACAAGACATTGAAGTCATTGCTTTGGCGACAAAACGAGTGGTGATCGCTGATGCATGGTTTACAGGAATATCGGGATTTTTACAGCCAGTGACAGGGTTTTTATTGCTCTACTTACAGCAATATCCTTTTACAGCTGCGTGGACATTAACCGTTACAGCTTGCTATGCCATCGCAGGCGCATGTTGGTTTATCGTCGTTTATTTGCAAATTAAATGTAGAGATTTGGCTTTTGTCGCATTAAACACGCAAACACCATTGACCCGCCAATATCGCGTTTATTTTTGGTCTTGGGTAGTGCTGGGCATCCCTGCATTCACTGCCTTAATCATTGTGTTTTATCTGATGACGAATAATCCGTTGATGCCTTATACATCAGACCCAGGGCTCCTACATTAGAAAAATATGCATTCCCTCTCCCTAACCCTCTCCCAAAGAGAGAGGGGATAAAGTTAGACCCACATCACAGATAGATATGTAATAGCTCACCCCTTACCACAAATGGTCGGGTTTTAAACGAGGTTGGGCGAAAAAAAAATGATCGAAGAGGAGCGCAGCATACATACACGTAGTATGTGAGCACTCTGAGGGCATTTTTCGTCCGAGATCGGCAAAACATGGCCGTTTCTATCTAGGGGCTGGTCTGTTACCACCTGGCACGTTAGACCAATTTCCCATACAAATCATACTCATCAGCAGATTCAATCACCACCTCTGCCCACATCCCAGGTTTTAACCAAGTAGCGCCTTCGATAAAAACATTCCCATCAATTTCTGGTGCATCCGCGGCACTTCTCGCAATTGCGCCTTCTTCATCAATTTCATCTACTAATACGCGAATAGTTTTGCCCACTTTTTGTTGTAGTCGCTTTGCGCTAATGTCTGCTTGCACTTCCATTAAACGCTCCCAGCGTTCCTGTTTGATAGATTCAGGTACAGCGTCTGGCAGCTCGTTTGCTTTTGCACCTGTGACGGGAGAATATTTAAAACAGCCTACCCTGTCTAATTGGGCAGCTTTCAAGAAATCTAATAGTTCCTGAAATTCCTTTTCTGTCTCACCAGGAAAACCAACAATAAATGTACTGCGCAAGGTGATTTCTGGACAAATGCTTCGCCATGCCTGAATACGTTCAAGATTATTTTCCGTACATGCGGGGCGCTTCATCAATTTTAAAATGCGTGGACTGGCATGTTGTAAAGGAACATCTAAATAAGGCAAAAGTTTTCCTTCAGCCATCAAAGGAACGACTTCATCAACATGAGGGTAAGGATAGACATAGTGCAAACGCACCCAAACATCTAATTCAGATAATGCTTCTGTTAGCTCCATCATACGCGTTTTGACTGAACGGCCTCGCCATTGGCGAGCTGCGTATTTTACGTCTACACCATAAGCACTGGTATCTTGAGAGATAATCAATAATTCTTTTACACCCGCCTGCACTAATTTTTCTGCTTCTCTTAATACTTCATCTACAGGACGACTGACCAATTTTCCGCGCATGGAGGGAATAATGCAAAAAGTACATTTATGATTGCAGCCCTCAGAAATTTTGAGATAAGCAAAATGTGATGGGGTAAGCTTAATACCTTGAGGAGGGACTAAGCTAGTGAAAGGGTCTATCGGCGGGGGAAGTGCTTGATGTACTGCTTGCATGACACCTTTGTAATCGTGCGCACCAGTAATAGAGAGCACGCCAGGATGGCGCTCTTCTATTATTTCTTTTCTCGCACCTAAACAACCGGTAACAATAACCTTTCCATTTTCCGACAACGCCTCGCCAATCGCATCTAGCGACTCATCAACTGCATCATCAATAAAACCACAGGTATTAACGACTACCACATCAGCGCCTTTGTAATTCGAAACGATCTGATAACCTTCCGCACGTAATTGGGTGAGAATCCGTTCAGAATCTACCAGCGCTTTAGGACAACCGAGGCTGACAAAACCAATTTTAGGATCGGAGGGTAACATAATATTTTCCTTGCTAAAGGCACAAAAACAAACAATTATTTTTAGCGTTCTTCGAGTGTTAAATTTTTTACTGGATCAACTATGTCTTAGATTGCCGCGTCGCATCGCTCCTCGCAAAGACGAAGGACTGGATAATTTCTGCGTCGCGCTACGCACTCCTCGCAAGACGAAAGTAGGCTATAACATACCCAACTGCAACTTCGCTTCATCTGACATCATCTCCCTATCCCAGGGAGGGTCAAATACCATTTCCACATTCACTTCTTTCACACCAGGCAAACATAAAATTTTATGTCTAACATCATTGACCAATACAGGACCCATACCGCATCCTGGTGCTGTTAGCGTCATGGTAATATTGATGACGGCTTCTCCAGTTTTTTCTTCATTAATATTGCAGGTGTAGATCAAACCTAAATCTACAATGTTGACGGGAATTTCCGGGTCATAACAAAGCTTTAATTGCTTCCAAACATATTCGGATAGCGTAGCACCTTCAGGTATTTCAAGTATTTCTTGAACGGGCTCTTTGCCTAATGCGTCTGCATCTTTACCGTCTATTCTTGCAAGATTGCCATAGATATTAACGGTATAACTGCTCCCAAGTGCTTGCGTAATTGTAACTTCTGTACCTTGCTGCAAAAAAATATGCGCTCCCGAGGGAATAAGGCAGGCATCTACGTCTCTTAAAAGCGTAATGATTTTTTGTACATCAGACATTTATTCACTCTTATCTTTTTTAATGGTAAAGCTCTCACCACAGCCACAATATGCATCAGAGTTAGGGTTATTAAAGACCAGCTGCTTTTGGTTAGCATCTTTTTGTTGATAATCAATCAATGTACCCCTGAGCAAATCAACATATTTAGGCCCTATGAAGAGCTTTAATTCATTTTGTTTTGTTACAATATCGCCTTCTCTGGGGGCTTCAACCACATCAACTAAATATGCATAACCTGAACAACCGGTTTGTTTGATATCTACGCGGAATCCTGAACCTTCTTTCATAGATGTTAGAAAGCTTTTAATATGGGCCTGCGCCGCATCTGTCAGTTTAATAATGTTATTATCTTCTGTCATTTTAAATACCTCTCACACTTCTACATAACTTTGATTAAACAACTCTTCTAATGCTTTAGCATTCAATACCCTATCCGCTCAAAGAATTAGTTGCTCAAGCGTTGCTTGTTCAATTGGCTGTTGATAAGTATCACTTAAATGGCCAAAACGCTGCGTCAACTGCCGTTTTAAAACAGTGATCTCCAATCACTCCGTACTCACTGGCTTATCCGAATGCGCTAATGCAGCAACCAGGGTATGCCAAGACAAGGTTGCACATTTAACCCTTGCAGGATATTTGGTCACACCAGAGAGTGCGCTTAGTTTTCCTAATAGTGCTTCAAAGTCTTTATCTGAATCTTCTGTTACCATCTCATGAAATAACTTGAAAATCTCTTGCGCCTCTGCCACCGTTTTACCGCTCAACGCTTCTGTCATCATGGAAGCGGACGCCATGGAAATAGCGCATCCTTCTCCTTTAAATGTGATACCTTCTATTACATTGTTTTTTTCAGTAACATAAAGCGTTAAACGATCACCACATAAAGGGTTAAAACCTTCTAACACGCAATTTGCGTGATCAGACACGCAAAAATTTCTGGGGTGTCGACCATGATCAATAATCAGCGCTTGATAAAGTTCTGTTAAGTCAGACATGTCCAAACCAATCTCTTACTTTAGCTAATGATGCGATCAATATATCCACTTCAGCTTGAATATTATACAAGCCAAAAGAAGCCCTTACCGTTGCCGGCAATTTGAATCTTTCCATCAATGGCATTGCGCAATGATGTCCTACCCTCACAGCGACGCCACAGCTATCAAGTATAGTACCTATGTCATGTGGATGTACGCCTTCCATCACGAATGAAATCACAGCCACCTTATGCTTAGCTGTACCGATGATGCGCAAACCTTCGACCTGCCTGAAACGTTCTGTAGCATAATGCAGTAATGCTTGTTCATGATGGTGGATATTTTCCATACCGATATCATTTAGATAATCCAAGGCTGCGCCTAGCCCAACTACTCCCGCAATATTTTGCGTACCTGCTTCAAAACGATAAGGTAAATCCGCATATGTTGTCTTTTCAAAGGAAACCTGTTTAATCATATCTCCACCGCCTTGGTAAGGGGGAAAAGATTCCAGATATTGCGATTTACCATAAAGTACGCCTACGCCTGTAGGACCATACATCTTATGCGATGAGAAAATAAAAAAGTCGCAATCTAAAGCTTGTACATCAATAGAAGTATGAGCAATAGATTGTGCGCCATCTAATAGCACAGGAATATTTTTTGCATGCGCGAGCTGAATAATTTCTTCTACTGGATTAATCGTGCCTAGTGCATTTGAGGCATGAATGATAGAAACCAAGCGTGTCTTATCATTGAGCATACTGGCATAAGCAACCATATCCAATTCACCTTCATCTGTGATTGGAACAACTTTTAAGACAGCGCCTGTTTGTTGGCACACAATTTGCCAGGGGACAATGTTGGAGTGATGTTCCATCTGACTGATTAAAATTTCATCACCAGGCTGGAATGTAGCACGCCCTAAACAGTGAGCGACTAAATTAATACCTTCTGTCGTACCTTTAACAAAAACAATTTCATTTCTATTTTTAGCATGAATAAAATCTTTGACCTTGTCTCTTGCATTCTCATATAACAGCGTCGCTTTTTCAGCCAATTGATATACGCTTCGATGTACGTTGGCATTATATCGTGTGTAATAGTCATGTGTTGCCTGAATGACTGATTGAGGTTTTTGAGTAGTATTGGCGCTGTCTAAATAAACTAAAGGCTTACCCGCATTTTCTTCTTTCAGAATTGGAATATCTGCACGTATTTTTTCTATATTGAGTGGCATAGGTCCAGCCTTATATATCACGAAAGAAAATGGGTAGACATCTTGGCATGCGTCATTTCTCGGAGATAATCGCTAATATCTTTATGCTCAAATGTTTCCACAATTTCATCAGCAAATGCCTGCACAAGTAACGACATGGCCGATACGCTATCTAGCCCACGAGACCGCAAATAAAATAACGATTCTGAATCAACTTGTCCAATGGTTGCACCATGCGCACAAGAAACATCATCCGCATAAATTTCTAACTCTGGCTTAGTGTTCATTTCTGCTGCGTTTGATAACAACAAATTTTTGTTAGTCTGCTGTGAATTTATTTTTTGTGCATTGGGATGAACAACCACCTTGCCATTAAATACTCCTTTAGCTTGACCTGTTAAAACACCTTTATAATATTCAACGCTATTTCCATGCGCCGCTAAATGGTCTATGCGTGTATGATGATCCTGGTGCTGTTTTGCTTCGGCCAAATACAAACCGTATAAGGCACAGGATGCACCCTGATCACGCTGACTGATATTTAAATCCTCTCGAGATAACGCAGCGCCCAAGGTAACTTGATAACTCTTAAACTGACTATCACGCTTTTGGTCCACTAAAGTTTGGGCGATATGAATAGCGCGCTCGTTTTGATTTTGTAGTTTATATCTGTCTAGTCGTGCGCCTGCTCCTAGTACCACTTGAGTAATATGGTTGGCAAACGTGGTTTGACCATCCATACTAAGATGTTCTTCAAATACTGTGAGCGCACTGTTTTCTTCCGCCAAAATGATATTGCGAGAAAAAGACATCACGTTGTCTTTATCGGATGAGATAAACAGTAAGTGAATTGGATTTTCAATCACCATTCCTTTAGGTACTAAAATCACATACCCATCGGACATAAATGCATTATTTAAATTTAAAAAACGCGTGTCTTCTTGATGGGCATTCGCTAAATATTTTCTAATTATTTCCGAGTTTGTTGCCAAAGCTTGTTTTAAAGGTAATACAGTACATTGCTCATCTAATGCCTTAACAGAAGAAAGTGATTCAGAAAAACAAGCGTCTATAAACACTAGTCTGTGAACATTACCTTTCCCTACTTTAAAGCCTGTTTGCAAACGATCAATTATTGTATTTTCTGATAGCGTAAAAGCAGCTTCTTTCAGAAAGCTTAAATCTGTATATCGCCAATTTTCTTCACGTCGTGTTGGGAAGCCCTGCACCAAAAAATTATTTAACGCTACAGAACGATTTTCTGGGCTCACAACACTTGAAGATATCTGTTTAAGATTTTGTTCTAATGATTGTTTCATACTTTTTCAATCCAACCATAACCTGATTTTTCTAACTCCAATGCCAACTCTTTTCCACCAGATTTAATTAAACGGCCACCGGACAACACATGCACATAATCAGGTACAATGTAATCCAATAAACGCTGATAATGTGTGACAACGATAATCGATCTATCAGCACGACGCAGGCTATTCACTCCCTTGGCAACAACTTGCAAAGCATCAATATCTAAACCAGAATCTGTTTCGTCTAGAATGGTGAGTGTTGGTTGTAATACTAACATTTGCAACATTTCATTACGCTTCTTTTCTCCCCCAGAGAATCCTTCATTTAATGCACGCTTTAAGAAGCTTTCATCCATATCTAATTCTTTTAATAACTCTTTTACTTTTTTTAGAAAATCATAGGCGTCTAACTCCGGTTCTCCTCGCTTTTTACGAATACTGTTCAATGCTGTTTTTAGGAAGAACATGTTATTTACGCCAGGAATTTCAACTGGATATTGAAATGCCAAAAATAAACCCTTTGCAGCACGTTCTTCAGGAGCTAATGCGAGTAAGTCTTCGCCTAAAAATTCTACTGAACCTTGAGAAACCTCATATCCTTCTTTCCCAGCCAATATATTAGCCATCGTGCTTTTACCTGAGCCATTGGGACCCATAATCGCATGCACTTCACCGGATTTGATTTCGAGGTTTAATCCGGTCAGTATTTCTTTTTTATTGCCAATATTGGCATGTAGGTTTTTAATCGTTAACATAGGTTTCTCGGTTGATGTCATTAAATAAATTCATTTATACCACTATACCGTCTTTGCGAGGAGCCTGCGACGAAGCAATCCAGCAAAAATTCCAATATCCCAAAGGACCTTATGGTCGCCTTTGCTAAAAGCCTATACTTCAGCAAATCAAAAATACTAAATAACCCCTTCATATAAATCCTTTCAATCTGGATTCATATCTTCTATCAGTTCCAGTTTTTTCTTTCTGGAACCAGCTTTTATTTGTTTTTCCCTAAAAATCGCAGGTTCCATGGCTTCATGAGCTTCATAGAATACCAAAATGTTACAATCATATTTTTTAGCAAAACCTTTAATCACACTGTTTTTATGCTCGTATGCTCGTTTTACTAAATCTGAAGTGATACCGGTATAAAGCGTCCCATTTTTCTTATTTGCCATAATATAAAAAATAGGCTTTTTTACAAACATGACCTAATTTTCTTAGATTGCTTCGTCGCAAGCTCCTCGCAAAGACGATAAAGAAAATTTACCCCACACTCCCTTCTAAACTCACTTCGAGTAATTTTTGTGCTTCTACCGCAAATTCCATGGGTAGCTCTTTAAATACTTCTTTACAAAAACCATTCACAATCATTGCTACAGCATCTTCCGTCCGAATACCACGTTGCTGACAGTAAAAAAGTTGGTCTTCGCTAATTTTAGATGTGGTGGCTTCATGCTCAGCACGCGCTGTATTATTTTTTACTTCTATATAGGGAAAGGTATGCGCGCCGCATTTATCTCCCAATAGTAAAGAATCACACTGCGTGTAATTTCTCGCATAATCTGCTCCAGGATTCACGCGCACTAATCCTCTATAGGCATTTTGACCAAAACCGGCTGAAATACCTTTAGAGATAATTGTGCTTTTAGTATTTTTGCCCGAATGTATCATTTTAGTACCAGTATCTGCTTGCTGATAATGGTTTGTTAAGGCAACTGAATAAAATTCACCGACAGAATCATCTCCCTTTAAAATCACGCTAGGATATTTCCAAGTGATGGCTGAGCCTGTTTCTATTTGTGTCCAAGAAATTTTAGAACGTGCGCCACGACAAATACCTCTCTTAGTCACAAAATTATAAATACCACCTACACCATGTTCATCACCAGGATACCAATTCTGTACGGTTGAGTATTTAATTTGGGCATCATCTAATGCCACTAATTCCACCACAGCAGCATGCAGCTGATTTTCATCTCGCATAGGTGCGGTACAACCCTCTAAATAGCTCACATATGCGCCTTCATCTGCAATAATTAAAGTGCGTTCAAATTGTCCAGTGTTCGCAGCGTTGATACGGAAATATGTAGATAGCTCCATGGGGCAGCGGACGCCCTTAGGAATATAGACAAATGAACCGTCACTAAACACAGCAGAATTTAATGTCGCATAAAAATTATCTCTATAAGACACCACGCTACCAAGATATTTCTCTATTAGTTCTGGATACGTTTGCACTGCTTCTGAAAAAGAGCAGAAAATAACACCGGCTTCAGAAAGTTTTTCTTTAAAAGTTGTGGCGACAGAAACACTATCAAATACAGCATCTACCGCAACGCCTGCGAGCTTTGCATGTTCATGTAACGGGATGCCCAATTTTTTATAGGTTTCAATGAGAGCAGGATCGACTTCGTCTAAACTTTTGGGCGCATCATCTTTAGATTTGGGGGCGGAATAATAAATAATATCTTGGTATTGAATAGGAGGAAATTGAACATACGCCCACTCAGGCGGCGTCATGGTAAGCCAATGTTTATAAGCTTTAAGCCGCCAATCTAGCATAAACGCTGGCTCATTTTTTTTCTTTGATATCCACCGAATAGTGTTTTCGTCTAAGCCTGGCTTAAGCGCATCAGATTCAATATCTGTCACAAAACCGTGCTGATAACGCTGTTTCACTAGGTCATCGAGATATTCACGTTCATCTTGTATTTTCTTTTTATCATCTTCCATATGCATCACCATTTGCCAGTTGATTCCTTTGCTGTATGTCTGACATGAAAAGCGGTGTCATCATATCTGCTAGAGAAATATTCGCCAGCGTTAAAAATATATATTGGTGGATCACCTGCCAATTATGCTTAACTGCGCAACTATCATTTTGTGTACAGCTGCGTGAATCATTGGCGCATTCGGTTAGTGCCAGTTCTCCTTCTATAGCAGCAATAATTTGCACCAGCTGAATGTGCTGCGCTTCTTTTGCTAAACCATATCCGCCTTCTGAACCTCTCACTGACAATAACAATCCTGCTTCAGAGAGCATTTTCAGTATCTTTTTAACGGTAGGCAAAGAGAGTTGTACCGTATCCGCCACATCGCTGGCACTTAGTAAAGGCCGTTCTTCCGAAACAGCCAAGCAGTGCATGATGAGAATGGCGTAATCGGCCAACTTACTGATTCTTAACATGGAGAAATACCGATAGGACTTAGAATGGCGGATATAGTACTGTATAAGTACTATATGTCAATAAGAAGGGAGAGGAAGAGGTTTTTATGCTATGCCTTAACTCACTCTACATTCCCACGCGGAGCGTAGGAACGAGAGTGTAAAGATAGCATACGGTCTATAGATTAACGACTATGAATTTCTTCAGGCTTAAAAAAGAAAGCAATTTCTACAGCGGCTGTTTCCGCAGCATCGGAGCCATGCACAGCATTCTGGTCAATAGAATCAGCAAAATCAGCACGGATAGTTCCCGGCGCAGCTTCGGATGGATTGGTCGCACCCATAAGCTCACGATTTTTAACCACAGCATTTTCACCTTCTAATACTTGTACCAGTACAGGACCAGAAATCATAAAGTTTACCAAGTCCGCAAAGAAAGGACGTTCTTTGTGGATATCATAGAATGCTTCTGCTTGTGTTTTGGTTAGATGCACCATTCTTGCAGCAACAATTTTCAAACCAGCTTCTTCAAAACGACGATTAATTGCCCCGATAACATTTTTGGCAACTGCGTCTGGTTTGATAATGGATAATGTACGTTCGCTCAATTTTCACCTCATTAAATAGTTATTCTATATTCATCCAACTTTAAGATACTGGTTTTTAGCATCTTTGGAGTTGACTCTAGCGCATGGGGTTTCCAAAGGGGAGACGCAGTCTTCCCTTGGATAAAACAGATTATACCGCTTGCCATCAAAC
>JAQSWO010000040.1 GCA_029266595.1 Gammaproteobacteria bacterium
AAGAATAGGTATTTTCCCGCTAAAATGTTTGATGAGATCTACACAAATACCTGCATTTTCAGGTCTCCCTGGGCCAGGTGATAAAATAATTCCTTGTGGATTTAAATCTGTTATCTCTGCTAATGTGATACGATCATTCCTTACTACCTGCACATCATCTATGAGTGGCGCTATGGATTGGTAGAGGTTGTATACAAAGCTATCGTAATTATCAATGATTAGAATCATAATTCCTCCGACTCTGCGGCCATTACGGATTTAAAAACCCCTTTTGCTTTGTTGCGTGTTTCTAAAGCTTCTGCTGCAGGATTGGAATCAAAAACAACACCAGCACCAGCACGTACATGAACCACACCTTCTTTAACAACACCACTTCTGATGACGATACAACTATCTAAATTCCCTTCACTATCTATTTTGCAAATAGCGCCACCATATAAATGACGCTTAGAAGATTCCAGCTCATCAATTAACTCCATCGCTCTAATCTTGGGTGTACCACTTAGCGTCCCTGCTGGGAAAGCAGATTTTAACAAATCAAATGCATCGTATTTTGCAGCCAATTTACCTTTCACATAACTGACTAAATGCATAACATGGGTTAATCGTTCGCCTACCATTAAGTCAGAAACATAAACACTACCGGGTTCGCATACTGCGCCTATATCATTACGTGCTAAATCTACCAACATCATATGTTCTGCATGTTCTTTGGGATCATCTCGTAACCTTTGGGCTAATATTTCAGTGGATTCGTCCGTCACAGGTATGGTGCCTGCAATCGGGGCGATGGTAACCACTTTATTTTCCATACTAACCACTTTTTCAGGAGAAGCGCCAAATAAAATAAGTTCAGGCATAGTAAGATAAAACAGATAAGGTGTAGGATTGCTGTGTCTTAAAATACGATAGATAGATAGTGGCGTACTTTTAATGGGCCTGAAGAAAGTTCTGGACAATACTAATTGGAATACATCACCGGAATGAATAAACTCTTTTGCACGACGTACTTTTTCTTCATATTGCGCATCGTCACAGTCCGTTTGAAAATCATTAGGATTTAGATTAGCGTCAGCGGCATAAGTAGATAGAGAGATAGAAGGCGATGATTGCTGCAATTGTTCAATAATATTTTCTATGTCTGCATAAGCCTTTTCATAATCCGAGGTAGACTCGGCAATCACTGCGATGAGAATTTTATTGGTTTCATGATTAAAGACTAAATTAATTCGATAAAAGTGAAATAAAATATCAGGAATATTAGAATCATCTACGTGGTGGTCTGGGATTTGTTCAAAATAATGCACAGCGTCATACGCCAAAAATCCCATCATCTGTCCTACTAATTTACTATGCTCATCATGCACGCAGCTGAATTTTTGATGAAAATTACGCAGCAATGGTAATGGCGTGTCTTGATAAGAATTTTGTTCATCTCCGTGAATAACGGTAGTAACGCCATTTTTAGTCATAAAAGTTGCGTAAGGATTTATACCTAGAAAAGAATAAGAGCCGCTTTCATGAAACTTTAAGCCAGACTCCAATAGCATGGCGGTATTGTTTTCTTTAACCACAAGGCTTTCTAATGCTGAAATAGGCGTAAATGTATCTGCCATCAATTCTTTATAAACAGCCACATAAGGTTTTTTAGTAGCCAATACGAGAAATTCTTCTTTGCTCAAGGTGCGGAACATAAAAACCTCTTTAAATAGTGGATTAATTTTTCATCTTGCCTTTTTAATTCATTTGATCCACGTGTTATTTTAGCAATACTGACTTTTAAATCTTTTGCCATTTCCCGCTGCGTTTTTTGCTCTTCTAGTAAATCTTTAACAATCAGACAACGCGTCGCAATATCTTTTTTTTCTTCGGGTGTTAGAAAAATTTCAAAGACGGAAGAAAGAGCGTCAGAATTTTTAGCTGTTAAACAAAGTTTCATAAATGCGTTCCAGCCATCTTGATATTGAGCAATATATTTATTCTCAATATCTTCTGCTATTTCTGCTTTTTTCATCATTCATCTCCAATATCTTTTAGCATTTTCTTTTTCCAATTTCATCTATTTTACTAACGCAGTCTAATATATGCAGTGCATATAATTTCCAATTTTTCGCCATACTACAAATCCCTTGCTTCTTTTAATATTGAATTTTTAATATGCGGGTTTATCTCATGCTTTACTACAAGATCCACACTTCTACCAATAATACGTTCTAGCTCTTATTGAAGCGGAATTCTCTGTTTAAACATATCGTAACCCCGTTTAAAAGACACAAGCAGATCAATATAGCTGTCGTCTTTTTCTTGTCCTCTTACAACAGAGCCAAACACTTGCAAATTACTTGCACCATACTTATGAGCTGTTGAGATAATTTGTTACTTCTTGCTATGCAAATCATTAAATAGCATTATTTATTCTCCGAAAATTCTGAATAAGAAAACTAGATTTTTTGTAATGATGCATGATTACAAACAACCTTGTCAACTTCTTTAAGTTGCTTCACTCAAGATCTCAGGTGATTTGGCAGACAAGCAACTAAAACATTAGGTATACTGCTCGCCTTCCAAAGATGTTCAGAAGAGGGGCTTTGGCGTCGCTGGGAGGCTGAGAGAAATTGCCGAATTTTGAGCACTATAACGCAGTATACGTTGTTGGCATGTGAGCAACAGAGAATAAATAAGCCGCAACACGCCCAAAGCTATCAAAGTGTGTCAACAGCCCCTAACCGTACCGGAGAATAATGATGCTTGATAATTCCCTTGATTACTTTTCTGACCGCGCTGAAGCTTTCTTAGCCGATGTTTGGGGCGACAGAGACATGGGCATCCCTACCCCTGCTGTTGATTGGACCAAACCACCCACTCGGCAAATGGTGGCATCTTTGCTCAGGCAATATCCCTATCTACAAGTGGTTAGCAGCGAGATGGAACATCGCGATCAGATTATCCCAAAGTTCAAAAAAGCACCGACAGGTTGGGTAATCCATGATTATGACCAAGCCATGAGTGTTTCATTAGGACGATTTATCTACCAACCATGGGGCGTGGGAAGTGCTTTACTTATGCAGGATGAAGACAGCGGAGAAGGGGAAGGCGGCGAGGGAGGGAAACATCAGTTCAGAGGTGGCTTACTCCAACAGTCATTCGATACAGCTGATGCCGTCGTTGCATATGCTATTGAAAAAGGCTGGCCTGGGATTCAATTAGTTTCAGCAACAGAATTTATGACGTGGTCGCTTTGGATGGCTACAGAGGATAGAGGTTATAAATTGGTAGGCTTTGATCCGCGAACAGAAGACAAGAAGAAGCGTTTGCGCGTGTTAAACTTTAGGAGTGAAAGAGAAGCAGGCCGTACACCATCCCTTTTGCCGGGTGAGCGGTGACTTCAAAAATACGTACAGAGCCATAGTGCATATAGGTACTTTCGGTAATAAGCTCCTACACAGAATTTGTCCGTCTTTGCGAGGAGCGCAGTGACGTGGCAATCTAGAAAAAATCTAATATAGCGTATCTCACTAACACATACTGACGTCATCCCCGAGCTTATTCTTCCAATTAGTCCTGTTTTTTTTAGGTATTAGTGGGGGTCCGCGTCCGGGATCTACATGTTGGAATACTGCAAGTCTTAATGAGTGTTGCTATACCTGAAGAACTGACTAAAAAATATCATGAAATTCAATTGGTTATAATTTATCACAGAGTTTTATTGGATCTCGGATAGTATCTCCCTAAGGCCAGAAGACCAAAGAGAGATTAACTTTTAGCACGACAACGGAAGTTAGGATGCGAAGCCTAGCATAAGACTAGGCTGGTGGTGTCACCGCTGAAGCAAACTCTATCTGCTGGCTCACAACCTTTGGCGCTTCATTACCACCTTTAAGGGTCGCAGCTACTGCAAAGAAACCACGCTGTGTTACCGCTGTCGCCTCTACTGCTTGCGCACTATCTTCTACTGCTTTCTTAGCTGACGATCTTGCCCCTGCCACATCCTGTTTCGCTGCTTGCTCAATCACGCTTTCTCCGAGAGATGCTTGACTTCTTTCCGCAATATGATACCCCATTTTAGCGCCCACAAGGCCAGCAAGAGCACCCAAGCAAGCCGCTACTACTATGCCCGCTGTTTCTTCGACTGCAACTGCCACAGCGACAGTTATTGCAATATTGAAAAATGAAGTGAGCATCACCATCGTTAGTGCTCCCACAAGCATCTCAAGAGCATAATGTCCTAAGGAAGAGGTGTTATTTACGGTGTTGATAAACTTGGCGGCCAATATATTAAGATCAATGGGATCCCAATTATTCTTGCCGCGCAGTGTGTTTATTTCTTCAGCAAACTTATTAAGAAGATCTAGCATCTCTGTTTGTTGATTTACAGGAAGATTCTTAGATTTTTGCCATTCGCTTATTGGCAGTACTGATTTTTCATCTTGTGCCAACACACCCATTGATTGCAAGGTATTAATAAATGCTTGCCGCATCTTACGCTCAACCTGTTTCTGCTCTTCAGTGCGCGAGCTCGCCCAACTTTTCTCACTTAATAGCTTCTCAATGGCTTTATATTCAACAGGAACCTCCTGCTTAAATACTTCATATGGCGCGTTGTGAGTGCCCTCATTCTGACCCGTGTAAAAGCTTTCTAATGGCATATTTTACCTCAATCGTATTGTTTTTAATTTCCTACCCTTGCTGGGCTTGATGTACCGGATAAGCATATTTTTTGGTAGGGCTGTAAACATTTTCGCACATCTAACTTAAAGAAATATTAAGTATGATTGAAAATCCAAAGAAAAAAATCGGTGAAAACGCATCTAAATAGCGAGAATCTGAGAATGTTAAGCTTATACATGTGAGATTTATAAGAAAATCGTTTGTTTCATGGATGAAACAGACAAGCGTACATGGAAGTATTTGATTAAAAAATTCAAACGCCCAAATCTGCTCTAAACAGATTTCTGCCGCCGTGTTTTCGTGGTGAGTAGCGAGATGCAACATCGCGACCAGATTATTTCAAAGTTCAAGAAAGCACCAAAAGGTTGGGTCATTCATGACTATGATCAAGCCATGAGTGTTTCATTATCGATATTGCCAAGCAAGCGTTGATTCATTAGTCTATTGCTCAGTTGTATATTGCTCACTCTTTAATAATACAGCATCATCTTTAACATGAGTAAAACAAGAGGAAACAACTTGAAAAAATGCACAATAATCCTCGCGATTGGCGTATAGAGGATTTGAAGGCGATTGCTGAGAGATTAAACATTGATTATCCTCAACCAAGCAGTAGCCACGTTACGTTCAGAACAGCATCTGGTAAAAAATTAACAGTTCCCGCTCACAAGCCCATTAAAGCGATTTACATCAAGCAATTTTAAGTGTTGATTGAAGAACAGGAGGATAGTTGATATGAGCATGTATGGTTATCCTTTAGTAGTAAGACCATTAAGCGATCAGGAAGGTGGCGGTTTTTTGGTCGAAGCGCCTGATTTGCCTGGTTGCATAGCAGACGGCCAAACTGTGGAAGAAGCAATTCATGAAGCTGAATCTGTCATTGAATCTTGGATTAAAACAGCTAAAGAATTTAATGATGAAATCCCACGTCCCAGCATAGCTCAGCAATTTAGTGGGCAATGGCGCACTAAAATTCCCAAAAGCTTACACGCCGCGCTAGCATTGCATGCAAAAGAGGAAGGCGTTAGCTTAAACATGTTAGCAGCGACTTTATTGGCTCAAGGGATTGGAAAAGAATTAGCTATTTCGCATAAAAGTGACAACATGAAATAACTATCAATATATGAAGCCTAAAGAGAAAACCAAAATCTCTCCTTAGGGCCTAAAAAAGCAACAAATCATGCCTCCCCATCGAACTGAAATTCAAATAAAATCAACCTTGGCTAGCAGGTGGAACGTTTGTCAATGCGAGCACGGCCCACTTCCCTTGCTTCAAGATAGCCTTCAAGAGATCCGCGCTATCATTTTGTGATTGCCCTGCTACATTAGACTTATTAGCAGCCAACATTACACCTGAACGTTGGGGATGTTTCACAACACGTAGCACTTCCCTTTCTTTATGCGCAGGAACTAAGAGCATATTAGGTGCATTTTTGGCTGTTGCTAATTTTGTATAGCCTGGATTCAGCTTTTTCATCGTATCCATGTCGATACCAGAAGATTTTGCAACCGCTTTCAAATCGATGCGATCCTTTACTTGAATAGAAGCCAATACAGGTTTTGTAGTCATTACAGGTAATTGCATGTTGTATTGTGCTGGATTTCTAATGATCTCAGCCAATGCAAGCAACTTAGGAACGTATTGCTTGGTTTCTTGAGGCATCTTCAATTCCCAATAATTCGCACGCTTATACCATTTCACTCCTTGTTTGATGGTCTTCTTCATATTACCTGGCCCCCAGTTATACGCAGCGAGGGCAATAAACCAATCATTCTGAAAACTTTGACGAAGCTTGGCAAGATAAGTTAAAGCAGCGTCAGTGGAAGCAATCACATCTTTGCGACTATCGTAGTCTTTGACATCAACTAGACCCAGATGCGTCCCAGTCGACGGCATGATCTGCCATAAGCCTAAGGCACCCGCATGTGATTTAGCATGAGGATTAAAACCACTCTCAACGACAGGTAGGAGTGCCAATTCTGCAGGTAACCGACGTTTTTGGGTTTCATGATAGATGTATGAGATGTAGGGCTCTGCATCTTTCAATTTCTTATACAAGGCTTGGGGATTTTTCTGGAGAATCTTGATTTGCTTCTGTACTTCAGCGCGCTGCTCTGCATTACGATTAGCCATATCCTTAAGAGCATAACGGTTGCTCATGTCCTGCCACAGAGAGGCATGAGTATGATTGTGAGGGAATGTGTAGCGGGGGTTACTTTCCTGATTTGCCAAGGGCAATTGTGTTGCTGATGATGCGTTACAGCTAACCAAAAGACAACCAAACAATACACTCCCTATAACCAATTTATTACTATTTTTTAATGTTTTCATCTAAAAGATAATAACATCTGTTTCAGCGAAAAGTCAATCATTTTATCTATCAAACAGCTCAAGAAAGCATAAGCAAGCCAGCACAACCTTTTGATTTTGAAGGGTTATTTTTTAGGAATCAATGGGTTAAAAAGCCCCTATTTTTACACCATTTTGGCCCTCTAATGATCGATAAAACTGGCAAATTATGTGTTTTTTATACATTTTTTATCGCCTAAAAACACGCCCATTTTTGATCACACTCAGCACATAAAATATAAAAATTAAGGCACTGATACAAAAGCTGATAGGCCAGTCTGTATAGTAAGAAAGGAAGACCGCCACCCAAACGATGACCAATGAAAGTACAACACACAGTGATATACCTGGCCAAAAATTTCGGCTCCATTGCAAAGCAATAGCGGGGGGACCGACGATCAGCGTGAACACTAATAGCACACCCACAATTTGACTGGCGATAGTGATGGCAATCGCCATAACACAAAAAAATAAAATAGCGACCTTGTTAAGAGAGAGTCCTTTGGCTTCAGCAAGCATGGGAGTCAGACTACTAAACCATAGAGGCCTAGCAAGAACAGCTAGACTGAGCAGGCCTACAATGGTGAGCACTAACATCCAACGGATGGATTCCGATGAAACACCCAGCAAATTCCCAAACAAAATGCTGCTTGCTTGGCCGCTATAAGCACTGAGAAAGTGCAAGAACAGAACACCCGATCCAAGCGCAAATGCCAGCGTAATACCAATAATAGTGTCTCTTTCTTCTAACCTTCGACCTAATGTTCCCATAAAAATACCCGTCAATAATGTGATGACGAGCTGTCCAGCGATAGGAGCCCAACCAAATAGCATGGCACCACAGGCGCCGGCAAATCCAACATGACCTAGCGCGTGCGCTGCAAAGCCAAGCTGCCGAATCACGACGAAAAAACCCACCATAGAAGCCAGCACAGCAGCAAGACTACCTGCTGAAAAGGCATGCCGCATGAAGGCGTATTGAAAGGGTTCCGTGATGAAGTTAACAAGTGTAGTAAGTAGCATAGTTGTATCAACTTCCTCTTTTATTAATAAGGCATTTCTAAAGCTAGCGTTTCTAGCCTAAACTCTTTTCGATGAACATTCGAAGGCAATTCATCTAGGCTACCACACTAACAGTTTAAGTTGACATTTGTTTAGGAAGCAGCAGAAGTGCGGAGCCCGTGCAGTGTTTCTTTGGGTTTCATTGTCATAAGCCTCTTCCCTGAGGTTGGCGGTGTGGATAATCGCCCGTTCTCTACATTAATCGACAGTGTTTGTTTTCTTCTACAAGAACAGGCACAGGTGCTTCAACTTTTTTGGCAACAGATACCGGTAAGACAATAGTAAAATCAGCCCAATGCCCTTCTACCGGCAAGCCAATTCCTGTTAATTTTTCTTCTGCCCAAGCGAGACAGTCATGGCGCTGCAACTTTGAAACTAAAGCTTCAGCTTCTAGTAATTGTAATAGCCCTCGACCTGTTGCAGGATCAATGTCCCAAGCTTTACATTGATAATCTTTTTTATCTTTATCAAGCAAATCTAAAAAATTCTTAGTTTTTAATACACGTCCTATACCGCTACCAGGTAGGAAAAAACCAGAGGAAGGATTGCTACCACGTTGAGATAGAGTAAATTCATAACATTCCACGAAATGTTTTTCTGATGCGATGCCCTCGATCACAAGAAAAGCACACTGGCCATTTTTTTTCCGTACTAAATATACCAACCATAGGGCATCAGAAATAAAACACATGGATGCACTTAGTTTTGAGCTTTGCAAGACCGATTTTTCTGCATGATCACTACTACCGGATAGATTATAAAACTCTGATGGGTAAGTTTTTTGCTGAGCTACGAAGATAACTTGCTTTTCTAAGCGAACTAAATCGTCGGAAAGCAAAGGAATAACGTAGGTTTGACATTCTTGACGCGCAATGATATTTCCTTTTCTATGATCAATCAGCAATAGGTAATTTTCCTCAAACCAGTGAGAAAAATACATAGCACTCCCTTGCTCGTCCTCCATAAACCGTTGAAATATAAGCTTCCTAGCTTGGATAGTGTTTGGTGCTGATAACGCGTGAACGGCGACTTCCCTAACATCTTTCTCTTCATCCCGTAAAGCGATGTGTAGCAAGACTTCAATCACAGCTTCACTGAGGTGATTTAACTGACCCAACGCTTCAACAGCAGCTTCCCTGACCTCTTTATTTTTATCTCGCAATGCACTGAGCAAAGCTTCACTGGGATTAGGTAGTTTGCCTAACGCACGAGCGGCATCAACAGACTTAACATTGCACTCTCCACCTCGCGAAGCACCCTGCAAGGCTTGGACCACAGCTTGACTAGGATTAGGCAACTTGCTTAATGCCAGAGCGGCGGTTCGCCTTACATCTGTATCTCTATCCCTCAAAGTACTGAGCAAAGCTTTAATCACAGCTTCAGTGGGATGATTTAGCTGGCCCAGCGCTTCAGCAACAGCCTGCCTAACATCTTTATTTTCGTCTCGCAAAGCACTGAGGAAGGCTTCAATCACAACTTCACTGGGATTAGGTAGCTTGCTTAACCCACGAATGGTATCAACAGACCTAACATTCCAATCTCCATCTCGCAGAGCACTGCTTAAGGCTTCAACTACAGTTTTACTGGGATTATTTAGCTGACTTAACGCAGAAGCAGCGGCTTGCCTAACATCTTTATTTTCATCTCGCAAAGCGTTGAGCAAGGCTTCAATCACAGCTTCACTGGGGCTAATTAACTGACTTAACACACCAGCAGCGGCTTGCCTAACATCTTTATTTTCATCTTGCAAAACGCTAAGCAAGGTTTCAATTACAGCCTCACTAGGATTAGGTAGTTTCCCTAATGCGCGAATGACGTCAACAGACCTAATATTCCAATCTCCACCTCGCAAAGTATTGAGCAAAGCTTCAATCACAGCTTCACTAGGGTTATTTAGCTGACTTAAAGCAGAAGCAGCAACTTGCCTGACATTTTTATTGTCATCTTGCAAAGCACTGAGCAAGGCTTCAATCACAGCTTCACTGGGATTATGTAGCTGGCCTAATGTACGAGTGGCAACAGGCTCGACATAATAATAATCTCCATTCCGCAAAGCACTGAACAAGACTTCAATCACAGCTTCACTGAGATTATTTAATTTACCTAACGCTTCAGCAGCATCACTTTTGACACGTACACTTTCGTCTTGCAAAGCGCTGAGTAAGGCTTCAATCACACCTTCACTGGGGTTATGGAGCTGGCCTAACGTGCGAGCGGCAGCAGATCTGGCTCTGATATTTTCATCTCTATTCCGCAAAGCACTAAGCAAGGTTTTGATGGCAGCTTCACTGAGGCTATTTAACTGACCTAACGCGGAAGCAGCAGCATCCCTGACTTTCGAATCTCCATCTCGCAAAGCGCTGAGCAAGGCTTCAATCACACCTACATTGGGGTTATTTAGCTTATTTAACGCGTCAGTAACAACAGATTTGACAGAATAATCTCCTTCTCGTAACGCGCTGAGTAAGACTTCAATCACAGCTGCACTGGGGTTGCTTAGCTGACCTAACGTGAAACCAGCAATATTTCTGACTTTCCAATCTCCATCTCGCAAAGCACTGAGCAAGGCTTCAATCACAGCTACACTGGGATTATTTAGGTTATTTAGCTTCTTTGACGCATCAGCGGCAGCAGACTTGGCAGAATAATCTCCATCTCGTAAAGCGTTGAGCAAGGCTTTAATCACAGTTGCGCTGGGGTTATTTAGATTATTTAGCTTCTTTAAAGCATTAGCGGCAATGGACTTGACATAATAATCTTTATCCTGCAAAGCACTGAATAAGGCTGCGATGATAGCTTCACTTGGGTTGCTCATCTGGCTCAATGCATACACGGCATCACGCCTCATCCAACCATCATCACCAGCTTCCCGCGATGCCTCTAACAGATGAGTCAGCATAGACGCTGAAGTGCATAAAACGCTACATTGAGCCAATTGCCTGTAATATAATTTGTGATTGTGATTCCAATCAAAACCCCGTAGATACCATGCAGACTTCTGATACCAATTTTTGGCATAAAACTTAAAACACGCCCATTGCTGAGCGATTAATGCTTGATGCAAATCTAACCGGTCATCTGCTTCGCATTCATCTAAACAATGCATCACTAAAACAATATGGTGATACCCAATCATGTCTCTAGGCTGCGACAAAATTGCTCGCCAAAACCGAAGTAACGGTGAGAATTGTTGGTGTTTGCTGTTTTTGCCTTGCTGGTATAGCAGGCCAGCACTCATCCACAACATCAACTGATAGCGCGGTGTATATTTTTCGTTAAGAATGCATTCAAAAACATGTTCACCTTCTTCACTGTGTGGGTGTTCACTTAAGATTCGCGTGATATATTTTGCTGCGTAAAATTCTTGAAAACTTAAATGAATAAAATAGTGGTCTTCATCTAACTGCCAGCCGCCAGATTGGCCTGCTACTCGCAAAAATCCTAATTTATCTGTGGCAGATTTTAAGAGTTGTTCTTGATCATATTTCTCACTAGAACATCCGTTCTCTGTAAGCGTTTTTTTTAAAACTATTTTTATCTGCGAGGCAGGAATGAATAGCGTTTCTGTTTCCATTGCGCTGTAAGCTAAGTGTTCTAAAAATTCATTCACCCGATCAGCAACGGTATTGCGCTGCCCATTTTCTCTTTTATTTGCCATGTAATCATTGAGGTCAAGAGCGAACGGACGCTTTGGTGTTTTTCGGGTATAGGCTTCTTGTACGTGATCAAGAATGGTTTGATATAGTGCCGATAACGTGATGATCTGTTTTTTTTCGAAGTCTAATTTTCCTTCTGACCATAGCCAGCTGAGTAATTCTAAATTGATGGGAATATGCGCAATACCCCAAACACTAGGATATGTTTTTAAAAAATTTAACATCTGTGTTGCTTGTTTAGGCTTTTGAGCAGTTTGCATAAACTGATGGACATAGGCTTCTATGTTTTCATTGAGGAAACCCATGTTTTCCAAACGCCGATCAAATTGGATAGGTTGGCCACCTAAGGTGTCGATTATTATTGGACGTGAGGTAAGAAGGAGATGCTGATGAGAAGCTATCTCCGCTAATATGCGATTTACATGACGATATTCTGGCTGGTCAATGCGATTTATGATTTCGTCATAGCCATCTAAAATGAAAAGAATTTTATCGCTATGATTTTTTATATAGTTACGTAATTCTTCTGCTGTGGGTTTATCTTTTTCAATCTTTCCTAAACAAAATAGATTAATCACATCGGTCAACGCATCACGCTTTGTTATCTTTGCTGCTATCTCTCTCAACTTTAACCAAAACACCACATCGAATTTTTGCTGTAAATAATCAGTGACAGATATTTCTTTTATTTCTTCGTCTTTAGCATCAGCAGCAAAACCAGTCGCATCAGATGCCCATTGTGTAGCCAAATATTGGCATAAAATACTTTTTCCAATACCAGCTCTACCTAAAATAAGAATTTTATTAGGTGTTTGTGTGTCATCTTTGGGTTCAAACAATTCGGTTAATGCTAAAGGTTCTTTCACAGCATACAATTGTTCATGGCTCGCCATGCGTTCATCGACGTATCCCCG
>JAQSWO010000148.1 GCA_029266595.1 Gammaproteobacteria bacterium
TGCGCATCACCTCGTCTTCACGCCCTATTAATCTATCTATCCTTCCATCTCTTGCTTTCTCATTAAGATTAGTTGTATAGCGCTCCAGCGGATTTTCTGAAGTGAACCCTTCTGCCTCCATTTCAGGTTGCTGAGTAGGTTGTGGGCGTTCAAGATTCATTCGGGTCTCACCGTAATCCCCAAGTTTAGGCATATCAGTAGATAAATTTGCCATAACATCTGCGCGTGTAATATTTTCTTGTGATAAAAAATACATAGCCTGGCTTTCGTCCTCGCCAAAAATAGCTGCCAGCACATTAATCGCAGATACTTCAAGTTTTCCTATAGATTGTGCTTGAAAAACAGCACGTTGCAGTACGCGTTGAAAACCCAGTGTAGACTGTATACTCAGCTCCTTACCTTCTGGAAACCTGGGTGTTGCTTCTTCCACAAAAATAGTTAGACCTGCACGCATACGTTGCACATTAGCGCCGCAATTTACCAAAACCTCTATAATTTCTGGGTTCTCGATCAAAGCTAATAGGAGATGCTCAACAGTCATAAATTCATGACGTTCTTCTTTTGCTCTGTCAAACATTTGATTGAGCGTTATCTCTAAGGATTTACTAAACATGACTTTTACTCCTTGCTTGATCATTATCGGCGGGAACCGCTACAGGATTGCGCGCGGTCATTCTCACACATACAAATCTAGTATTAATTCAAACAATTTCCATTCCATTATGCTACTAAAAGCGCAATAACATATCATTTAATCTAGCGCCATTACACTTAAATTGTGAGGGAGGAGATGAAAAGCACATATTCAAGCAGGATAGGTATAGTGAGCCACTGACAAATACTCTAGAATGCGCCTGTTCATAATGCCTCAGAATCATCGAGCCATCCTATTACTCACTAGAACTTTCAAATAACGAGGCATACGCCTCACTATTTACTTACATTGGAGCAGAATATGACCTATGCAAAGGTAAATTTACCTACACAAGGCGACAAAATCACTATTAATGCCGACTTATCTCTAAACGTCTCTGATCATCCCATCATCCCATTCATTGAAGGCGATGGCATTGGCGTGGATATTACCCCACCCATGAAAAAAGTTGTCGACGCTGCTGTCGAAAAAGCTTATGCCGGCAAACGCCGTATTGCTTGGATGGAAATTTACGCAGGTGAAAAATCTACACAAGTTTACGGTCAAGATGTTTGGCTCTCTCCTGAGACCCTAGAAATCTTGGAAGAATACGTGGTCAGCATTAAAGGACCACTTACCACTCCTGTGGGAGGCGGCATTCGTTCGCTAAATGTGGCCATGCGCCAGGCATTAGACCTTTACGTTTGTCTTCGCCCTATCCGCTATTTCAGTGGCACGCCTAGCCCGCTTACACATCCTGAAAAAACCAATATGGTGATTTTCAGAGAAAACTCCGAAGACATCTACGCTGGCATAGAATGGGTGGCTGATTCTCCTGAAGCTAAAAAAGTCATAAAGTTCCTCCAAGATGAAATGGGCGTCACGAAAATTCGCTTCCCAGCACATTGCGGCATAGGTGTTAAACCTGTCTCTAAGGAAGGCACACAACGCCTCGTCAGCCGCGCTATTCAATACGCCATCGACAATGACCGGAGCTCTGTTACCTTGGTGCATAAAGGGAATATTATGAAATTCACAGAAGGGGCTTTTAAAGAATGGGGCTATGAAGTTGCACGCGAAAAATTTGGCGCAACAGCTTTAGATGGCGGGCCTTGGCATACACTCACCCATCCTAAGACGGGCAAGGAGATCATTATCAAAGACGTCATCGCAGATAATTTTCTGCAACAAATTCTTCTGCATCCAGCAGAATATAGCGTCATCGCCACCTTAAATCTAAATGGTGACTATATTTCTGATGCATTAGCTGCACAGGTTGGTGGAATTGGTATTGCGCCAGGCGCTAACTTAAGCGACAAGGCTGCTTGTTTTGAAGCAACACATGGCACTGCACCTAAATACGCCGGAAAAAATATGGCGAATCCTGGTTCATTGATTCTATCTGCGGAAATGATGCTCAGACACTTGGGCTGGACAGAAGCGGCCGATCTCATCATCAAAGGCATCAGTGGGGCTATCCAAGCCAAAACTGTTACCTATGATTTTGAGCGTGCGATCCCCGGCGCAACGCTATTAAGTACCTCTGAATTTGGCGATGCGATCATCGCGCATATGTGAAGCCCTTTCTTAATTAGTCTTGGCATGTAAGTGGCTAGATTTTCTAATAAATCACCTTGCTGCCAAGATTGGCACAAACGGTCAGGATCCGACCGTCTTTGCGGGTTGATCTATTATATTCTTGGGGATAGATCAATTTGCGCGGAGTGTATATTTGGGCCTGGAAGTGCTTTACGTTCTAACTTGTTCCAAAAAGATTTTCACCCCAAGACTGGCAAAAGATTGCTATTTCAACATAAAGACTTATCTCTTACCTAGATTTTAGCTAGGTCTAACAAAATCTGACGATTTGTGCTGATTAGAGAAAGAGTGATGACAGGACAGCCTCTCGAAAGCTAAAAGCTTAGGCACATAAAATAATTTCTATGAAGTAGTGGCATCCGTCAAAATCCGTACTAAAGTAGAGACTGAGAGGTAAAAAATCTTCTTTTTTGAGTGAATTCAGATTAATTAATCTAAATCAAGGTGGATATTATGAAAAAATCAATCCAATTACTAGCAGATTCGTCTCTGTTAGAAATCGCCGGGGGCCGTACTTCTGATCCAGTAGGCTATGTTCTACCAACTTCATTCTCTCAATTTACTACAACTCTACTTTCTAGTTATAAAACTGGGGGATCTACAGGAGCTTTGTCATATTTGAAATTTGTTGTAAGCGGCTATTTTGGAGATGGGGGCGGAGATGACGGCCCAATATTAGGTTAAACAATTACGAAAAATGTTTTTTTCTAGAAACTGGACACCAGTACCATAAAAGAAAACAAAAAATAGGCGTTTACTAGTGTCCAGTTTTTTTCCTAAAACTTTCCAACATTAGGCTGGTCCCACGAACCTGTCACACGGTATCTGCTGCTGGTCATCGTATCTATAACCCCACCGAGTATTTTTTGCCCTACCCATGCCGCAGCACCAGCAATTGGCCCACCGGCTATGGTTGCGACTACAGGTATACTTTTTGTCACATACGGTGTGACAAGCATGACTAAGTTATATCCTTTTCTATCTAGATCGATATTTCCTTTTAAATCAATTCTTGCAACATTCCCCTCTAAATAAGCATTTTGTGTATTTGCAACACCATTTTCTAATTTAAAGTCCCCTTTCATTTCATCGAAAGCAAAACCTTCTACCGATAAATCGCTAAAATCAAGTGTCAATCGACGAGGCAGTGATTGTAGGCTCAACAAATTCAACATTTTTCCAAAACCCAATTCGGTCTGCGAGCTTTTACTGATATTAATAATACGCCCTTTTCCGACATCTATGGAAAATTGTCCATCTAA
>JAQSWO010000149.1 GCA_029266595.1 Gammaproteobacteria bacterium
ATATTTTAAAGGTGGCTGGATGTGAGGATGTCGCAACAAAAGCTTAGTGATGTGCAATTGCCCATGATTCATTCTTAGAATTGCTTTTTTCCACATTATATCTTTGCCAACCTCCCTACATTTGCTAAACCATGTGAGGAGAGTATCAGAAATGTCGTATCTTCCTGTTTTCTCTGCGGAGAATAATTCATTTGCTAAAAATACATAGGTGCGCTCCTCGCCTACCATGTAGTTTTGTTTTAGAGGTAAACCTTTTAACAAAAAATCGAGGACACTTTTATCCTGGATTTCTATAACCTTCGCAAGTAGCTTGCGCCCTTCAGGATAGAGATTCATTGATCTAAGATAAGCTGGCTCTGCTTTCAAGAGCTCTAATATCTTCTCTAATTCTTCCTTTTCAAGCGGGCTCTCTTTTTTCAGTAAATCGAGAATTACTTCATCGTCTGTTTTTGGTACAACTGGTTTTGGGTTTGTCTTCTTATTTTGGTGGTCTTCTTCATTTTTGCTATCAGTTTTTGGAAGCGCTGAATTTGAAAACGAAACCGGCTTATAAGCTAACAGCTGTGAGGATCGCTGGCTTTGATGCGAATTATAAGCTGAGTGATGGAGAGGTTGCTGATTTGTATTTTGTGGGTATTTTACATCTTCATTTGTACTTCTTTGCTTAGATGGTTGAGATTGGCTCGGTTTAGATAAGCCTAATTTCTGCGCTCCATGCGTTGCTCCTACAAGCCTCTCCAATTTTTCATCAGAAGAAAAAGGCGGAAGGTGAGATTGCTCTGGACTTGCTGCAGCTGGATGACCAGCAGCAACAACATTAGGTTGTTGACTTTTTAGATTTTTTGCGAGGTATCTTAGCCTAGTAACAACAAGAAGTTCTTCATTTGGTACCTGCTTAATTGCTGCCTCAATATCAACAGCACATTTTTCTACTAAGTACTGCGCGAAATCCTTCTGGTTTGAAGCCACTGCATGGATTAGAGCAGGTATAAGATATTCACTTGTGCGTCCATGCACTGTATCTGAAGGTGGCTGAATGTCAGGGTGGCGCAACAAAAGCTGAATAATATATGGCTTCTTCTTATCCATCCGAAGAAGAACATTATCCCACATTATATTTTTGCCAGAATTACCACATTTTTTGTTAAACCATTCAAAGAGAAAATCCGAAACGTCAGATTTTCCCTCTTTTTCTGCAGTGAATAACTGCTCCATTAGAAATTTACATAGTGTTTGCTCACGTACGGTGTAATTTTCTTTTGCACCTAGAAAATTATTTAATAAAAAACTGAGTGCTTCTCTATCCCGAGTTTCTATAACTTTTAAAAATAATTTGCGTCCTCGTCCTTCTGGAAAGAAGTGCACTGTTTGAAAGTAAATTGGTTTTTCTTTAAAAAGATTTAATATTTTCTCTAATTCTTCTTTTTGTAGTGGGTCCTTGTTGTCTAATAAAGCGAAGATCCGTTGATCTTCGCTTTCTTGTTTAGATGATGGGCTTTGATCATACTCTTTTCTTGCATTTTGTTGAATTGAGGGTTGTTTTTTTATACTTGCATCCCAGACTATTGCTGCTATGGCTCCGATGATAAAGCCGAGCACTATTCCAGTAAGTATTACAGGCATTGCGATGGCTAAAGGCCCGCTCAGGCCTAATGTTGTGCCAATCCCTACCAGAAAACTCAAATTTGCTGAGGTGAACACTGTGATTGCATAGAGTATTAAGCTGACAGAACCACTAATCGCCATCAGAACTGCTAAAGCACCCAAGCCTATAAACGCGCGTTTTTTTGGGGCTGATGCTTGCTTTAGTGATCCAAGCCCAAATACAAGTGCGAATGATAGTAGGATTAAATTTTTCCATGATAATTCATCATTTTCACCAAAACCTCCGTATTTGCGCCATTCGTTCGATTGGAGCAGAAATAAACCTCTTACCAAATTGCTTGATATAATGAATACGCCAGCAGCAATGGCTAGGAGTGGAAGATTTAAAAGAGGTGAAAATTGAAAAAGAAGGCTGAAAAATACTGTGATAACTAAAGAGGCAGGGAGAAATGTGGTCAAGAAAACTCCTACTGCTAAAAAACGTTCGCGCTTAATCCAAAGCTCTCGCGCACGTGATAGGCCCTCTTGAAAATCTTTAGCTAAAAAGAAGACTGCAGGCAAAATGGCCAGCGGGAAGTAAAAGCTAGCCACTAAGCTAACCAGTCCTAAAATACGCATTGTTGGCATTACCCAAAATGGTTTTGAAACCCGGGCACCTTTGGGATCGGGTATATCTGTCCTATTTTCTATTTGGCTTTCAAGCATTTAGGTATATCGCCTCTTTTAAGGTTGCTATTTATGATTTACTACTTATAAAAAAGTATAGCAGGCGAAGATGAAGGAAATATTAAGACGTGGCAGAAAGGTGATCTATACTATCTTGTAAGTTAGGGCTTTACTGGTGCTTAGCCAAACGCGCACGTTTGCTTGCCAACTTGATTGATCTGATTCACTCCCCCAACTTGGGATGTCTCGCCAGACATTACTTCGGGTGCTGGTGGTTGTCCCCAGCTACCAAATATTCTACTTTGTTTAGTTGCGGAAGGAGATTTATCTTCTTCCTTCATATTCGGTTGTCCATCAGCAGATAGAGAAGGAGAAGAATGAATTGGCTCTTTATTTGCTGAAGCTTGAGAAAGAGGAGCAGCATTAGCTTCTTGGCTTCTTAGCTCGCTTGCGAGACTTTTTAGCTTCTCGACCAGAAGAAGAGGGGTTTTTTCATGGCCAAGATTAAGCGCTAATAGGTAGTCCTTATTTGATGCTTCCCTAATTGCTGCCCCAACGTCAACTTCACATCTTTCTATTAAGTATTTAGCGATCTCGTGCTCATTTAAAATTACTGCATGTATTAGAGTAGGTATAAGAAGTTGGCTTGTAAGTCCATATGCTGTATCTGCAGGCAGCTGAATGTCAGGATGACGCAACAAAAGTTTAACGATATACAAGTACTGATGCCCAGCACACATCAGAAAAACTGCGTTTTCCCATAGGATGTTCTTGCCAATATCATTGCAGTTGCTAAACCATTCGACGAGAAAATCAGAAATATCGTGGCTTCCCTTTTGCTCTGCAGAAAATAAATGCGTCGCTAGGAATAAATAAAGACGTTCCTCGTTAGGCATTTTTTTGTCATTTTCTTTTATTATAGGTAACACATGGTCTAACAAAAATTTGAGCGCGTCTTTATCCCGAATGTCTATAGCTTTCAGAAATAACTTTTGTGCTCCAGGATTGAGCTTTATCGATCTGCGATAAATCGGTTTTTCTTTCAAGAGCTGTAATACCTTTTGTAATTCTTCTTTTTGCAATGGGTTCTTTTTTCGCAACAAATCGAGAGTCAACTTATCTTCTTTGCTTTTTTGTTTAGGTGGTTGGCTTCGCTCCTGATCTTTTTCTGCATTTTGTTGCTCTGGGTGTTGTTTTTTTATACTAGTATCCAACGTCATCGCTATTATGGCTGCAACAATTATTCCGAGCGCTACCCCAGCAAGTATCACAGGTATCGCGATGGCCAAGGGGCCACTTAACCCTAATGTTGCACCAATCTCTACTAAAAAGCTTAGTTTTGCTGTGGTGAACACGGGTATTGCAGTGAGTATTAAACTAATAGCACCTGCAATTGCCATAGAAATTGCTAAGGCGCCTAAGCTTATAAGCACGTGTTTCTTCTGGTGTGAGGCCTGCTCTAGTAATCCAAATCCAAACACAAGGGCTAGCGCCGATAGCAATAAATTTTTCCACGATCTCTCGCTATGCTCATCAAGCCCTGCGTATTTCTGCCATTCCTCCGACTGAAGCAGAGATAAACCCCTTAACAGGTTACTCACCACGAGTAATACACCGGCAACAACGGGCATAAGTGGTAGAAAAGAAAGGAGGGAAATGGCAAAAAAGATGCGCAAAAAAATTTCAGCAGAAATGGTGGCAAGCGTTAAAAACGATAACAGGGTGGTTAAGTAGATTGCTACTGTCAAAGAACGTTCGCGTTTACTCCAAAGTTCTTGTGCAAGGGTCCGGCCTTCTTGAAAATCCTTAATTAACAATGTGGCTGCAAAAATGGCAAGCGGAAAGTAGAAGCTAGCCACCAAGCCAAGTAATCCTAAAATGCGTTGTATTGTTGTTACCCAAAATGCTTTTGGAATTTCAATAGGTTTGTCATAGGCCATTACAATTGCCGTCTCATCTTTGGAATCATGCATTATATTACCTCCTCTTTGACTATGTTTGCTTTTTAGTTATAAAACATATCATTTCTTGTTTCAGGTAAAGGCGAATGAAATATTAAGCATAGAATAAAAAGATGATATTTGCTCTGTACGACACTCTTATTTTACATAAATTTAAGGTTGAGGAAGCCAAAGTTGAGGCTGTGAAGGAAGGTGGGTATAAGAAATTTTTGTGTGCCGCTTTTCAGATGTAACAGGTTAGCTCCTCGTTTGTGCCAACCTCGTCGGGGAGCTGACCTATTGCGTAGGACTTTTGATATGGCGTTGCTATAGCAAGCGCTTTGTGGCTGTTGAACGTTTCAATTGGATAGACAGTGTGAGTAGCACAATCACACCAGTCACTAGTTTAAAGTCTGAAGGTTGTAGCCCTAGCGCCATGACTAGCCCTTGTATTTGCAGATATACTAATGCGCCAACAAAGGGTGCCAGTAATAGCTGATAGCGTTTTTGTGTGCCTATGAGAGTTTCACCCAGCATCATGGCGGCCAATGCTTGAATGATAATCCCAACACCCATGCCGACGTCCGCATAACCCTGTATTTGTACCATCAATGCGCCAGAAAAACCGTTGAGTGCATTGCCTAAGAAAAGCCCAAAAAACGTATATAAAGTTAAGTGTGTGCCTTGATGCATGGCAACAGTTGGGTTAAGACCAACGGCTCGAAATCGTAAGCCTTTTTCTGTTTTGAGGAACTGGTAGAAAACGGTGATGACAATGATATTTAAGGCGAGCAATAAGATAGTTTTGTTAGTCTGCGTATCGGCTAAGAAGGAAAAAATGCTTTCTTGATTGAATAGGGCCAAATTGGGTTTGCCCATTAATCTGAGGTTAATGCTGTATAAAATGGTGCTGACGATGATTCCGCATAATAGCGTGTTCACGCGTAGGCTGATGTGTATGCCTGCTGTGAATATGCCCATGATGCCTCCAGCAATGGCGGCCAGCAATAAAGCGGTGATGGGTGGGTATCCATGAATCAGTAGGATGGCGCAAAAACATCCGCCTAGCGGGAAAGTGCCTTCGCTGGTTAGATCTGGAAAGTTGAGTAAGCGAAAAGGAACCATAACGCCCAAAGCCACAAAGGCAATGATGAGGCCTTGTGTCAGGCCAGTGGGCACCAGAGCAAAAAAAGTATCTATCATGTAAGCAGTTTATCCTCATGCTGATGAAAAAGAGTAAGCAGTTGTTCTGTGGTCAGCTTCTTTTTTTCTTCTCCTTTGATGTCCAATACAATTTTCCCCTGGTGTAGCATGATTAAGCGGTTGCCGTGTGTAATGGCATCACGCAGATTATGTGTCACCATGAGCGTAGTGATATTGGCTTGTTCAATAATATTTGTGGTGCTGTTCATGATGTGCTGTGAACTTTTAGGGTCAAGCGCTGAGCAGTGTTCGTCTAAAAGTAACAGGTC
>JAQSWO010000041.1 GCA_029266595.1 Gammaproteobacteria bacterium
ACATAATCGAATTTCTTAATAAAGCACTTTAAATCAAACTGCCTATCATCAACAATGGAGGTCTGTTACCTCTTTCTCATTTTTTAATCAATCCGCCACACAAAAATCTGGACGAATAGCTTCAATATCAGAATAATCAGCGCGCTTACCAATTCGTCAATGAAGTAGTCCTTTCAAGGCCGAGCGATATACAACAGCATAGGAAAAAACAATGGCTCAAACTCAAAAAGCTTCTTTTTTTTCATCCATTGCCAAAATCCCACAATGGATAAAAATTTTTATTGGCCTAATGTTAGGGCTGGCAATCGGTCTCTTGCTCGGTGAAAAAGCAACCCTTCTACAGCCCATAGGGAACTTATTTATTCAAGCCATCATGATGTTAATCATCCCGGTTGTATTTGTTTCGGTAGTTTCTGGTATCGACTCCATGAAGAAACCAGGGAGTTTAGGTCGAATTGGTTTAAAAACATTATTGGTTTACATCATCACCATGTTTGCAGCAGGGTTATTGGCATTTTTGTTCGCTTCCATTTTGCAGCCTGGCGCAGGCCTGGGCCAGATAAATTTAGCTGCTGTAGGCAAGCAATTCACGATTCCTCAAACCCAAATTGATCCCGCAAATATGCTGATCAATATCATCCCTTCCAATGTCTTCAATGCTTTTACACAGGGTAACATCTTACAAGTGCTTTTTTTTGCAATCATCCTCGGCTTGGCGATTAATGTTTCGAAGAATAAAGTGCCTTATATCGCTCACTTCTTTGCGGAAGCAGCCTCTCTTTTCCACATTATCATTCGTGCCGTTATGAGCTTTGCACCCTTAGGCGTCTTCGCAATTGCTGCATCCATCACAGGCACACACAGCATTTCTGCCATGTTGAGCCTATTTTACTTAGTGCTTGTTATGCTGATTACCTGCGTGCTTATTCTGCTGATTGTCTATGGTGTTGGCTTGCGGGTATTTGCAAGACTTAATCCCATGCCCTTTTTTAGGAAGATGCTATCTGTTCAATTGATTGCGCTCAGTACTTCAAGCAGCGCCGCAACACTTCCTGTTGCTATAGATGTCACTGAGAATAAACTTGGCGTAAAAAAAGACATCGTTGGTTTTGTTCAAACACTAGGAACTACTATTAACATGGCAGGAATGACGGCTTACCTGGTCGTCGTCGTTGTGTTTGCAGCAAATTTAGCGGGTGTTGAGTTATCAACACTAACCATACTCAAAGTCACAGCAATCGCCACCATTGCATCAATGGGCGCTGCGGGGGTACCAGGCTCTGCTGTCTTATTTATGGCACTGACTTTATCTGTGGCAGGCCTTCCTCCCGATGCGATCGCGCTTGTACTAGCTGTAGAACGGTTTATGGATATGCTGGCAACCACGCTCAATGTCACTGGAGATTCTTTTACCGCTGTATTGGTTGGGAAGAGCGAGAACGAATTTGATGAGAATATCTATTTTGATAGGCAAAAGGCAGAGGTCTAATAAGCGGCACTACCTCAACTTAGCTAAAAGTACTATTTTTTCAGAACAATGACTTTTTTATACTAGGAGAGGAATAGGTATGCCAATAATTGCTGATTCTAATGCTCGAACCTCCCCAAAAAGTTTCCTTACAAATGCATGGGAATGGCTTCAAACAAAACTAAGATTCACAGAAAAGCCTGAAAACTCGCCCACTCCGACTTCCAGTGCAGCTTCAATCCAAATGAAACTAGAAAGCTCGCTAGACGAAGATGATGAAATGCCTACGCTTTTAATGGCAGAAACCTCATTGGGAATACCATCAGACGATGAAAACCAACTTTTAGAAGAGGGAGATCAAGGGCTACAGTGGAGCCCATGGAACCAAACAGCGACGGTTTTAGATGGAAATGCAGAAGTGATGGGAATACGTTGTTTCACATCCAAAGCAGCTAATGACAACGTGCCTTATATGACAAAAGCACTTCCATCTTTTTTCAAGAGTGAAACTGTACTCAACTCTGGCGGAGTCAATCTCATCAACTGTAGTGAGGTGCCATCCAATTCATCCCGCTTGCTAGCAAGTGTCAAATTTAATGAACAAACTTCCTGCTACTCTACCTCGATTTATGGACCTGTGTTTACCCCTTTTATCCAATCTCTTAAGGATAACGAACCCTGGCAGTGTCAAGAAAATATTGGTTTCTACGTAACCATAGGAATGTTCGCTATAGCTGGATGTGCCGTACTCAGGACTGGGAGAAATATTCTGTGCAATAAACCCAAAACTTCCCACCTAGAACTGGCAGGACTACTAGATGATAGGACGGAGGTGGTTACGACAAGTTTTCTAGACGTACGTCTTAGATAATATCTAAAGTCTTCGTAATAGACCACCTCCCTGCCAGAATTGGCACAAACGGTCAGGGCCCGTCTCTGCGAGCTGATTCATCCCAGAGTCATAAGCGAGGCGTATACGGTATTGCGCTTATTAATACGGCAAGTATCATGATCTTTCTTACTCAGATTGCGACGATACAACTATGCCTCATAACATACCTGACCACCCTTTAGCCTTCTATCTGGCGCTATGGCATACCTGTGGCATAGGTCCGATTCGCTTTTTCAAACTAATCGAACACTTTCCTGATATAACTCTACTCTTCAAAACACCTGTCTCAGAACTTATCACTCTTGGCATACCAGAAACCATCGCTCATGCCCTACAAAAACCTGCTTGGCGCGAAGTGGAAAAAGATCTTGTCTGGTCTGAAAAACCTGGACAACATCTTGTTTCCTGGCAGGATAAACACTACCCTCACCAACTCAGAGAAATTCCAGATACTCCGCCTATATTATTTATCAGAGGCAACCCTCAGCTTCTCAATAGTCGACAGATTGCCGTAGTTGGCAGTCGCAAACCAACGCCTGCAGGAATAGAAGCTGCAAAAATGTTCACAAAACACCTAAGTGTTGCTGGATTTACCATCACTAGCGGCTTGGCGCTAGGCATAGATGCTATTAGTCATCAAAAGACATTGGACTACCAGGGCAAAACCATCGGGATACTTGGGACAGGCATAGACAGAATCTACCCACCCACTCATAAAAAACTGGCTGAGCATATCATTGAGCGAGATGGCGCGCTGGTTTCAGATTTCCCACTTGGCACTGCACCCAAAGCAGAGAACTTCCCACGTCGTAATCGTATTATCAGTGGACTTAGCCTAGGAACATTAGTGATAGAAGCCGCATTCAAAAGTGGATCACTGATTACCGCAAGACTGGCTAATGAGCAAGGCAGAGAGGTCTTTGCTATTCCAGGCTCCATTTATAATTCACAATCTAGAGGATGCCACTTCCTGATACAGCAGGGAGCAAAGCTTGTCCAGACGCCTGAGGACATTCTGGAAGAATTGTGTGGACCCTTGTGTCCGTCTCTCGTAGCACCTACTCCTTACACCCCTTCGACAAAGAATTCCCTTGATGCTCATTCCCAACTACTGCTAGAGTGTACCGGTTTTGAGATGACCAGCGTAGATCAACTCATAGAAAGGACAAATTTACCCGCACATGTTGTGTCTGCCACTGTTTCGGGACTGGAGCTTAAAGGATTAATAATGTCCGTGCCGGGAGGATATTTTAGGGTTGCGAAGAGATAGCCTTCTAAAAAGCAGCTCATCCCAGCACCGCATTACATTGTTGGTATGTTAGCTTTGGGCACAAACAAAGTGGAAGTGCCATTTTGGGTGCCAGTGAGGTATGGCCATGGAACATCCGAATTCGAAGCGGCGGCATATCCAAGATAGTTCAAGTTGTAAACAGCCCCTAATATTCCCCCCATTGTTCTTTGGGGTAGGGTACTTCTAGAGACGTTTCTTTACTGATCTCCTACCATACAAAAGGTTTACTGCATGAATAGCTTACTACAAGCACTAATGTATTTTCTTGAAAAAATCGAGACCAAGCAGCCTATTCTTCCTGATGACAAACAGATTGCATTCGATCTTAAAGAGCTAGGTTTTTCTATCGAAAAGCTTCAAGACGCTCTTGCTGAACTACAGGTATCCCCTAGTATTAGTATTCCAGATTACCCTTTGCAGCCACATACCGGCATACGCGTATTCCACGCCTCTGAGATGGCACGACTGACTAAAAGTGCCCAAGACCTCATTATGTTGCTTGAACGCACGCAAATATTAACATCAGAAACTCGGGAACAAATTATCGACCACGCTTTAAACTTGGAAGCCCACCCTATCTTCCCTGGACATATTAAATGGATTGCGCTCATGGTGTTATCAAAGCAATCCGATAAAACACCCGCTGCCTATATGGAGCGATTACTCGCATATGAAGAAGGTAATAAGTGGTTACACTGAAAGCACCCTTAACAAACATAGTGTTAACAAAATGGCTAAAAATCTCATTATTGTAGAATCACCTGCCAAGGCGAAAACGATTGGGAAATATCTTGGCAAGGACTTTGAAGTGCTTGCATCCTACGGTCACGTGCGCGACTTAATTCCCAAAGAAGGCGCTGTCGATCCGCAAAATAACTTTGCAATGAAGTATGACCTCATTCAAAAAAACGCCAAGTACGTCGATGCAATTGCGAAAGCATTAAAAGGCGCTGAGGCGCTATATCTCGCGACTGACCCTGATAGAGAAGGAGAAGCCATCTCTTGGCATCTGCTTGAAATCATACGTTCTAAAAGAGGTTTATCTAAACTACCCGCGCGCCGGGTGGTCTTTCACGAAATTACTAAATCAGCTGTGACGCATGCCATAGAACACCCTCGCGAACTCGCTATGGATCTGGTGAATGCGCAGCAAGCACGAAGGGCCTTAGACTATCTTGTTGGCTTCACACTCTCCCCATTGCTTTGGCGAAAAGTTCGTCCAGGACTATCTGCAGGTCGCGTACAAAGTCCATCATTGCGCATGATTGTCGAACGCGAAGAAGAGATAGAAAAGTTTCAGATACAAGAATATTGGACAATTGAAGCAGAGGCTTCGTTTGCAGACATCCCCTTCCCTGCGAAACTGGTCGAGTATGAAAACAAAAAGCTAGAACAATTCTCTATTGTAGATGAGAGTACGGCCGAAGAGACAAAAAAAGCTTTACTCAAAGCTGGCAAGAAAGGTTTGCCTGTCACCAAAGTAGAAAAGAAACAACGTAAACGTCACCCCTCTCCACCCTTTATCACCTCGACCTTACAACAAGAAGCGGCACGTAAATTAGGCTTTACTACAGATCGGACCATGCGTATCGCTCAGCAGTTATACGAAGGCATTTCACTGGGCAAAGAAGGCTCTGTTGGTTTAATTACCTATATGCGTACTGATTCTGTACATCTCGCACAAGAAGCCGTACAAGCCATACGAGACTTTATTGAAACACGCTATGGCAAAGAAAATTTGCCTGATACCCCCAGATTCTTCAAAACAAAATCAAAAAATGCACAAGAAGCACATGAAGCGATTCGGCCAACGACTTTTACTTACCCGCCTGAAAGCATCAAACATGCGCTCAATGAAGAACAACTCAAGCTTTACACACTCATATGGAAGCGAGCCATCGCTTGCCAAATGATACACGCGACCATTAACACCATGAGTGTTGATATGTCCTGTGGAGAAGGAAATCGGTTTCGCGCCACAGGTTCTGTCATTGCAATTCCAGGCTTTATCTCGGTTTATCAAGAAGGCATAGATGATGCCAAAAAAGTGGATGGAGAAGATCAGCAACTTCCCGATATCAAAGAAGGAGACATCGCCAACCTCATAGACATCGCCGCGATACAACACTTTACCGAACCACCACCACGCTACACAGAAGCCAGTTTAGTTAAAGCGTTGGAAGAACACGGTATAGGAAGACCTTCAACTTATTCCAGCATTATCTACACACTTAAGCACAGAGAATATGTCACCATTGATCAGAAGCGTTTCAAGCCGACGGATGTAGGACGCATTGTTAGCCACTTCCTCACTAAATACTTCACACAGTACGTCGACTATGACTTCACTGCTAATTTAGAAGACCAGTTAGATGCGATCTCTCGCGGAGAAGAAGCTTGGATTCCTATGCTAGAGCATTTCTGGACACCTTTTAAAAATAAGGTCGCAGAAATTAAAGAAACCGTTCAAAGAAGTGACGTCACCCAAGAAGCTTTGGATGAGGCATGCCCAAAATGTGGCAAACCCTTATCCATTAGACTAGGCAAGCGTGGGCGATTTATAGGATGTACTGCCTATCCAGAGTGTGATTACACTCGAAGTATGGATGGTGAAGTTGAAAGCACAGATGAGCCAGAAATTGTAGAAGGTAGAACCTGTCCAGAATGCAGTGGGCAATTACTGTTTAAACGAGGGCGTTATGGCAAATTTATCGGTTGCGCTAACTATCCCAAATGTAAGCACATAGAACCATTAGAGAAACCTGCTGATACGGGCATCACATGCCCAGAATGTAAATCTGGCCATATGCTTCAACGAAAGTCTCGCTATGGCAAAATCTTTTACTCTTGTGAAAACTATCCCAAGTGCAAATATGCCATCTGGAATGAGCCTATTGCGGAAACTTGTCCTACCTGCCAATGGCCCATACTTAGCATCAGAATCACCAAACGTTGGGGCACAGAGAAAGTCTGTCCTCAAAAGGAATGCGACTTCAAAGAAACCTTGATCGAACCGGAAAAGACTGAAAAAGCTGAAAAGCCTAAAAGTACGAGGAAGAAGGTATAGATAAGGCCATGCAGGACCTTACCTCGCAAAGACGGTCGGACTCTGACCGTTTGTGCCAATCTTGACAGGGAGGTGATCTCTATTACAGTAATAGCTCACCCCTTACCACGATTGGCACAAATGGTCAGGTTTTAGACCAGGTTGGGCGAAAAATGATCGAAGCGCAGCATACAGTAGTGATGAGCACTCTGAGGGCATTTTTCGTCCAAGATCGGCAAAATATGGCCGTTTCTATCTAGGGGCTGATCTGTTACCTATTACATTGAGAAGATCGAGTCTATTAGGAAGGAAGTACCAATTTCTTTAAACTAGCATTTAAACGGCTTTTAAGACGAGCTGCTTTGTTTTTGTGAAAGATTCCTTTAGGAACCATGCTGTCAATTTCAGAGAAAGCAGCGGTTACTTCTGTCTTAGCCAAATCTGTTTTGCCTGCTAAGATAGCATTACGCGCCTTTTTAAGCTGCGTATACACACGTGAACGCAATGAGGTGTTGTGCGCACGCCTAACAATCTCTTGTTTCGCGCGCTTTTTCGATGATGGATTGTTTGCCATGGGGACTCCAAAAAGTAGTGTTAGTTCAGTTAGCACAAAGCGCGGTAATATGCAGGGTTAGGGGGAAATTGTCAATGAGTAGAACACCTTCATATTTGCAGATCCTTGTTTTTGGCACGTCCCTAAAGTATGATCCCCGGCCTCGAGTTCAGAGCGCGATCACCCATCGCCAGATGGGTTAGTGTTAAGATAGCAGTGATTCAAAGATTAGGAGAGGTGGCCGAGTGGTTGAAGGCGCACGACTGGAACTCGTGTATACGTTAAACCCGTATTAAAGGTTGGTTCGACAAAAATGCAGGATAGCATTTTTGAACGTTACAATAGTAACGCCTGTAGGGCGAACGCCATGGATGGCGTGAGTTAATCCCTCCCTCTCACCCATCGCCAGATGGGTTAGTGGTAAGATAGCAGTGATTCAAAGATTAGGAGAGGTGGCCGAGTGGTTGAAGGCGCACGACTGGAACTCGTGTATACGCTAAACCCGTATCGAGGGTTCGAATCCCTCCCTCTCCGCCAAATTCGATGCTTAGAATTTTTTTAGCATTCATTTTTAAATATTCTCAAAATCCCAGCATTCATAACCTTTAGCCTGTTTTAGCCGCCTGCGCATACGTTAGAAAATCAAAAAACCACCAATTTCGCTCCAAAATCTCCTATTTTAACTCTCCGACTTTCTGCAAAAAGCCAATTTATAATATCCTTTTAGCTAAGGGTTCAATAAGATCAAAAAATTTTGCGCATACTTTAGCGAAACTAACTGCAAATACCAAAAATGAATAAGACAACAAAATTCTGGAATTGGTGTTGCTTGCAAGAAGAAACCCAGCTTCTAGATGACAAAATTATTGATTCAATAGAGGTAACAAGCTTTTTACACAAGAAAAAATATTATGAGGCTTTAGGAGCCCAATGATGGATAACCAAGGAAAAGTTTACGATAACATTGCAGAGGGTTTTGCTAAAATGCGAGATTCTTTTAATACCGAGCAAAAATATCTCGATGCTTTAATAAATTATATACCTGCAAAATCGCACATTCTTGATATTGGTTGCGGCTCGGGGTTTCCTATTGCCGATTATTTAATTGAGAAAAATTTTCATGTCACCGGTATTGATGGGTCACAAAAATTACTAAATATCGCTAAAGAGAAATGTCCCAAAATGCGTGGTCTGTATGGTGATGTTCGCACTATTGAGTTCAATGAAACGGTTGATGCCATTATCGAATGGTGGTGTCTTTTTCATCTTCCCAAACCAGATCATGAGCTCATGATTGCTCGTTTCGCAAAATGGTTAAAACCAGGAGGAATACTTGAATTTACAAGCGGTGATAGTGAATATGAAGAAACTGACAGTAATATGCTCAATCAAGAACTTCATTTTTACAGCCTAGATCCTAAAATTTATGAACAACATCTTAAAAAATATGGCTTTGAAATTCTTTTACAAGAAAGCGATCAAGAACATCATCTTGTTTGGATAACAAAAAAGAGCCACAAGTAATTCTTAAGAGTAAACATTTTAATAACAAAATTAATAAATGAGATAAGAGTATGATCAAAATCGATTTTCTAAAAAATCACCCACACGTTATACCAAAAATTGCAAATATTTGGCATGAAGTTTCAGGTAAACACTGGGTGCCTGATGTTTCCCTTAAACAAGTGATCACAAAACTTACAGATCATCTAAATGATCAAAATTTACCCATCACCTTTGTTTCCTTAGATGGTCAGTTGCCCGTTGGCATGTGCTCTTTACGTGAAAGCGCTGGCATTCGCCCAGACATTACGCCTTGGCTTGGCTCGCTTGCTGTAGACTCAAAATATCAGAAACAAGGAATAGGAAAAATGCTAATTGACGTTGCGGCCTTAAAAGCAAAACAACTTGGCTTTGAAAAACTTTACTTATTTGCTGTTGATCCTACCTTACCTGAATATTATGAGCGGCTTGGATGGAAGAAAATTGGTATGGATGAATTTAAATCTCATCCTGCAACGGTAATGGAGATCGATTTATAAAGCAGTATGACAGCAGCTATCTTCTATTACTCATACCCATGCAAGCACCGCTTGGATAAAACACCAATTAAAGATTCATTGCGGTAGCAGAATGAAAATTCGATCATGATGCTTTAAAATTCTGGCATGATCCCTAGAAATTGTTGGCTTTTACCACCACAATAAGGAGCATTTTAATGTTAGAAAAACCCATCCTTCCTTTGATTCATTCATTTGAGGAATATGAAAAATTTAAACAGCAGACTGAAAGTCTAGAAGATGCTGCCAAAAAAATAATATATAGACATCAATTGCCAGATCTACCATTAGCACTATTTTCTGAAGGCACAAACGTTGTATTTGCCTATGGCAAAAATCAAGTTATTAAGATTTTTCCGCCTTTTCATCAAAATCAATATCAAAGTGAGCGCTTGGTTTTGCAACAAGTGCAGAATAAGCTGCCTGTGAAAACACCAACCCTTCAATATCATGGAGAACTTTCAGGCTGGCCCTATATCGTAACCAGCCAACTACAAGGAACACTTTTGGAAACCCTATGGGAAGGGATGAGCCACGCTAATAAAGCAACAATTTTAAGTGAGTTAGGGACTCTAATTAAAGAAGTCCATGCTTTGCCAATTGATGGGTTAGAAGCTATTGATAGCCATTGGGAACAGTTTATTGAGAAACAAATAGCTCATTGCGTAAAACAACATCAGTCCAATCAGCTCCCAGAGGAATTATTGCAACAAATTCCAGATTTTCTTGACTCGGCTAAAGCAATTCTTCCAAAAATAAATCGTCCGGTTATTTTAACTGGAGAGTACACTCCAATGAATTTACTGGTCAAACAACTGGATGGAACTTGGCATATTGATGGATTAATCGATTTTGGAGATGCTATGTTGGGACTACCAGAATACGATTTATTGGGACCAGGAGCCTTTCTTATTCAAGGCGACAAAGCGCTTTTAAAGAATTTTTTAATTGCTTATGGCTATACGAGAGAAAAATTGACTAAAAATTTGAGCCGGCAACTTACCACATTAATGCTGCTTCATCAGTATAGCAATTTAAATATTCAAGTGAGGATTGCGGGTTGGGAAAAAAAAGTAAAAACCATAGAAGATTTAGAAAATTTAGTGTGGGGATTTTAGACTTATCTCCCTACCACAATTGACAGGGAGGTAGCCTATTACTTTAGGCTGTACTGTATGATGAGAGCTTTATAAATACTGGCCAAAGAAAGAGAGCATTCATACAACCTAATTAATTTTGTTTGAATATGAGCGAGGGCTATTATGTACATGCTAATAATAGCCTCACCATTTTCGATTAGTTATACAAGGCTTTTAACCACTTCTTTGCTTCTTCGCTAATTTTCTCGTCATCGAAGGCGACATTGTAAATTTCTCTTTTACGTGCATCGTCTTCCCCATACATATCATCAAGCACCTCATCCCAGAGATTTAGAAGAACATCAGGTGATATCTTTCCTACTTGATCAAGAATTTTATAAATCCTATCTTTCCAATATGCGTCCATTGCCTTATCCATCCAAGATACAATTTCAGGTGTTAAACCAACTTCTTTCAAACCCTTGCCTTCGCCAAAACCTTTTTCAAATTTCTTAGTGCGTAAATGTGCGTATTTTTTTCCATATATCCCATTAACCCATGCCATACACTTTTCACCAATAGCGATACCCAGTGTAGATTTTGGATCATTGCCGAGATTATCTCGGATTTCCGCAACTAAATCAGTCCACCTTTTTTCGAATGCTTCCTTTTGTTCTGGCGTTGAATTAGCTTTAAATTCCGCTTCAAAAGCCACATATTGTTTTAATTCTTCAGGTGTAAATATTTCTTTAACCCAAGAATGTTCAAGTTGTTGTGTCATACGATATACCTCAATTAATTTAATAATGGTTTCCCAAGGAATGGATTTATAATCTGCTACACCAGAAATTATCTGCTTGAGAGCGTTACTTGCATCAAGCAGTGTCATTGCTTTTTGTTCTAATAATTTCGCCTGAGCTGAAAAATGTTTAATAGCCCTGCAAGTAGCGCTTTGATTTGAGATAATTCAAAACCAAAGAACTTTAACGCAATGACCTGTTGCAAGCGCAATAAATCCTTTTCGGAGTAAATTCGATAACCATTTGATAAACGTATAGAGGGCTTTAACAAATCAATGCGGTCATAATGATGCAAGGTTTGCACTGATACCCCCGTTAATTTGCTTAAGTCTTTTACATACCATTCAGCCATCTTTTTACCTCCTTGTGACTAAAGATAAGGTATATAGTAACTATAGAGTCAATAGAATTTTTCATCTGGCAACAAAGACCCAGGAGATTATAAATGAGTAAAAAAGAAAGCAAGCGTAAATTGGGGCTCCCGCTGGAGTATAAAAAATTACCGCACTATTTTGATGCATTGAATATTCATGATGATACAGACGCTAAAAATACAGTCATAGAGAAATTGCTTAAAAGGTATAATGTCCAAACAGTACTAGATCTTACCTGTGGAACAGGGTCCCAGGTCTTTTTTCTCAACAAACGTGGTTACAAGTGTACTGGTGCAGATTTCAGTCCAGCACTTTTGGAGATTGCAAGAGAAAAATCGCTGAATGAGAAAATCGATATTATGTTCATTGATGGTGATATGCGCACTCTTCAGGCGGGGCAGTTTGATGCAGCAATTACTATTTTCAATGCTGTGGGACATCTGACAAAGGTTGGCTTTGAAAAAGCCATGAGAAATATACATAGTAATTTAAAAGATGGCGGAATTTATATTTTCGATATTTTCAACTTAGACGCTATGACTGAGAGTGTAGTTATTGACCTTTCCTGTCATACTTATAAAAAAATAAATGACATACAAATTCATGCTACGCAATGTTCGACGATCAATCAGGACAATGGAGTTCTTACATCTTACGATATGTATATGGTTCAAAAAAATACTGATAAACCAGAACAATTTCGCCATAAATTCTCTTTACAAATTTATACTGCAAAAGAGCTCCAAGAAATGCTAACTCGAAATGGTTTTGAAGTAATAGGTCAATATGGGCTTGATGGATCGAAATTTATAAAAAATAAAACTTTAAATATTGTTACTGTTGCGAAAAAACGTGCACTATTGAAAGGGATCAAAAACAAAGTTATACCATGATGTCGCCTACCTTTTCTTTATGTTCAAAATATTTTTAAGTA
>JAQSWO010000042.1 GCA_029266595.1 Gammaproteobacteria bacterium
CTTGTACATGTGGACCTGTTACCGCTAACTCCAACGTATTCACACGTGGGCTAAGCGCACTAACGGTAGCTTCTACCTCGTCCACTCTTATCTTTAATCCTCCTATCTGACCTTGCTGCTCCGCATCTGCTATAGGCAGGGCATCTACACGCGGACTAAGTGCTTCAACATTGGCTTCTACCTTTGTCACTCTTTGGTCCAATGCCTCTATTTGCTCTTTCCGTTGAGTATCTGCCTCAACAAGCCTTTCTACGCGTGGGTCTGGTGCGCTGGGCCTAGCTTCTTCAGTCGCTAATCTTGCGGCTAAATCTGCAATTTGTTTTTGCTGATCAGCATCTGCCTTTTTTAATCTTTCAATTTCAGTAACCAAAGAGCCCAGCATGAGTAGACGAAGCTGGGGATCTAACACATCTGCTCCATCAACATTAGCGCCTTCTTCTGGAAACGCCAGCAATTTTCTTTCAAATATCTTTATCCATTGTTTCACGCCAGCATTCTCTGCCTGAAGTTCTTCCATCTGTTTTTGCAGCCCCATATTTGCCACTTCAAGCTTATCTACCCGAACACGCACCGGCTGCATCAGTTTGAGGGTGGAAACGAGTGCTTCTGGATGAAGATCGCGACATCGCTCAAGCGCGTCGTGGGTAAAGATAAAATGTTGGCCCTTCACATTTTCTGGTAAGGCAGCTTCATCCTGCTTAACAGCACTGGAAGAGGCATGTGCTTGCACCTCTTCTGCTTTTTTTTCTTCAGGCATGGGAGGAGGTGGGCTAAGCGACAGTTGCATCTTCAGCATGTCTATTTCATCAGGTGTGGCTTTCACACCACCGAAACGCGCTTCATCCAAGGGGGTCAGTGGTTGGGAGAGAGCGCCTTCTTTGGTTTTAAAGACAGGAACCCCTAGGTTAAGGGTCTTTTCTTTTTCTGGCGTTGCCTGAGCCGCTTTGACCTCATCATCTTTACTGTCGGCTGCAGGATCTTCTTCTTGGGGCATAAGACGACGAACTGCTTTTAAAGGTGCGCGAGAGAGTAGGTCACCTGACCGTACGGCTTCATGTGTCACCTCAGCCGTGAGACCAATACTCTTAAGCGATCGACCCTGTTCATAAGCATGACGGCACCACATCGATGCATCTCTATCCAACCTGGTCCTCTGGTCTTCTGTGAACGATTTTGCAAGCATTAAGTATTCTGATACAAACTTAGCAGCATCTTCTGCAAAAATAATAACTTCATTGGCATTGGTCAATTTTTCGATTTGCTCAGCATATCGATCACATAAGGTTAAGGCCATCAAGCTGATAATTTCGGGAGCGTTTGGCCCTAGGTTTTTGTACAACCTTTTTAACTTGGAGGGCATATCTACTATCTTACCCCGCAAGATGCTGAGCCCGTAACCAAGCAATGCAATGCCTTCTATGCCATCGAACACATCCAGGGTACCGCGAAGCCTTTCGTATACCTGCATTGAAATTTCGGCAAGTTCATAGAAGTGAACCAATTTTTCGCCAAATGGAATGATTTTTATGACAGCGCGACAGGCTTCAAGTGCCAGTTTGGTATTTTGTCTCGTGGCATCACGGTACGGAAGATGTTCACTATACAAACCTCCTCCTGCAAGCCAAAAGGATAATAATTTGCGGGTAAAGGCATCTCTAAAGATTTCATAATGGTTTTCTGCAAAAAACTGCTCGTTGGGGAGATAGGTCCCGTGTTTGGCTTGGAGAAAGTCAGCAATATCACGCAAACGTTTTTGCAGAGGCTCAGGAAGTTCTAGCACTTTTTGTGTGCCCAATATCAATTGGTAGTGCTCAATCAATCCTTCGAATTGTTCATGCTTAGAAACCGTGGGGTCAGGGGAAAGCTGCTGCACGCAGACAAAGAAATGATCTAGCGAATCTAATACGTCTACCAGTGCTTGGTTACCATGATGCTCAGCGCGCAAGGAGCTTAAATGTCCTCTCGCTTCTTTTATCGCATCATAAAGTTGGCTCTTCCTTGCCTTATGTAATGATTGCCGCACATATGGCGGGATCCTGTCGTCACGCCCCAGCTTTTCTTTGAGTAACAGATCATCGGATATTTCTCCCATCTCTAAGAGAATTTCATAAAGCTGGTGTTCCGTACGGCTATCATCTGGGCTCGCATTTTGAGGAAATAATCGTACCAAAGCATGCTGCATAGAGAATGATTTGAGCAGTTCCCGTTTTTTCGAAAGACTCAGTACAGGATCATTTAGAAATAGCTTGAGATAGATCAGGTTGGCTCTTTCTTTGGCATCAGTGATAGGCACAAGGGTATAAAAAAGATCTTCTAAGGACTGATGTAAAAACATATGCCGGTGATAATAGGCTTCCGGTGTATTCTCATATTTGGCTTCTTTAAAATCGGCTAATGCTTGTTTGGCAGCTTCGTATTTTGTAGCGGCTATCCGCCAATGGTAAGCAGCCTTACCCAAACCATCTGCTCGTGAAAGGTTTAATACGCTATATTTTTGCCTGTATAGCCGACCCAAACGGTACCGTGCCTTTAGGCTCCCCTGGTTCGCCGATTTTTCATACCATACTTCTGCTCGCCGGTATCGTTCCGTACGACCCATCCCGCCATCTATATCGCGGTAACGTTCATAATTTTCATACATGCTACCAAGATTGCATTGTGCTTCCGCAAGCCCTTGCTCGGCAGCTGCCTTGTAACATTCTATTGCTCTTTCACTACGTTCTATATCTTTTAAGCTTGGATCTATTCCACGGTTGTGCTGATACATCCAGCCCAAGTTATTTTGCGCTAATGCCAGCCTCTGTCCATCCGCAGCTTTTTGGAACCAAAAAAACGCCTTTTTGTCTTCTTCGGGACGATTTATCTTAAGATAAGCCTTCCCCAATACGCATCGCGCTCGCGCGCTTTGCGGTGCGTAATCCTCACTCCATTGTTCGGCCGCTTTTAGGTAGTATACATCCGCCTGAACAATATCACCCTTAAATTCAGCTGCCATGCCGAGTTCGTGATAGGCATATGCTAGGCAATTTTTTACTTTTGGGTCTTCTTTTAAGGGTTCACTGGCGGCTTCAACCAATTTCTTGTGATACTTGTGATTACCATAAAGTAATGCGAGCACCAATTGTGCAGGGACATATCCTTGCTTTGCTGCCACGCTAAAATGATTTTTAGCTTTTGACGCAGCATCAGAAAACCCTGGAATATCTTCTTCTTTTTTCTCTTCTTTCTCGCCCATATATGCGGTATCAATGGAGCGGAGCCAACGACCTAAAACATAATGAGCCTCTGCAAATCCTTGGTCAGCAGCCAATAGAAAGAGATGTTTAGCTTCCTCTTCATTACTATCTCCACCTATTCCTTTTTCACGACATCTCCCCAAATTATATTGGGCTATTGCAAGCCCTTGATTTGCAGCTAATTCGTAGAGACGCACAGCTTCATATTCATCTTTATCTATGCCAATTCCACGCTCGTAACACGCTCCCAGATTATTTTGTGCCATTGCGAATCCTTGATCAGCAACTGACTTGTACAACTCCACAGCTCTGCCTACATTTCTCGGTACGAATCTACCTTGATAATAAAAGGAGGCCAGAATACATGAAGCCATCATTACTCCTTTTTTCATTTCTGCTTCTAACAAAGGAATAACTATTAAAGCGAAGCGGCGGTAGGCACCTTCTATGTTATCTGGGTCGGTTTGATTCAACTCCAGAAGCGCCAATTGACACTTAGCGATAGTAGCTCCTCTCCGCTTTGCTTCCTTTTTGATGTTAGGGAGATACTTAAAATAGAGTTCACTATAAAGTTTCTGGGATGTGGGCAGATCTTTGAGTAAATATCGGCTAATTTTTATGTTAATTGCCAGATAATGTTTTGCACGCACATGACCCATTTCAGCAGCTTTTTTGAAACAAGCTACTGCTTTTGCGGAATTAATAGGAATTTTATAGCCAAATTGATTGGAAACACCCTCTAAGTAGAGTTGATCAGCTTCGGGCATGGCTCTTCTAGAGGATGGCAGATATCCAAGAAAAAATGCTTTTTCCGCATTTGAGAAAGCACAATGATCAGGGGATGGGATATCACTGGTTTCTCTACCGTCAGTAACGAAGAATCGCTCTCTTAAAGGGCGATAGGACGCACTGCTCGCTGCAGAAGCTGATATAGACGGTGGTGGGGTATCATACTCTTCATCACTATCAGAGAGATAGATTACAAGCCAATCAAAGACACCGTTTTCAGGAAACAAAACATGCTGTTTTCTTAAAGGGCGAGGAGGTGATGCTGTTGGAACAACGCTGCTCGCTGCAGCAGCTGGTTTTTTGCGGGAAAAACTATCTTGCATGTTATAACCTCCATCATATGTGTTAGGCATCTAATGGTGGTTATTGTTTTTCTTCTCACCCTGGATGAGTCGTAGGCATATTTTCTGCCTATTCAGCTTGGAAGTGCTGGGTTATATCCTTCAAGTTCAGACAAAACCAGGGGTTTTAAGGGAAAAATATCTTTATAATCCCTCTTTACAACAACAGGTTATACTGTTCGTATAAAAAACCAGTACCTTCAAGTACGCGCAATATATACCGTGCTCATAAAAAAAAGCAAACCTTTTTTTTGAGGTGTCACTTCTACCAATTCATCCTCATTAATAAACTCCAAGGCTTGTTCTAAAGAAAGTCTAAGATAAGGTGTTAAAGAAATATTTTCATCCGAACCAGCAGCCCGAATATTCGTCAACTGTTTACCTTTGATGACGTTCACAACCAGATCATTATCACGAGAATGTATGCCCACAATCATTCCCTCATAAACTTCTGTTTGTGGTGGAATCATAATACGACCACGTTCCTCTAAGTTCCACAAAGCAAAAGCAGTGGCTTTTCCTGGCGCATTCGAAATCATTACTCCGTTCTTACGCTCTGCGATATTCGATTTGATCTGATCACCATAGTGATCGAACACGTGATACATCAAACCTGTACCAGATGTTGTGGTGAGAAATTCCGTATGAAAGCCGATCAGCCCACGTGTTGGGATCACATAATCTAAACGTACACGCCCCTTGCCATCTGGCACCATATTTTTTAGCTGACCTTTTCTTGTCGCCAGCTTTTCCATAATGCTGCCTTGATGTGCTTCTTCCAAATCGACTAACAAATTCTCATAAGGTTCTTTAGGTTCGCCGTCTATCTCTTTGATAATAACCTCAGGTCCAGAAACTCCTAGCTCAAAACCTTCACGCCTCATAGTTTCTATCAAAATACCTAAATGCAGTTCGCCACGACCCGAAACCCTAAACTTATCGGGATCAGCAGTATCTGCTACACGTAAGGCAACATTGGCAATTAGCTCACGATTGAGCCTATCACGAATCTGACGACTAGTGACGAATTTGCCTTCCTTACCAGCAAAAGGAGAATTGTTAACTTGAAAGGTCATGGATACGGTGGGCTCATCAACCGTAAGCGCAGGCAAGGCTTCTACGCAACTGGGATCGCACAACGTATCAGAAATATGGGGACTCTCTATACCACTGATCGCAATAATATCACCAGCCTGTGCATTAGGAATTTCTGTCCTATCTAGACCCAAATACCCTAATACCTGTAGTACTCGACCATTACGTGTTTTGCCTTCACTATCGATTAACGTGACTGGCGTATTGGTTTTTACTTTTCCCCGGGCGATACGGCCAATCGCAATGGCTCCCACATAACTAGAATAATCCAGTGTTGTGACTTGCATCTGGAAAGGGCCTTCGATATCCACATCCGGAGGCGCAACTTTGGTAATAATTGTTTCGAAGAGTGGGGTCATATCTTCACCGGGATGCGCCAAATCTAAGCTCGCATGTCCCATTAGCGCGGACGCATACACAATAGGGAAGTCCAACTGCTCGTTGGTTGCACCTAATCTGTCGAATAAATCAAAAACTTGATCGACAACCCATTCTGGTCTTGCGCCAGGCCTATCAATTTTATTCACAACGACGATGGGCTTTAATCCATGCTTAAAGGCCTTTTGAGTGACAAATCGGGTTTGTGGCATAGGCCCATCGACCGCATCGACCAGCAATAGCACTGAATCAACCATGGACAGAATGCGCTCAACTTCACCTCCAAAGTCAGCATGTCCTGGAGTATCGACGATATTGATACTGTAATCTCGCCATTTGATGGCTGTATTTTTAGAGAGAATGGTAATGCCGCGCTCTTTTTCAAGCGCATTCGAGTCCATAATGCGTTCAGATTGAGATTCCTTGCCAGTGAGCGTTCCGCTCTGTTGTAATAGCTTATCGACAAGGGTTGTCTTACCATGATCAACGTGAGCGATAATAGCAATGTTGCGTAAATATTGGTTCATAAATCAGCCTATATAGTGGGTAACCTAGGGAAATGCCCGCTGTTAATCAAATGTTCGCGCTTCGCAGGTCTCTTTAAAAAGGCGCGAGTGTATAGGAATTTGCCAATTTCTACAAAACCTTGTAGAAGAGCAACGGTCGAGCAAACTATTGCCAGTATATTCGTAATAAATCGCCTCCCTGCTAAGATTGGAACAAACGATCAGGGTTCGATTACGCACATTCAAAGTATTTGTCATCTTCTGTTTGTTTAGGTCTAATACACGCTCTCATATCACTCTGAGAAGAACCGCAGGAGCTTCTTGCATTAGCCAAGCATTTGAATATACAGAAAAAATATTAAAAAATCCTTAGCGATGTGTTGTATTCCTGTTTGTCTTTTATATAGAAAGGATTATTTTTATTTCTTTACTCCTCTCATAAGGTTTCAGATAGGTGTTTTGATTACCATCATAAAAAAACATGCAAAGACACTTAAAATCTCTTAATAAAACCTTAAGGTAGTGTGTAGTAGAATCAGGCTAAGGAAAGCTGAGCTGTCTTCAAAAAAACACATATACGCGTCATAAGAGAGGGTTTATGCCAGGGTCGAAGAAAACTAACCAAGCTAAGGCACCATTATTAGCGAGAGAATATAGACAACCAGACTATCTTGATGTCAACACTGATAGCTCCGGTTCATTGACAGATTCCCCTTTCCATACACCCTCACCTCCATCTTCCCCTCATGGCTATAATGATACTAATAGCGAAACACCATCACCTTTAGCCCAAGCAGAATTAAATTCAGGTGATGAGCAACTAGATAACGTACCTTACAACTATACGGGCAAATGGACCAAGAGGTCATTTGCATCCGCTTTTCGAGAATTTCAGAAAAAACATCAAAAAGATAGCGCCGATTCATCGTCATCTTTCAAAAGAACACCGGAAGGGTTTCTGCCAGATTTCTTTCTATCAGCAAAACCATCTACGGAAGATTCTCTTCAAAATGATTACACAAACTATGTAATAAAAGGTTACAGCCAGAATTTACAGAATATTCAAGTCCAAAAGAAAACATTTAAGGGCTTGCTAATCGAGATAGCTTTGTTGATGCCGGAGATGTTGCTCATTATCACGGCGCTTGCCAATACGGCATTTCAATATTTCGTTAAGCAAGGTATATATTCGAACTTGCTCACCGCCATTTTTCACGTTTTTGCAATGCAGGAAGTCGCCATAACCGTAGTGATCATATGCTCATCACTTGTATTTTTAAAGCTTCTCTGGAACATGTCTCGCTCGCCTGGTCATAGCCATTTGATGAATACCTATGCTCCCATGAGTAGATTAGATGCAATTATGTATAGAAGAGTTTCATCTCAAAATAATATGGGAAATAAGTTAGAGTTGGAACTAGAGCTAATATCCTTTAAGTCGTTAAGCTTTGCTAAGATGCTAAAGTTTGCAGACATATTACTTGAAGATTTAGGTCCAGCGGCCCAACGCTTATTACTTGATAAAGATCCATCAAGACGAGGCTTATGGAATAGTGCATCAGGTTTTCCCATCGACTCTGAAAAAGAGCGTCATCAAATACTAGAATTTCTGAGAAAAATCAGTTACCTCCAAAAAATTAGGTCAAGAAGATCTACCAAATTTCTAAAAGGAGATGGTTCAACTCCTGAGGACTTTATTGAGGCTCTAGCATCAGCTTATGACTATACGCATCTGATCATGCCTATCTTAAAACGGCCGGTAGCATCGAAAACTACAGCAACAGGATTCGCCACTGATTTGTTGGGATTTTTAGTTGCTCTCGGCTTAGTTACCTTTTTTATACTGCTATTGACTAATCAGGGAGGGATTTTTACAACCCTACTATCTGCAATAACCAAAAAATATGGCGCTCTGCCCGAAGTATATACCGCCATTTTTAGTGTGTTTACAGCTATCAGCGTTACAGTTTTAATTTTTTCAGTCCTGGCTTTCCGAAAAACGATACAACGTTTCACCCACGAATCGTTCTCAATCGGTAGTTATGAACAATATGAAAAAAGGCACGTGGAAGAAGCCAACCATCACCATGCTCGCATCCGTATACTGTTGGGACTGTTTGTTTATAAACCTAATCATAATAATCAATCAGGCCACTTAACCCATGGCGTCGCGGCTCAACATTTCCTTCAATTAATCCTTGCGGGCTCCACTTGGATTATTTTTTCGATTGCTTTCACAACGTCGGGCATGCCGTGGTATGGCACAGCACTATTTGCCTTGCCTTTAGCCTATCACACCATAAGAGGGCTTATGAGTGCATCCGCCATAACGTCCGGAAAAAATTTGAAAAACACACGCTGGGCAGACGGAATAGCTGGTGTTTCTACAGGTCTCGCAGCTGCTGCTATATTATTTATTGCGAGTCCGAGTATAGCAATTTTGGGTTATCTGTTACTCATACCTACAGTTGGCTCTTTCACCTTAAGCTTACATGATTTAATTAGAACGTCGCACTGGCATTTAAATTTCAAAGAAATTGAATGGGAACAAGTAGCAGCATACCTTGGGATAACATTAATCTCTATCGCTGCACATCTGTTTATGAAAACCCCCATCGCTGCGTGGTCTCTTGTATCATTCCCTATCATCCCTACAATATTGATACTAACTGGCACAGTACTGGTCACTTTCAGGTTAATACAATTAAGCCTAAGATCGCATATACAATCACCAGAAAAAGAATTAGGGTCTGAAAAACCAGGATTAAGCTTTAGATTAGCACAATGGATAATGCCAAATGCGGGACCAAGGCCAGATGCGGGGCGGCAGAAGAGATACTTATTATATGTAACAATCATCGCGCTACTTACGGTCTTTTTCTTTGCTTTATCAGGACCCACAGGCTTCCCAGTTGAAGGAACGCAACTATTTCTTGCGTATGCCTCGATGCTTCTAACAGGGCTCATTTTTTATGTTCGAAATATCCACAAAAAAACTCAGAACACAGAATTTCAAAACGCGCATGACGAGCAAACTTTAAGGCAAAGTAATCATCTTTTACAAAAAACTTCTCCTTATCTCCAGCCTAGGCCAGGTAATCAATCCCCTTCTCCAAGAAGTACTGCACAGAACCCGCGTAATGAAGAAAACGATGAGAATAAGTATGATGGTCAAGAAAGTGGTAGTAACACTGGTTCAGCAAATAGCCAAAGAACCGCTTCCTTACGCTCAGAAAGCCAATCAGATAGTCAAGGACACAATGCTGACGAGAACAATTCTCCTCATAATTTCAGCGCTAATGGAAGTCCCTTAAACACGAATGGAAACAATGGGCTTACAGGAACTGCTCATCCTGACCCGAAGGCTAATGCTAGAGGAGCTCCAAATATAGGCGGCGATAACGAAGATAGTGTTACGTCATCTTTCTCCTCTCCCTCAAGCGATGATGATGCTTCTGATTTTTTTGGCGGTAGCGCTGCAGCAGGTACTACCTCTTTTTTGCCCTTAAATGGTGGTCATGAAGAGAGCTCTCAGGCTGTCGGTCCTAAAAGAGAGGGTAAACATGCTAATAAGCCACCTCAAAAAGGAAATGGCAAGCCAACTGTAGATCAGCAATCTAGCTCATTCTCCTCCTCATCTTCGTCCTCAAACAAAAAACACAAAGAAAGTGAAACAGAAGATCATGAATTAGGCTTAAAAGATAGAAAAGAGCAGGGAGAAAATGAACATAATAATTCAGAAAGCTCATCTCACTCTAGCTTAGATACTGAAGAAGAGGATAAAAGCGATAAATCATTATCTGTAAGTGGCGGGAACACTGAATTACAGCAAGAAAATTCTCTTCCTGGCTCTACAACGAAATCACAAAATTCCAGAAAAATGTCAGGAATAAGTTCTGATTATAGATCTAATGACGGCGATGATAGTGAAGAAGAAAATGAAGACCCAGGTGATCAATCAGACGATGAAAAACATTCTTCTCCTAAAGAAAAACCTAATGAAATTCATATTGATAAAGACGGTTGGTTTAGCCCAGAAGAACTGAAATATTTTGAAGGTGTCAGTTTCGCAAAAGCACTTGGAGCGCTGTCATTTCTTCGAGTGAGAGAACTTCATTCTTCTCTTAATAGCGATTCTAGCAAGGAGATGACAGATACTGTTTCCGTTAATTTTGACGTAAGCGGATATTCCATTCAGCCAGATGATGAAGGGAGAAGAAAAATTACGATATCTCTAGGCCAAATAGATACAGAGTCTCCCACATTTTGCTTCAACAGTGCGCCCAAAACCCCTATTAAGGCTTTTGCGGAAACCGCCCAAAAAAAATCTGCCTTCACTCGTATTGCAGCATCTCTATCAGAGATTGATCTACTAAATCCAGAACAAGAGTTTTATTTTGCCACCGAGGAAGGGGAGGATGGAAAAGTCAGATTTGCCACTAAAACTTCTTCCGATAGCAAGTTCGTTGTGATTGCGCTTGGGGATAAAAGCCAAGTAGAACAAGTTCAAATTAATGCTAAACCATGGGTTCAGGCTTTTGATTCAGTTGACGGATCCGAACATGATTTTTCAGAGATGGATCTTGCTGGATTGAATCTTGGTCAGACACTTCAGGCATTATCCAATTTTCATATAACAGAAGCCCATCTTATACTTAATAGTGATATTGATGTCATGGCAGAGAGCATTATTAGTACTGAGCTTGGCGATGAAGCAAACTGGGTTGAGATTTTGACTAGAGAGGATGCAGAAGGAACTTACAAACATGCTCTTATACATTTGGATCGTATACCTGCGGCTTCTTTTAATGAAGATTCAGATGTTGCCGCCTCAGAAGAATCTGATCTATCAGAATCCTTCCGCCATATATCTGATGTATTGCTAAAATTAAATCTCTCGGCGCCTTTTTATCTCTTTTTTAACAAAAATGAAGCACAGCCTGAAAATGGATCGGAAAGCGAATTAGATGAAGGCGACGATGACGAAAACGAACAGGATAATAGTGCGAATGAAAACTTATCTGAAAGCGGACAAGCTGATGATAAAGATGAGCCTCTTTTTATTGCTGTTAAATTTGGGCATGACGGAAAAGTAGTGTCCGTTCGTTATGCTGATGAAGGACAAACTGAAAATGGATCAGATGAAGGCGATGATGACATAAACGAAAACAAACATGATAGCAATGAGCACCAACTATTGTTTGAAGATGAGCAATCTCATGAGGAACTTGAAATTGGGTTAGATGAGGGTAGGAGTAATGAGCATGGCTCTACTACTGGCGCTTCCTCAGCAAACTCAAATCATGACTCGAATAATCCAGAATCAACCACAACCAAAAGTGCTTCTGCCGATGACTACTTAAACCTTACAGAAGAACAATTAAGTACCCTCTTAAGAAAAATACCTGCAACAACTGTAAATTTAAAGCTACAACGAGTGATAAGCGATACTATCCTTCACGGAAAAGAAAAGTCATCAGCGCACGATGATGATTCTTATCCTCATGATGGGTTTATTTCCCTTGAACTTGGAGCAAATGGTCAGTATGTGCTTGCTGATACTGCCGAAGATGGTTTTTCTGATTTGTTTCATAAGCATATTGCTAGACTTAGCTTTTCAAACGATCCAACATCTGAAAATTCATCTGATCCTACTGATTCACAATCGCAACTAAGACGTGCGACTGCTTTTTCTGTAGTGCATGTAGTTCCAGGCCTTGCCCTTAAATTTCCAACTCAAATTTATCTTCCTGTTTATTGGGATGCAGATAAAGAGGCATGGGAAGTATCTAATGAAGAAACGGCAACAAATTTTCTTCCTTTTATATTACAAAATGGCTGTTTTGTGCCCAGAGATAGGATTGTTTTGGATGCTACATCTAGTCCACAGAATTCATCTTTTAGTGTCATCCACTTCAGGCAATCGGAAGTACACAATCAAGCATCATCTCTCAACCAAGAGAATGCAGAAAAAAATGGGGAAGAGAGCAGCAAAGCAGATGAAAAAAATTCTGCTTCTGATGATTTGGTCGGAGGGCCACATGCCCCAGACTGGATAAAAAAGATAAGAATGGACACTATAAAAAATGCGCTATATAAAATTATTCCGGTTTTAAAAACGTATGCAGATGGCAATGCAGCAATGGATGCGGCAATTGCTCAGCACGTCCCCAAAAGTATGGGGCCCAGCAAAAAACCAAGGCGTTCGAGCTTAGCTGGAATATTTGATCGCCCCATATTTTCTAACGATGATGTGGCCATTGTTGCGGCGGTATTAGCCTCTTATGATGGCTGGAAGAGTAAAAAAACTGATTGGGAAAATGCACTGACTCAATCGGACACACTCCTCACCTCTGAAGACGATGACTTAGCCAAAGACTACTGGTTAAAACGGGATCCGAAGTTGTCAGAGTGCAATGAGCAAGATCTAGCTACGTTAAAGAACGGTTGGGATAAAAAGTTTTCTGGATTTACCCAAAATCTTATCGCACTGGACGATCTTAGCTACGAACATATCACCTTAGCAGCCCAAAAAATTCATGCCAATGGGCTTACATTACCTGTAAAAGACCATAGCAGAGCAGCTAGAATCGCCAGAGCTGTATTTGAAGAAATCGCTGCCAAGAAAATAGCAAGAGAAGCAGCAATAGCTGCTCAAAAGCAGCCTAGTGCTGCTACGGCATCACCTAATGCTCTATCTGTATTACAGCCTTCACAACAGCCATCCTTTTTTGTGAACGGTCCAGCTAATGGGCGTCAAGAAATCGGGCATGCCGCGTTTGCTGCACAGCATGGCCTTGTATCATCAAATGGAGGGATGCAGTCGAGCAGTTCCTCCCATCATGCAGATGCTTCATCCGATCACTCCGATCTTCAAATCAATGGTTCTGCTGAGCATACTAAAAATGTCCCTGCTAAGTCAGTAGTGTCTGATAAAAAAGAGGAGGATCAACAGAAACCCTCTAGTATTTTAGATATACTTCGATCTTCTAGTGTTTTATCTAATATTGCTGTTGAACAAGCGACGCCATTATCCAATCCACAACAACAGGATTTGCAGCTTGAAGTAAAAGATGACTCGCCGCGTCCTCCTATCCCTGATAAGCCTACACTAGAAAAATTGGCGCAAGAACTTTCTGGCTACAACATCTCTACTGTGCTAGCAATTGAGGACCTTGGAGAAGATATAAAAAGACAAAACTCCCCAAAGCGTCCGCGAGTGATATGCACACTTGCTATTCCTGTTATTCAGATAGAAGGTCAGTGGGTAATACCCGAGTCACCAGAAGAACTCGCTGGTAAGCCTGCCGCATTCTTTTACGTCCAAAAAGGTGAGCCTTCCAAATCTCTTCAGATTTCCGCCACCAAAAAAGTAAGCCCTTTATTTTCTTATGGGGAAGACTGCCAACTCACTCAATACTTCAAGGAATCTGTCACGAAATTTCATGCCTTTTGTAAACAAGCTACCCAAAAATTTTCTAATGGAGTTCCTAACAAAGTAGATGAGAAGGTCCTTAAATCACTGCCAATATCTCTAAAAAGTTTCCGTGATTCTGCTGAGCGGGCTGAACTTTATAGTAAAAACAACCAGACTAAGGCACAGTTTGATGGAATTAAGGCGACTTTAAGTCAAATTATTAGGAGCCTTTTAATAACACATCGAACTATCGAATCCCTAGGTAACGAGCCTGCGATGCTGCCTCCGCAAATAACTCAAGATGACGTAGCCATAGCTACAGCAGTGATAACTTGTCGCGTACTAGAACAGAATTATTGGAGTCTGATGGGTTACTGGGAAAATGACAAGCTGGCTGAACTGAGTGCTCTTGCCACCTCAATTGAAGGGATTAGTCGTGAGATTGCTACACTTCAAGAAGAAGGGAATAAAGATGCTGGAGCTTGGGAAGCATTAGCCAAAAAATTGGACAAAATGTGCTCGAGAGTAGTGACCTATGGCAATGCGAAAGCAGCTCTCACATTAGCGAAGAAAGAGGGTATTACCGCAAATTTCTCACCTATAGATTTTAGAGATTCTTCTCACAATAACATGCAGAATATTTGTCGAGATTATTATTCAGAGCTATGTCCGCCATCCCTAGTTTCTGCTGATGAAGCACAGGCTGGTAGGGTAGGTGGTGATGGCGAGCAGCGTGATCCAAGTGTTGCAGCGCTTAATTCCGGATCTTCTAGCCCTAGCTTGTTTTCTACACCGGGACCAAGCAGCAATCTAGCGCCGCCAGTCATGCCTCCGACTAACTTGAATGGATCATCCCCTTTCTCTCCAGAGGGTTAGAGAGAGGGAAGGTATAAATGTGCCGAATGGGAGGGGAAAATACGCCCAGGCTCGTTAAAATCTGGCCATTTATGCCAATGTTGGCAGGGTATCTGGCACTTCCAATAAATCTGTTAAAATACATAAAATTTCAATCGTAATATATTAATAATAAAGGAAATATTAGGCAAACAATCAACAAGTTTAACCAAACTATCAATGAGTTGTAATCAAAAATATATTCAATAGATTAACTTTAAATTATAACTATATGTTAAAAATGCTAGAGTTTATCTACAGAAATATAGTATTATTTCAAAAATATGTAGGAAAACGTCGGTTCATGTGCATGAAAATACATTAACATTGACAAGCCAAAACGAATCCGATGACAATCCTTTCCGTTTAGGAATAATAGATCACTATCGGCCAAGATTGGATAAACAGCCATGATCCGACCGTCTTTGCGGTGGCGTGGTAGCGATGCGGCAATCTAGAAAAAAATCTAACGCCTCTTAGGGCTCTTCGAGGATATATTTCCTGGATTGCTTCACAAAAAGCGCTCACAAAGACAGGCTAGAGATTTTATAAATCGTCTTTGCGAGGAGCGATAGCGACGTGGCAATCTAGGAGAATAATATAGCTGCTGTATTCACGATCTTGTGATGATGAGCTTTCACTTGAGAGGTAAGACATAGTTGATCTAGCGCAGCATACACGTAGTGATCAGCAGTATGAGAAAATTGCTCGTTCAAGATCGACAAAATATGGTCGTTTCTATCTATGGGCTGAACTATTACTTTACGGGAGTAGCTTCTCCTGAACATGGGCTGAAGTATCGGCTGGATGCAGATACCTGATAATAGAATGGAATCTTTAATGCGTTTTTAAAGGAAATAACGCTACCAATCATGGATGAAAACCTGAGTTATCAAGGTGATTATCCATGCTTCTTAAGTCGAAACTGAGTCGCGTTTTTTCTAGGCTCTTGAGTGCCACTTTAGCCCTTCTAGCGCTTCCTCTGCTGATATCGCCCTCGACTTTAGCGCAAAGTAACTCACTGTCCGCATATTCTCCAGAAACAATCAACGAGTGCCTGCTTTCTCCCTATCCAGATCAATGCCTAAAGGATAAAGAGGCATCCCAATGGCGCGAAACAGACCCTACCTCTCTTATTCCATTAGATACCCGTTCTTACGGTTTAAGTGGGCCATTTTCTCTGAATGCCAAGTACGACGCTGACCTTGCATGGATTTTCGGACTAAACTACACCCAAATGCTGAGTGAACAATTAGGTGTAGCGCTCAAGACAACTTTCGGTGCTAACGAGTTACGTGCCAATATTACAGCGGGTTACGCCTTTAGCCCCAACCATCAATTCAAACTGACCTACGAATATCTCGCTCAAAATCTACCTTTTGAGTTCGCCAGTGGCCAAGAAACCACTTGGGTAAACCAATATGCTATAGGCGGCGCTTATCAATTTTTAATTAAGCACAATGTTATTCATAGCTTAGAACTTAGCGCTCACACCATAAGAGCTTCCAATAAAGAGTTATCAACGGTTGTGTTCGACCAAACGGACACAGGCTACTCGGTCAACTACCGCCGTATTGCAGGCGGAACAGAAGACAATGCTGGCGCAACCCTCAATCTTTATCCATTTCAAAATACCTTGTTCAATATAGGCGCAGGTTACAGTCGTTTATCTTATGACACGCAATATGAAGACAATCAAAAACGCAGCATAATTTCCTATAAAGCAGAACTTGCTCATGTTTTACACCCCAGATTGCAATTTAAAGTAGGTATAGACGCTACGGCTTCTAATACAGCACATGTTGCTGAGATAAGCCACATTCTTAACAAGGACTTAGAGCTTTCTCTTAAAGGAGAATATTCAAAAGGAAATGCCGGACAACCTGACGCTAAAAGCGTTATGTTAGCCGTGAACTATCCTGCACCACAGAAATACAGCATACAAAAACCCACAGCTTTCCAAGAGCTTAAACAATGGATAGACAAACCCGTTGTGTTTGCCACACGCGTACTTGCCATCAAAGATGAA
>JAQSWO010000043.1 GCA_029266595.1 Gammaproteobacteria bacterium
CCTACCTTTTCTTTATGTTCAAAATATTTTTAAGTACTCATCAATTGTTAAACGATATAAAACATGCTGTGATAAGGGATGATCAAGAGGTAATTTAGGATGGGCGAAATCCCCATTCACCTCGTGTCTTAATCCAATCTTTTGTATCACACGGATAGAGCGAATATTAGCAGGCACAGTAACTGAGACAATTTCTTTAAGCCCGCATTTTTTGAATCCATAATCTAATGCAGCTCTTGCGCCTTCTGTTGCATATCCCTTTCCCCAATACTGCGATCCTAACCGCCAACCTACTTCAACCGCAGGAGTAAAATGTGATTCCCAATCTTTATATTCGAGGCCAATAAATCCTATAAATTCACCAGTTTTTTTAAGTTCTACAGCCCATAATCCATAACCATATTTACTATTACGGTCATTCATCGCCAAAATAAAGTCCCTGACCTCTTCCATGGTTAATGGACCGGGCAAAAACTCAATTACTTTAGGATCTTGATTAATCTGAAAATATGACTGCGCATCTTCTTTTTTCCAGGTTCGCAAAATCAGTCTTTCTGTTTCAATAATATTAGCCATGCCCTTTCCCAGAAAAATCAACAAATTACCGAGCTATTTTTATTCAGGGAAAATTAACCCTATATATTCGTCACCTAAACTATATTTCCTACCTTTATTGGAGGAGTCCACAATTTTTAAAAATCCAATATGAACCCATGACGCACAAAGACTGGCACTTGTACGCGGCTTAAACCCAAAAAGCTCCCCAATCTGATGGCTAGTGACGAATTCGTATGCTTGAAAAAGCTCCAGCGCTTTCCGTTGCTTCGGATCCAGTTTTCGGAGAATCGAACTTAAATCAGGAAGCCCTTTTTGGTTAGCATCGTGCATACGTACAAGCACATTTGCAAACGATACAGCCATTCCTTCTACGAAATATTCAATCCACTTGGTTATATCTATTTCAGCTCGCCCCATATAATAATTATGGGAGTCACCCACACTAATCGCTTCATAATAAGCGCCCAGATTTCTAGCATAATACTCCTCAAGAGAATATAACCCTTTAAGATCATAACCACCTAAGTGAAGAATCAATGTTGTCAACAGCCTTGCTGTTCTCCCATTACCATCATAGTAAGGGTGGATTGTTGCAAATTGATAATGCGCAATCCCTGCAACTATAGGGCATGGTAATTTTCTATTGCCGTTAATCCAAGAAAACATAGACAACATGAGGCCTTTTACATCTTTTGCTTCTGGTGGCATATAAACGATTGCTTTCGTTCGACCATCCCTAATGACATTTTGCCCATCTCTATATTTCGTGGGTTTAATACGAGTTTTTCCATCAGCCATAACAAGCGCATGAAGGGTTTGAATCACTTTTTCTGTGATTTTAATATCTTGAGGGACCCATTTTTCCACCTGTGCTAATGCAGCATAATAACCTTTTACCTCATTCTCATCACGTTCTCGGCCTGGAAAATGGCCTTTGTGTTTAAGTACGACTTCAATTTGATCAGGCTCAAGCCTATTCCCTTCAATCATTGTTGAGTAATGCGTTGTGTAAAGGCGAGCTGTCTCTCTCAATGAGGCTAAAACGATAGGTGTTAACGGCAGGTGTAATATCTTCTCCTTGACCGACTCAATATGCATGAGGCGACTCACCATTTTAGGAGAAAGAGTATAATTCGGCTCAAATTTTATCGGCATAATAACAGCTCCTTATCTGCATTAATTGACTCTTGCATTATGCAGATAAAGAGCAGATAAAACAACTTCCTAACCAGCTATCCTCTATGACGCTATTTCATCAATTTCTTTTTTATTCAATCGATATACCGTCCAATCCGACATAGGTTCTGCGCCAAGTTTTAGGTAAAAATCTATGGATGGCTTATTCCAATCTAGGCACCACCATTCAACCCTTCCGCAATCACGTTCTTTTGCCAACATGCAAATATGCTTAAAAATTGCTTTGCCATATCCAAAACCTCTATAGGTATCTTTGACATAAATATCTTCTATATAAATTCCATGTTTGGATAAAAAAGTTGAATAATTATGAAAAAATACCGCAAAACCTACGGGGCTTACATCGACTTCAAGGATAAGCGCTTCTACTTTTGGGTTATCACAAAAAAGCGTCGCATTAATACTATCTATAGTCGCAACTACTTTGCCTTCAAGTTGTTCATATACAGCTAATTCTTTAATAAAATTCAGAATAATTTGGCTATCTGAAATATTAGCTTTTCTAATTTTGTAATTCATATACATCTCCTATTTAATTTTTCCCAATACAGCGTAAATATCACAGATCCTGCCTTAAAAAAATGCAATGAGACTCTTTGGTATAACCCAGCCTCGTAAAATCCGCTACATATCCCAATCTTTCGTAGAACGCTTCCGCTCCTTGAAAACTCATGGTAGCAACCGTTGCCATAGTGCAACCATTTTTACGCCCATAATCATGAACACGTGTCATTAATTTATATCCAAGGCCAGCTCTGCGGTGATCAAAATGCACCCATAGTTGATCAGTGTAAATGTTTCCAAAAATAACACTGCCATTACAGCCAGCGATGATTTCACCAACATGATTTCGGATAAAAAATGCAAACGAAGATGCAAAACCAAATTCTGAGGTTTCTTCGTTAATTTTCTTTGTTAGAAAATCAAGATCATCAGTTTGTGGATGAGTTGTAAATTCAATATCCATTTGGATTCCTCCTCTCTCTTTTCCTTATTGCCATAGCATATCTTAAAACATATTATATTTATCCCGCTTCAATTCACTAAATAGAACACAAAAATGAACATTATCACTATTGAACAAGCAGTAGACAAAGAAACTTCTGTGTTAAAAAAGATTGCTGAAAAGATAACATTTCCTTTATCTCAAGAAGACAAATATTTAATAGGAAAAATGGAGAAAATATTATATGAACTAGAGGGTGTTGGTCTAGCTGCACCACAAGTAGGGGTAGCTAAAAGGATAGCCTTGGTTTATATACCGGAAAGCGCGTCTTTATTGAGAGAAAATGCTACAGTACAGCCTATGCATGTCATCATTAACCCTGAATATTGGCCTAACAAAGACTCTGTAACCAAACAAGATTTTGAGGCTTGTTATTCTGTTGATACAGTAGCCGGGAAAGTGCCAAGATCCTATAGCATTAGGGTTAAATATCAGAATGAGGAAGGGGCTACCATCGATAAGATAGTAGATGGCTTTTATGCCAGAGTGTTGCAGCATGAAATTGATCATCTAAATGGGATATTGATAACTGATCGCCTCACGCCTGAATGCATTCAAGGAAATAAAAAAGCAATGCTAAAAATAAGACGGCAGGAATTGTCCGAAGAAAAACGTCAACAACTTGATGGGTTACTCAAGCAAAAAGGTATAGAAATTTTAGATGATCAGTAACAGTTCAGCCTCTAGATAGAAACGGCCATCTTTTGCCGATCTTGAACGGTCGGACCCTGACCGTTTGTGCTAATCTTGCTAAGGAGGTGATCTATCCAGGAGTTATATATTCTCAAAGGGTCCTACGGGGCGTTAGATTTTTTTCTAGATTGCCGCGTCCCTATGGCTCCTCGCAAAGACGGTTTATCAGGAAAATAATATAGCTGCTGTATTCGCGACCTTGTGATGATGAGCTTTCACTTGAGATACAAGGCATAGTTGATTACGATGATTAGCAAAAATTAGCACTTTGAAGTGATAGGAGTTTTTAATATGAAAAAAGTCAATCTCCAAGATAAATTAAACTTGTTTAGTGAATATTGGTCACCAAAGATAGTAGGCGACCTGAATGACTCTCATGTTAAGCTTGTAAAGTTTCAGGGAGAGTTTGTTTGGCATAAACATGATAATGAAGACGAGCTCTTTTTTATTATCAAAGGAAATCTTTTAATAAAATTTAGAGATAGAGATATTTATTTAAAAGAAGGTGAATTTATTATCATTCCAAAAGGCGTTGAGCATTTACCCATAGCGGAAGAAGAAGTTCATGCCATGCTCATCGAACCAAAAACAACTTTAAATACAGGAGATGCCAGGAGCGATCTGACGAAAATAAACTTAGATCGTATCTAGCATTGAGAAGATATATACCGCAAAATTTTTTCTTAAAGAAGTTTCAAAAGGAAGAATAGTCCTATTAAATACAACTCAACGCATGTTCTAAATCATCCTGCAAATCTTTTACATCCTCTATTCCGACAGACAAGCGTATCAACCCATCAGCAATACCTATTCTTTCTCTATCTTCTTTAGGAATAGACGCGTGCGTCATAATCGCAGGATGTTCTATTAAGCTTTCAACACCTCCCAAGCTCTCTGCCAATGTGAATAGCTTGCACCGTGACAGCATCTTCTTGGTTCCTGCTAAATCACATTTAAATCTTGCGGTGATCATTCCTCCGAACAATGCCATTTGTTGTTTGGCCAAGGCGTGCTGTGGGTGGCTAGGTAAGCCGGGATAATAAACTTGTTCAACATTGGGATGAGTTTCTAACCATTGAGCCAATATTTCTGCATTTTCACAATGACGCTGCATGCGTATAAACAGGGTCTTGAGTCCACGTAATGCAAGAAAGCTATCAAATGGTCCTGCGATGCCACCCACTGAGTTTTGTAAATAGCCAATCTGTTCTGCTAATTCACTATTATCGCCAACAACAATTATGCCACCCACCATGTCGCAATGACCATTGAGATATTTGGTCGCTGAATGCATGACCATATCATACCCTAACGTTAACGGGCGCTGGATTACTGGTGTAGCAAAGGTGTTATCCATCACACTCAGCAGGTGATGTTTTTTGGCCAAAAGCGAAATGGCGTTTAAATCTGCCAATTTGAGTAATGGGTTAGTGGGAGATTCCGCCCAAATCATTTTTGTGTTGGGTTGAATAGCCGCAGTAATAGCGCCAAGATCAGTGAAGTCGACAAAACTAACGCTCAATCCTGCTGAGCGCGTTCGCACATTTTGGAATAGCCTGTAGGTTCCGCCATAAACATCATCTGATACCACGATGTGATCGCCAGGAGAAAGTAGTTCAAGGATCGTCGCAGTAGCTGCCATACCAGAGGCGAAAGCAAATCCATGCTTACCTGATTCTAGGTCTGCTACGCACCGCTCATAAGCAGAGCGTGTAGGATTTTTGGTACGAGAATATTCATAGCCTTGATGCTCACCCGGGCTTTTTTGTGCATAGGTAGAGGTGGCATAGATGGGAGTCATCACTGCGCCTGTAGAGGGGTCTGGTGATTGACCTGCATGTATAACGCGAGTGCCAAGCTTTAGATTTTTTGTATGACTAGGCATAGTATAATTTTCTCCTTTTAGGCAAACGTTGCTTGGCTGAAGAAAAGAGTAATCTTGCGCCTTATTTTCTTAGCGTAAGAACATGAACTAGCAGCCATGGCACTTTTTAATTTTTTTGCCACTATTACACCAACAGAAGTCGTTTCTCTGGAATTTAATAGGCGGCATTCTGTCCCCTGATAAATAAAACCACTGGCCGTTTTCTCTGACGAAAAGCGAATACTCGTGTAATTGTTTCACGTCACTGCTCTGGGTGTTGGAAATAGTGTTGGCAGCTTCAGTGTAGTAAGCAATAAATTCTACGAACCCTTTATTCGGATTACTGGAATCTATGCCACTCTGAATTACTCTAAGTCCTAGCCACTGTGTATCATTAATATGGCGGCTTAAGATTAATTTATCATCGCTCTGACGTTTTGATGAATGATGGCTGTCGGTTAGGTAATCAACGTTTCTCAGACAAAACGCAGTGTAGCGAGAACGCATGAGTTGTTCAGGAGTGGCCGCTATTGCCACCCCGTTAATGATAGAGTTACAACAAGCCTCACTTGGAATATTGCTACCACAGAGACATGTTTCTTGCACCATACCAATTCACCAACAAATATTATTCTCTTTCAATATCCGAAAAGCTAATCAACTTCTCTGAACGGCTTGGATGCCTGAGCTTTCTCAAAGCCTTTGCTTCTATCTGACGAATACGTTCGCGCGTCACGTCAAACTGCTTACCTACTTCTTCTAGTGTGTGATCTGTATTCATGTCTATGCCAAAGCGCATACGAAGTACTTTAGCTTCTCTAGGTGTGAGGCTGGCGAGAACATCGTTGATAGCGTCTTGCAGACCCGATATCGTGGCAGCATCTATGGGAGATTCTTGATGCGAATCTTCGATAAAATCTCCTAGATGAGAATCATCATCGTCGCCAATTGGTGTTTCCATAGAGATAGGCTCTTTGGCAATTTTGAGTACTTTACGAATCTTATCTTCACTCATCTCCATCATTTCACTGAGCGCTTCTGGTGTGGGTTCATGACCTGTTTCCTGAAGTACTTGCCTTGAAATGCGGTTGAGTTTATTAATAGTCTCTATCATGTGGACTGGGATTCTAATGGTCCGCGCCTGATCTGCAATAGATCGAGTGATGGCTTGCCTAATCCACCATGTAGCATAGGTAGAGAATTTATAACCACGTCTATATTCGAACTTATCGACCGCCTTCATTAACCCAATGTTGCCTTCTTGAATGAGGTCTAAGAATTGAAGTCCACGGTTGGTGTATTTTTTGGCAATAGAAATCACTAAGCGGAGGTTAGCTTCAACCATCTCTTTTTTTGCATGTCTGGCTTTGGCTTCTCCTATAGACATGCGTCTATTAATTTCTTTGATTTCGCTGATGGCTAATTGTGCATGTTCTTCTAAAATCAGAAGTTTTTTCTGGGAACGCTTAACATCGCCTTCAATCGCTAATAACCCTGTTTTATATTCTTTGTTTTCTTTGGCAAAATCATCCAACCAATCTGGATTAGTTTCATTGTTCGGAAACGAGGCAATAAATACTTTGCGGGGGACTTTCGCTTTCTTAGTGAATAGGTCAAGCATAATACGTTCCTGAGCACGTATTTGGTTCAGCATTAACCTGATATTTCGAATTTGTTTGTGGAATTGTTTAGGTGAAAGTTTGAATTTAGAAAAAGCTTCTTGAAATGCCTTTAAGTGCTTAGCAACATCTTGTTTGCTCTTTTTCGCCTCTGCATAATTTTGTTGAAGTCTCGCTAGCTCTTCAAAGCGCTCTCTAGTAACTTCAGGATCCGGGCCACTGTCGATAATTCCGCCATCCTCACCTCCTCCTTCGCCTTCCACTTCAACTTCGATTTCCTCATCCTCTTTTATTTCTTCGTCCATTTTTTCTGAAGAAGAGTGTTGAATATGCAAGCTTTTTTCATCTTCAATATCGAGGAAACCAGAAATAAGATCTGTTAAACGCCTCTCATCAGCAACGATCTTATTGTATTCATCAATGATGTCATTGATAGCACTCGGATATTGAACAAGCGCGCACATAACAAGCTTGATGCCATCTTCAATTTTTTGCGCGATGACAATTTCACCTTGACGAGTGAGAAGCTCTACTGCACCCATTTCACGCATATACATGCGAACAGGGTCTGTGGTTCGTCCAAATTCCGCACTGATGGGTGCGAGGGCGGCTGCAAGCTCTTCAGCAGCAACTTCATCGTCCCCATCTTCTTCATTGCTTTGAGCAGCTATCAAAAGAGCTTCTGCGTCGGGCTGGTTTTCATAGACAGTAATGCCCATGTCATTGAAGACACTAATAATATCTTCAATGCGTTCAGGATCAACCAGCTCTGGAGGTAGACCATCGTTAAGATCGGCGGTCGTAAGATATCCTTGGCTTTTGCCTTTTATAATTAGCGCTTTTATTTCAGCTTTTTCAGTTTTTTCAATGTTCATTTCAAAAAATATGCTTCCAAATGTTAGGGCCTATTTATAATTCGCTAGGCTGAGGTGGAGAATGGGTCTATCTTTCGAACACTATAGCCCCTCATACATATTTCACCTGGGTTTTTGATGCTAACTTGTCATTCTAGAGTTTAGTCTCACTTACCCTAGTAATTTATTGAGTTCTTGCTTTCGCGAGAATGATCCGCGAGAGTTAATATCCAGAACCCAAGCAAAACCCTTAGTGGGGAGTGAGCAATCAAGAACCAAAAAATCAAAAGCTAAAATGAAATTAAGCTCCGGGATGACAGTGAGCAACGCACACAGAAAACCGGTGACACACCCAGTATAGTAGAATTATAAACAGGCCTTATAGACATTATGAACCTGCATCTTTCCCTCTGGGGGATATACGAAAGGCCTGGATTCTAACGTCTTTAGATAGATCGTGCTAGCACCAAATCCAAAAAGACCATTAGAGTATTTATAGATTCACCAAAACAAATCCAAATTATTTATTTTCAAACTAATTAGCGCATTCTAAATTTTAAAGATAGCACACGATTCTTAATGCCGCTCTTTTAACAGTGTCATAAGCTGCTTTTTTTCTTCGGCAGTGAGTTCCTGTTGTCTTGCTGTTTTAAGTAAAGTTTGAATCTTATCCTCTCTTTCTAGCTGTGAAATTTTTTCGAGCGTATCGCAAAATTCTGCGACTAGACCTTTTTCAGGAATCAGAAGTTCCCAAGCAGCAAGTTCAGCAAGCCGGTTAGCAACTTTCGATCCGCGCCAGTTTTCCAGTATGGCACCTGTGGTTAGGTTTTGCCTACTTTTCACTAGATCAAAAAGCTGTACCAATGTAACTGCGCCGGGCTGTTTGAACATGCGTATACTATCTGGTAGAACAACCGCCGGGTCTTCCACCAGCTTGGGATACTGTAATAAGAGCGTAATTGCCAACTGAATAGGAGAGAGCAATTTGGTTTTATTCGGCATTTGCTTAAGCAAACTTCTTGCCTGTACCGCAGGCCTACGTTGTACCGTTCCGACATGCAGGCTTCGGATTTTTTCGGGTGCGACGCCTAATAGCTCAGATAACTTATTCATCATTAGTGTTTGAAAGATGCCAGGCCGGATTTTCTGAATCAGCGGATATCCCAACTTGTTGAGTTTGGCTTTGCCTTCTACCGTATCTAGATTAACTTGTTGGCTTAACGTCTGAAAGAAAAAGTCCGGCAGGGAAATGGCATTTTCTATGCATTGTTGGAAGGCTTCCTGTCCCTGTTTACGGATGAAGCTGTCGGGATCCTCACCTTCAGGTAAAAACATGAAATTAACTTGCAAACCATCTCGAATGGTGGACAGGCTGGTTTCTAGCGCGCGCCATGCTGCATCTTTCCCTGCACGGTCGCCGTCAAAGCAAACCACAATTTTTTCCGTATGGCGAAATAAGCGTTGAAAATGTGCTGTGCTTGCTGCTGTCCCCAGGGTGGCAACTGCCTGTGTGATACCACATTGATGTAAAGCGATCACATCCATATAACCTTCAACTATGCAGGCATAGGTAAGCGTTCGGTTGGCTTGCCGTGCTTCGTAAAAGCCATAGAGCTCTCTGCCTTTGTGAAAGAGTGGTGTTTCAGGCGAGTTGAGATATTTGGGTGTATCATCGCCTAGCGTTCTCCCACCAAACCCAATGATACGACCCTGGCTGTCTCTAATCGGGATCATAATACGCTCTCTAAAACGATCATATATTTTATGCTGTTCGTTTTTGATGAGCATACCCGTATCTATTAAATTCGCTTGTGCTGCCTGTGTATTCCCAAGCCGCTTCACAAGGTTATCCCAACCAGGAGGTGCAAATCCAACACCAAAATCTTTCAGTATTTTCTCTGACAAGCCGCGATTCATTAAATAGACCAACGCTGTTTGCGAATGCTGGAGCTGAGACTGGTAATAGGAAGCAATTTTTGCGAGTAACTCATAGTGCGATGCATGAACCTTTTGTTGAGCAGCCTCTCTGGGGACAGGTATCCCTAGGTGATTAGCGAGAGCAGTAACCGCTTCTGGAAATTCAAGACGGTCATAGGCCATTAGAAAGCCAATAGCATTGCCGTGCGCACCACATCCAAAACAATGGTAGAACTGCTTGCTGTGACTGACAGAAAAGGAGGGAGTTTTTTCGTTATGGAAGGGACAACAAGCGCTGTAGTTGGTGCCTTTTTTTTTGAGTGTCACGCGAGCATCGATAATTTCTACAATGTCTGTGCGGGCAATGAGTTCGGCGATAAAATCTTTGGGGATGGATCCTATCATGGATTACTTTTACTTTTTTTCATTTGCTATACCTATCCCACCTTAGTGAAACAGGCTACCCCGATCGTCATTAAAATAACTTCTCTTTAACCAATTTGCTTACAACACTCATGTCAGCACGCCCTTGAAGCTGTGGTTTTAGCAGGTCCATCACCTTACCAATATCTTGCACGCCTGTCGCATTCACCGTCTTCATGGCTGTTTCTACCAAAGCTTGTATTTCTTCTTGGCTAAATGGCGGGGGGAGATAAGCTTGTAAGATTGAAATCTCAAAGGCTTCAACATTAATGAGGTCTTGCCGCTTGGCAAGTTCAAATTGCTTAATGGAATCTTGTCGCTGCTTCACCATTTTATCAACAACGGCCAGCACTTGTGCATCGCTCAATTCAACTTGCTCATCAATCTCTTTCTGTTTAATCGCGGCAAGCAGGGTACGAATCACAAGAAGTCGCTTAGCATCTTGGGCCTTCATGGCAACTTTCATGTCGTTTTGTATGTTTTGTTTCATCATGGGAAATAGTCTAGAGAGAAATAATCAAAAAGTTATATTAAGGAGCAAACTGCAGGCGCATGCCGCGCTAGGCCAACCATGTTTTAAATCGAACTCTTTACTCGTCGTCGCGAGCGATTTTGCGAAGCAATCCAGGAAATATATATCCTCGAAGAGCCGTTAGATTTTTTTCTAGATTGCCACGTCGCTACGCTCCTCGCAAAGACAGTTTATAAAGTCTTTAGCCTACCTTTTTGAGCGCCTTAGCTCGTGTTTACGAGCACTTTCTGTGAAGCAGTCCGTCCTTCGTCTTTGCGAGCGTCTTTTGCGAAGCAATCCAGGAAATATATATCCTCGAAGAGCCGTTAGATTTTTTTCTAGATTGCCATGTCGCTGCGCTCCCCCGCAACGGTTAGACTCTGGTGCTTTGTACTAATTTTGTAGAGAGCGAACTATTACGTCAGGCTTAGACATGCAGGTCCACTCCTTTCGTTATATACCACTTAGTAGTGAAATGAGTTTTTTAAGAAGCTCTACGATCCGACGCATCGCTACGTCCAGCATAGCCTCTTCCACGTCTGTCATTTTTCTGAACGGGCCTCACTCTGCCTGCTTGCATGGCTTCCTTTTCTTTCAGAAGTTTCTTCTCCCAACGCTTAACAGCAGCAGCGCGTTTGCGCTTACGTTCAGAAGTAGGTTTTTCATAAAACTCTACTTGTCGTAGCTTTGCTAATATACCAGCTTTTTCGCAAGAGCGTTTGAAGCGACGAAGCGCGACATCAAATGGCTCGGTTTCTTTTATGTAAACTTGGGGCATGTGTGTGGTTCACCTTGATGTTGAAAATGCGAACAAAGACCGTCCATCCGGCCAGGGTACGCGCGGCCGCGTATTTAAACATGGTTTTTAGCGAAAGCAAAGAACAAGATAGCGTGAAACAGACTGCTACAGCTAAGAATGGCTGCTGAAATGCCCAAAATTTCTAACCTTGGCTTAATTTCGATAAGATTTCATTGATTCCAATATCTTCGGCCGCATCATGACTTCTATGCTTATACTCAACCGCACCATTGGCAATTCCTCTCTCACCAATTACAACACGATGTGGAATCCCAATTAAATCCATATCAGCAAATCTAACGCCCGGGCGCTCATTTCTGTCGTCTAACAAAACCTCAACACCTTGCGCCTTAAGCTGTTCATATAGCTTATCTGTGACCTGACGCGTCTCGGCATGCTGATAATTCACTGGGATAAGAACAACCTGGAAAGGAGCAATAGGCTCCGGCCAAATGATACCTCGATCGTCATTATGTTGTTCTATTGCAGCGGCGACAATCCGTGATACTCCTATTCCATAACAGCCCATATGTAACTCTATAGATTTGCCTGATTCTGCTGTCACAGTGGCATTCATCGCTTTGCTATATTTGTCACCTAGCGCAAAAAT
>JAQSWO010000150.1 GCA_029266595.1 Gammaproteobacteria bacterium
CTGATTTTGAATCAGATACCAAGGAATCAGCAGCATTATTGTCGCTTCGAGAAGAGAATAAGCCTAAGCCTTCTTTTTTTAAGAGAGTAGGGTTTGCATGGAATAAGCAAAATCACACTCATCAGCAGCAAAAATTAGATAATTTGGTTTTTGAAGTGCGGGATTTTGGTTTCGGGCCAGATAAGTATAATTTTTTTTGGATCGCAGGATCGGAATTAGCGCTGCGCAACAGTGAACGATTACCAGCAGCATTCCAAGATAATGCACAGATTACTGGAATTGGTGTTAGAGGCCTTTACTCGCCCGAAGCAGTCAAGACGCTCAAAGAAATATTAAAGAATTCGCGTATCACCAGCTTTTTTCTAGAAGAAGCTGGTGAGAAGATGCTGGAAGCATTGAATGGCATCAATTTTCTTACCACGCTTAATCTCTGTGGTCAGAATATCGGTCCTACAGGTGCTAAGTTATTAGCACAGATGCTAGGCAATAATTGTGTTCAGTCCCTCGCTCTTAGTCGCAACCCGCTTAAAATTGATGGTATTACAGCAATAGCGAGTGCATTGTGTGTTAATACCTCACTTACCAAATTTAGCCTTCAGAGCGTTAGTGGCATTAAAGGCGATGGCATTATCGCACTAGCAACTGCATTTAGGACTAATAAGACTTTATGTGAGCTTGACCTAGAGAGTTATCATCACAAACTAACTCCTAGTGAAGCTACCATGCTAGTAAACGCACTAAGTGAAAATTTTACTATCACTAGCATCAAATGGAATGGGTTAGTTGAATCTAGCTCTGACTATAATAAAGTGCGAGAGATATTAGTGCGCAATAAATTTTATGCATGGATAATGTCGGGGCTAGAAAAAGATAATGTCACTAGCTTTGATTTTAATCCGAATTCGAAATATGAATATATTGCGGGTTTTCGTGAAAGAGTGGGAGAAATATTGGCGCGCAATAGAGGCGTTAATGTGGCGCATTATGGCAGAGATGTTCTAACGACAGTATTAGGCTTGCCAAGTTTTGTGGGTGACCTGACAGCTTCATATCTTTCTGCAGAAATTAAATTCGACTATGGAGAACAACTGCTAGAGTCAGCGGTAGAAACAGTTGGTACTGTGAGCGGGGCACCAACGGAGGCTGGACCTGGAGGTTTAGACTGGGATGACGAAAAAGCAGAGGAGCCATCGGGAAGCGATCAGAGCGAACCGGAGAAACAGATGCAACCAGGGATTGGGTCTATGTTTCATCGCCGATTTGCCAGTGTTGATGTTAATGTTGTGGATGAGAGGTTTACTTCTGCAAACTTTGCAAGAGAAGCAAGCAGCCCTAGTGCTCCCTAGCCATCTTCTCGACAAAGGCCCTAGCATCTAATTTTTAAAGATCTTGCTGTCATTTTGTGTGGTGACTATACTCAGCAGCCCTAGACCCAAACCAGAGGTGGCTATGCGACCTTCAATTGTTCTCGATCTCAACCGAAGTATTGTTCGCGAGATGGCTGGTCGATTTCGTGCGACGAATCCACGTATTTTTGGTTCGGTACTTCACGGTACTGATCGGGATGGCAGTGACCTTGATTTGCTAGTCGATGCATTGCCTGGTGCAACGCTGTTCGATTTGGGCGGCCTGCAATTTGAACTGGAATCCTTGCTTGGTATCCATGTTGATCTGTTAACTCCAGCTGACCTTCCGCCGAAGTTTCGGGCTAAGGTGCTTGCAGAGGCTCAGCCTGTATGAGTAAGAATGAAAACCGCCTTCTTTACTACCTAGACCACATGCAGCAAGCTGCAACAGATGCATGTGGTTTCCTGGATGGCTTGGACAAAGCCGATTTTCTTAGCGGCAAGCGCACCCAACAGGCTGTCATTATGAGTCTGATCATCATTGGTGAGACGGCGACAAAAGTAATGGATACTTAACTGAGTTTGCACAAGCGCACTCTGAGGTGCCTTGGCGTAGCATGGGTGGTATGCGTAATCGCATTGCGCATGGCTACTTCGACATTAACCTTGATGTGGTGTGGGAGACAGTGCAGACAGCTTTGCCAGAGTTGTTGATGCAAATGCCTGCTGTGCGTTATGAAGCCGATTGTTGGAATTAATAAATGACATCTCCTCCAAAAAACATCCTCAGTGGTATTCAAACATCAGGTCACTTGATTTTGGGTAACTATATTGGTGCCCTTTCCCACTGGGTCAGGATGCAGGACGAATATAACTGCTATTTTATGTTGGCAGACCTACACACCCTGACCGTCACACAAGATCCCAAAGCATTGCGTGAGCGCTGCTATGATTTTCTGGCGCTGTATGTTGCTTGTGGAATTGACCCTGAGAAAAACGTTCTTTTCGCACAATCACATGTGCCCGCGCATACTCAACTTGCCTGGGCGCTATGTTGTTTTACGCAATTGGGTGAACTCAATCGCATGACGCAATTTAAAGATAAATCTCAACGCCATGCTGCCAACATTAATGCCGGTTTATTCAACTATCCCGTGTTGATGGCCGCCGATATCCTGCTATACGATGCCCATCTTGTGCCTGTGGGTGAAGATCAAAGGCAACATCTAGAGCTTACCCGCGATTTGGCTACGCGAGTGAATCATTATCATGGCGATATCTTCGTCATCCCCGAGCCTTATATCCCACCCAGTGGTGCACGGATTATGAGCCTGCAAGAACCTACCAAAAAAATGTCTAAATCCGATGCCAATGAGCAGAGCTATATTGCACTATTAGATACGTCAGATGTGATCCTTAAAAAGTTCAAACGCGCGGTAACGGATTCAGGTAGTGAGGTTTACTACGATGCGGTCGAAAAGCCAGGTATTTCTAATTTACTCACCCTCCTGTCTATTATGACGAATTCGTCTATTTCTGCCTTAGAAGAAGAGTATAGAACGGGTGGTTATGGAAGATTTAAAACGGCAGTAGGAGAAGCGGTGATTGAGCATCTAGTGCCTATTCAACAGCGTTATCATGAGATACGAGAAGATGCGGGTTATTTGACACGTTTACTCCAGCAAGGTGCGCAGAAAGCGAGCGAGCAGGCAGATACGGTAGTTAAGCGAATGTATAATGCGTTAGGATTGATTCCTCAATCATCGCTATCCTAAACGTAGTCGAGCATCTTTCTTTTTTGGCGCCAATCTTAGGATGACATGGAAAGGAAAAATCATGCCGCAAAAAACCTACCTCTTCTACGACTTAGAAACCACTGGCACTAACAAGTGCTTCGACCAGGTATTGCAGTTTGCAGCCATCCGCACAGACCTTGAGCTAAATGAGCTTGAGCGTCACGAAATTATGATCAAGCTGAATCCCGATGTTATCCCCAATCCAGAAGCTATACTTGAGCGTCACGAAATTATGATCAAGCTGAATCCCGATGTTATCCCCAATCCAGAAGCTATAGTAGTTCATCAAATATCAGTGATAGAAATGCAGCAAGGCGAGCCTGAATTAATTGCCATGGAAAAAATTCATGCGTTATTAAATACGCCGGGCACCATTAGCTGTGGTTATAACACATTAAAATTTGATGACGAATTTTTGCGATTCTCTTTTCATAAAAATTTATTGCCACCTTATAACCACCAGTGGGCAAATGACTGTGGGCGGATGGATGTATATCCGGTCGCTATGCTTTATTACCTCTACAAAAATGACATGATTCAATGGCCAGAGGTTGAGGGAAAAGTAAGTTTAAAATTAGAGGAATTAAATAAACTCAATCATCTTGCTGTTGGTCATGCGCACACAGCGATCGTGGATGTTGAAGCAACCGTCGCCTTAGCAAAGCTACTTTTTAAAGATAGAAAAATGTGGAATTACGTCATGGCTTATTTTGATAAAACTGAAGATGTTACGCGTATGAAGACTTTGGCGAAAGTGCTGCAATCCGGTAGAGACTTTCACCAAATAGGGTTATTTGTAGGAGGAGTGGGAAGTACAGATTTTTATCAATATCCTGCGCTTTCATTAGGCCAGCACAACCATTATAAAAATCAATCGCTTTGGTTGCGTTTAGATAAACCTGAACTTGCACAAACTACACTTGATAGTGTGACCGAGACGACATGGGTTGCGAAAAAAAAAGCAGGAGATTTGGGATTTTTATTGCCATTTTCAGGACGACATATTCGGCATCTCAATGAAGAACGCCTAAAACAATGCGAAGAAAATATCGCTTGGTTAAAAGCAAACCCCAGTATTTTTAATGAGATTAAGGAATATCATCGCGAGTATAAATATCCTGATGTGCCAAATATTGATGTTGATGCATCTCTCTACCAAAGCGGATTTTTAACATCAGCAGAGCAGCAATTGTCTGCACGTTTTCATCAAGTAACGCCCAGTGAAAAAATGTCTATTGCCCGTACATTTAAAAATAAAAATTTGCGTGAAATGGCTGTTCGTGTGATAGGCAGAAATTATCCAGATTATCTGGATGAGAAGGGAAAAAAAGTTTTCTCAAAACGGGTCAGTGATATTTATCACCAATCGGCTGAGCAAGCGCCAGTCGATTATAAAAATGGGCGGCAATTAACAGCTCCTGTTGCGCTACAGAAAATTGAAGAAATGTTATGCCAAGAAAATATAAATATTCAGCAAAAAGAATTGTTGATGGGATTGAAAGATTATCTATCTTCGCCGCCTGTATTGTTTTGAATAAAGGCAAGGATGAATTTCTTCATAGTGTTATGTCACGCTGCTTTTTAGAGAGTAAGCCTCCCACAAAGATATAGGTATGTCTCGTATGTTCATCTCATCCTATCATCCCCCTGACCATACTAACTTATCTGAATGGTG
>JAQSWO010000151.1 GCA_029266595.1 Gammaproteobacteria bacterium
AAATAAAAATTGTTATGGCGGTAGTGGGATTTCTAAAACCACCCTCCGGATTAATACAAGGGATCTTATCCGAATCACTCATGCAAGAGTGATGGATTTTACGGAGCCACGGGATGAAGCTTCGTTGTAGGGAAGAAGATTATTTTTATTATTACGCAATAATCTTACATTTATTTCAATTTTTTTTTGGTAGCATAAGCAAAATTTGAGTAAAAATTTACAGGGCTTTTGCTTTTACTGCGATTATTTTTTTAAAAATATAATGATGACGGGAAAATTTTTGTTAAACAGTTTCAAATTCATTCCTCGTGTTACTGCGCGGAATTAACCTCTATTATACTAGGAGATTTTATGGACGGTAGAAAAGAAGAAAAAAAATCAACAGAATCGGGGATTGCCTTTAACCAGATGCCTTCGCCAAATAATCCATCTGATAATTCATTCTATCGGTGGTTAGCTTCTAGGGATGCTTTAATTGTGATTGGAACAGTGCCTGAAAATGAAGTGCCTCATATATCAGATTTAATACCGAGTTCGCCTTTAAAAGAAGGCGTTCATGGAGTGCCATCTCATCGCAAGAGAAAGTCAGAGGGAGGTTTAGGAACAATAATTTCTTTTTCTAAAAAACAAACGCCACCTGTATCACCGAAATTACCGAGTAGAAGACCGAATAATAATAGTCCGTTGTTATTTCCCTCTAAGAAAAATCCTGATTCATTGCCACCCGTAAATCATTTGGAGAGCAATGATGATGCATTGTCTCCTTGTGAACAAGAGTTACTGGATGCGTTATTAAAAAAATTAGAAGGTAAGCCAACACGTTTACTGATAGCAGAAAAAGCAATCGCTAAACAGAGGATGCTCCATCAGCAACAGCCACCCCCAATGATGAACGGGCAGTAATTGCCCGTAAAATTTAGTACCGGAGAAAATAGATATTTTTCATCTATATAGATCCAACTTGCTGATACAACAGGGCAATCGCAAATTTCAGTTACAACCTATAGTCTTTGGTTGCCATTTGATGTGACGCAAAATGCCAATGGTTTTAATTAATCATCAAATTAAAAAAATTGAGCCTTTATTTCCAGAGGCAAGTCCTTTATACTCCCCTCCAAAGGTTTTAATGAATCCCATTGGGATGTCATGGTTTTAATCTCAATATAAAAGCCATGTAGGAAATGCAAGTTAAATCCTGTTTAACTATTCGAACCTATTATTATATTAAGAGTTAGCGTAGGGAGGAAAATATATGTCTGTATTTAGTTGGTTTAGTAATGTGCTCGGTTTTAGCCCTGCTGCTGAGGCAGACAATAACAGCGAGGAAATTGAAATAAAAGCTGCGCCTCCTCAGACAAACGCCTCTTGCCTGCATGATATTATCACTTATTTTCAGGGATTAAATGGTATTCAAGAACACAAGTTCAACGATGACTCCAAGGAGGAGCAGAAAGGAAACGCCGTGAACGCTAAAGCTGGCGATAGCGCTAGTCGAACGTATTGCACAGATTGCGCCTGAAAAACTTGATGGACTGAGAATAGATCCACAGGCTAACCCAGAAACTGAACAGGTATTTGTTAAGCAACTACATACAATATATCAAGAAGTTGCTAAAGAACACTATGGGACATTGTTGAGAAACGTAGAGCAGATTATTGATCACCTTTTTAGCCAGTTTAGTACCAACAAAGTAATTTCAAGAGATGACAAAAATACCCTTAGAAATTATATTCACTTAGTATTGGAAGGTGAAGACTTCACCGCTGCTAAAAAAGCATTCAAAGAACAGTGCGAAGAACCGAACGCAAATATTACACAGCTTGAAAACAAATTTGGGAACGACCTAGCCTCTAAAGTATCAACGAGACAAATGTATAAAAATCGATTAGATGCAATAGAAGTGAATGTCGGTAAGCTAACTTATGATGCGCAATACTACGCAACGCAACTTGGCAAGCATAAGGATGAATTAGACAAGCAATTTCGTGATTTTAAAAAAGATATTAATCGAGTAGCACAAAAAATCGGAACGCACCGGGCAGGGTTAAAACCCCAAGACCCCGAGGTATTGCTGAACAATCCGTGGAGACCAAGTTATAGAGTGGTTGATTTTGGAGAAGAGATACCAGCTGTTTCTGAAGATAAGCAAGAACGCAGAAATAAGAAAGAGCGTATTTTTAATTGGGCCTTGACTATTTCGGTATTGCTAGCCTTTGGTGAATCAGTTGTAGCGGCTGTCGGTATTGCTGGTTTATCCCTGACAGGTGCGGTGTTAATAATAATTCCAGCGCTGGTATTCTGCTCTGCTTTATATGCGAATTACTCATTAGTTTTAAGAGATACGTATGACACTCTCAAGGGAATATGGGAAGGTCGAACTTTTCTTGACAAAGATGGGAAGCCTCTCAGCTTGGCTGCTAAGATAGGCGTATGGGTGGTAGGTGTTTTCTTTTCATTCTCTTCGGGTGCTGCTTATGCAGCTTTGTCAGGAAAATGTCTTTGGCCCTTAGCGACTAAATTTTTTGCATATGTTTTACCCGTTGCATTTGGAGGATCAGTCGCACCAGCCCTAGCGGTTTGTTTGACAGGTGCTGTTGCGCTTGCGACTTGTGTAGGCTTAAGCATCATCTTTTTTGTCCAAGTGAAAAACTTTATTACACATAAAAAGTGGGAAAGTGCGGGTGCTTATCTCAAAAAAGAATTTTGGTGGGATTCTCATATATCAAAAGAAGCAAGTTGGAGGGAAACATTTAAACATTGGGCAAGTAATGGTGTTAAATTCATTAAGTTAGTCCTGGGTTTGAGTACAACGTTCCTTATTACGTTTATTAGTTTTGGTGTGTTTAAGGAAAAGATAGGGGGTTGGATTGGAATGATCCCGCGTCTTGCTGCCAATATAGGGGCTGTTATTACTCTCATTCTGACGTGGGGGAACGCCCTTGTCATGAGTACGTTTGGTGTTTCTAAAAACCAGGCAAGTCTCGATAGGTTCACACCAGGTGGGTTTATTGCAGCTGTTGTTGAATTTGGCTTGGGGATAGCGTCTATTCCTTTTCTGATGCTTGAAACATCAGGACGTTGTGTTGGGTCATTATTAAGAGTTAACCATAGCCAAGAGCTTGCGCCTGTTTCAACGGGTCGGGCATTGAACTGGGCTTGTGGAGGGTTTGAAAGTTTTGTTGGATGGCTATCGTCTTGGTTCCGGATCTCTCCTACCTTTTCGCCTGAGTTGGTTGTAGCTGAAGAAGCGAATACAGAAGCACAAGCACTGCCAGAGCCCATAAAAAAGGTGCTTAAGAGTCAAACTTATATACAAAAGCGTTTTATGAATAATGCGGCGCTTGTTCCAAATAGTATTGGACAGGCGGCACTGTTCGCGCCGTATGGTCCGCCTGCATTGCCTTCTTTGAGTGCGAGAGTTGCAACCGCTTTAACATCCGGCTCAAAACTTGCTTTTAGTCTTCTCCCTAATCACGGAGCAGTAGAAGCACAAGTCAAAGCAGATCGTGTTGGGATGCCTCAGCAAACTATTCGGGCAAATGCTGGTGTTGCTTAGCCTGAGAGAAACCTGATAATTTTAATAAAAAAATATCAGCATTGTGTTGACATACGTTGTTGAGTCAAGCAAAATCCATGGCTCGGTTTTAGGAGGGGTTCCCGAGCGGCCAAAGGGATCAGACTGTAAATCTGACGGCTCTGCCTTCGTAGGTTCGAATCCTACCCCCTCCATTTTCGGAGATTAGGACTGAGCTAGTCAGGTTATATTGAAAAGGTGGGTATAAAAAAATACGGGAAAGTGCGGGTGTAGTTCAATGGTAGAACTTCAGCCTTCCAAGCTGATAGCGTGGGTTCGATTCCCATCACCCGCTCCATGGCCCATATAGCTCAGTCGGTAGAGCACTTCCTTGGTAAGGAAGAGGTCACCGGTTCAAATCCGGTTATGGGCTCCAGTTGCATGGTTATAGGTTAAATCAGTAAGCTTCTGTGAGTGGGTTTTTGTATTAGGAGATTAAAACATCATGGCAAAAGTGGCATTTCAGCGAACAAAGCCGCACTTAAATGTGGGGACCATAGGACACGTAGATCACGGCAAAACGACATTAACAGCGGCGTTGACGAAGTGCATGTCAGATAAATTTGGCGGCGAAGCGTTAGCGTACGACCAAATTGATAAAGCACCGGAAGAAAAAGCGCGTGGGATTACGATTGCGACAGCGCACGTGGAATATCAATCGGACAAAAGACATTATGCGCATGTGGATTGCCCAGGACACGCGGATTATGTGAAGAACATGATTACAGGTGCAGCGCAGATGGACGGTGCGATTTTAGTGTGCTCGGCAGCAGACGGCCCGATGCCGCAAACACGCGAACATATTTTATTAGCGCGACAAGTGGGTGTGCCTTATATCGTGGTGTATTTGAATAAAGCGGACATGGTGGATGACAAAGAATTATTAGAACTGGTTGAGATGGAAGTCAGAGATTTATTAACGAGTTATAACTTTCCAGGCGATAAGACACCGATTGTCGTGGGTTCTGCATTAAAAGCATTAGAAGGAGACCAAAGCGACATAGGGGTGCCTTCTATTTATAAGCTCGTGCAAGCGATGGATGATTATTTCCCGCAGCCAGAAAGACAGATAGACAAGCCTTTCTTATTACCGATTGAAGACGTATTTTCTATCTCAGGTCGAGGCACA
>JAQSWO010000044.1 GCA_029266595.1 Gammaproteobacteria bacterium
ATAAAAATATCTTACGGTTCCCTTACAGGTACATCAAAATTTTAATTAAAATGTTAAAAGTGTGAGTAATGTAAGATGCTTTGCCGGAAAACATTTAGTTTAGAATCACATCAGAATTTTGCGTGCGTACGGTAGATTGTTACTAGCTTATAGTAGTAGCTGTCAGCAACTTTTTTCTTTGAAGACGTGAGATGCAAAAATCCATCATTGCATCTATGTTGTACCCTTCTGTAGAATCCCCAACTTTCGCCAAATCCTAGGAATCCGCAGCAATGCCAATCATCACTCTGCCCGATGGACAAGAGAAGCATTTCCCAGAGCCAGTCACTGTTGCACAAGTTGCTGCTAGCATAGGCGCGGGCCTTGCTAAGGCTGCAATCGCAGGTAAAGTTGATGGTGTGTTGGTAGATACATTTCATCTGATTGAACATGATGTTGTGCTTTCCATTATTACCAGCAAAGATGCTGAAGGCTTAGAAATCATTCGCCATTCAACGGCACATCTATTAGCTCATGCCGTTAAGCAACTCTTTCCTGAAACACAAGTCACTATTGGCCCCGTGATTGAAGATGGTTTTTACTATGATTTCGCACGGTCCACACCTTTTTCTGTAGAAGATTTATCTGCCATTGAGCGTAGGATGGAAGTATTAGCAGAAAAAAATGACACTGTTACACGTAAAGTGATGGGGCGAGCTGAAGCTATTAAATTCTTTCGAGATATGGGAGAGGAGTATAAGGCGAAGATCATAGAAGATATTCCTGAGAATGAAACGCTTAGCTTATATGAACAAGGGGATTTTATTGACCTTTGTCGAGGACCACATGTCCCTCGTACAGGTATGTTGAAAGCATTTAAACTGACTAAAATTTCTGGTGCCTATTGGCGAGGTGATGCCAAAAATGAAATGCTACAACGCATTTATGGAACGGCTTGGCCAGATAAGCAGTCACTGAAAGAATATTTGCATAGGATTGAAGAAGCTGAGAAGCGTGATCATCGTAAGCTTGCGAAGAAGATGGACTTATTCCATCTGCAAGAAGAAGCACCAGGTATGGTGTTTTGGCATCCAGACGGATGGGCAATTTATCAAGTTGTAGAACAACATGTGCGTGAAAAATATAAAAAGAATGGTTATCAGGAAATACGCACGCCACAATTATTAGACTGTAGCCTGTGGCAGAAGTCTGGGCATTTAGACAAGTTTGGCGATGAAATGTTCTACTGTGAATCGGAAGCTCATCGCTATGCTGTGAAGCCGATGAATTGTCCTTGTCACGTTCAAGTGTTCAAACAAGGGTTACGTAGTTATCGCGATTTACCTCTGCGTTTGGCAGAATTTGGGACTTGTCATCGCAATGAGCCCTCGGGTAGTCTGCACGGCCTCATGCGTGTGCGAAGTTTTGTTCAGGACGATGGCCATATTTTTTGCACAGAGGCACAAATTGCGGATGAGTCAGCGCATTTTATTCAACAAGTCTCTGAAATGTATGCAGATTTTGGTTTTCACGATATGCAGGTAATGCTGTCCACGCGTCCAGAAAAAAGAATTGGGTCGGATGAGGTCTACAACCAGGTGAAGGCGCTTTTTATGGGCCTAAGATAGAATTCTCGCTTAAAGATTGTTTGGGGCGTGTTTGGCAGGTAGGTACGCTCCAGATTGATTTTTCTATGCCAGAGCGTTTGGGCGCGCATTACATCGCAGAAGATGGTAGTAAAAAAGCACCCGTCATGTTGCATAGGGCCATTTTGGGCTCAATGGAGCGTTTTCTTGGTATTCTATTGGAAGAATATGCAGGACGTTTGCCATTATGGCTAGCACCTGTTCAAATAGTCGTGTTAAATATTACAGATTCGCAGAAAGAATTTGTATCAAATATGGTTGAAATGTTAAAGAATAGTGGTTTGAGAGTGACGGCGGACTTGAGAAATGAAAAGATCGGTTTTAAAATCCGCGAGCACACGCTTAAGAACGTGCCTTATTTAGTGATCGTTGGTGATAAAGAGATGGCTTCCAATACGGTTGCCGTCAGAACTCGGTCAGGCATGGATTTGGGCGTTTTTGCCGTTTCTGACTTTATTCAAAAGGTAAAGCAAGAGATTAAAGCTCGGGTTGTAGTCGCATCAGAGGTTGAATCGAAAGATCCTGTCCATCTGTAGGATAAACAGTTTATGGCTTCCGTCTTCTCTGAGCGTAATGCTAAGGGAAATGAGCCATGTTTCCTATGTGATGGGATGAAAAAGGTAACTAGGAGGAAGAGGATATTAGTGCGAAAAAAACGCGTGTAAATCGAGATATTACCGCTACTGAAGTGTTTCTAATTGGCGCAACAGGTGAAAAAATTGGGGTAACCCAATTAAGAGATGCATTAAATCAGGCTCAGGCCGAAAATCTTGATTTAGTGGAGATTTCACCGAATGGTGACCCTCCTGTATGTCGGATCATGGATTTTGGCAAATACAGGTTTGAGCAAAGCAAAAAACAAATGCGGCACAAGAGGAAGCTCAAACAGGTTCAGCTTAAAGAGTTGAAAATGCGTCCGGGTACAGATATTGGGGACTACCAGGTAAAAATGCGTAAAGCTGTGGAGTTTCTCAAAGAAGGGGATAAAGTAAAATTTACGGTGCGTTTTCGTGGTCGCGAGATTTCTTTCCAGAATCTTGGCGCTGAGATGCTAGAACGTATTCAAAAAGATCTTGAAGATATTGCTGTCGTTGAGCAGCGTTCCAAGATGGAGGGTCGTCAAATGGTGATGATCGTGGGACCAAAAAAGTCTAATTCTGAAAGAAAAACTGGAGTAGCAGATGCCTAAACAAAAAACTAATCGTGGTGCAGCCAAACGCTTTAAGCGTACGGGTACCGGTGGCTTGAAGCATAGAGCCGCATATCGAAACCACATCTTAACTAAGAAGAAGATGAAGCGTAAGCGTCATTTGCGCGGTATGACAATGGTTGCCGAGAGCGATCTGATGTCTCTTAATCGGTTGTTAGGGGATAAATAGGAGGCTGTTGTAGAAGTAATAGATCACCTCCCGCCAAGATTGGCAAAAGATGCCTGATTCTACCTAGGGACTGACCTGTTACGTTGTAGAATGCCTAGCTTGTCCTTTCCTTCACAAGCCATCACTGCTATATCCTAGCTTGATTTTATTGCTTATTTAGGACAGACTCGCCAGTCATTTGTTTATCGAACGTTTGTTGAGGTAGATAGCTACCAGATTTAGATGGAGAAGAGTTATGGCTAGAGTTAAAAGAGGCGTGCAGGCGCGAGCTCGTCACAAGAAGATATTGAAGAAAGCGCGTGGATATTATGGTGCCCGTAGTAGGGTATTTCGTGTTGCCAAGCAGGCTGTCATCAAAGCAGGCCAATATGCCTATCGTGACAGACGCCAACGTAAGCGTCAGTTTCGTGCACTGTGGATCGTTAGAATCAACGCTGCTGCGCGTGAACTTGGGTTATCCTATAGTGTCTTTATGGCGGGTTTGAAGAAAGCGGGTATTGAGGTGGATCGTAAAGTGTTGTCAGATTTGGCGATCTCAGATAAGCCTGCATTCGCGGCCATTGCTGAGCAAGCGAAGATTTCATTGGCTGCTTGAAGGTAGCAGAGGTATCAATGTTTTTCTCAAGCCGGCAGTTCTTTTGAAAGAGCTGCTGGTTTTTTTGTATCTGCAATTCCCCTTTTGCGAGAGCGCCACTTCCTAGAAGCAGGAGGAGATATGGGGGCTGGTTTACATTTGAGATAGGGAGTTTCGGTATGTCTGCTATGAGGCAAAGTTGTCGAATAGCATGTTACAGCAGCCAGCGCAAATGGTTGCGGCGCGTGCTTATCTTCATCAGTTTATCCTGCGCTTTGTATACGGCTGCTGTTGCACAGACTTCCATGGTGGATGATAACATACCGTTGCAACAGTTTGTTGTGTCTGACCAAAGAGCCGATGCGCAAGCGAATAATATTCCTGAACCTTCTGGACACACGAATACCATTCAAACAGAAGTAGCACTTGCAGAGCCAGTGATTGCTGTAACTGCACATGAAAAAGATGCCATTGTTTCTGCGCATGCGCCAAATTCACCACCTCCGCAATCTACTGCTCAGCTTGAAGCAAATCCGCTCACACAAAAGGAAATAAATGCGACGGATACGAGAGCCGCAGTGCCGCTGACGGCCTCACCAGTGAGTGGTCCAAGCAATAACACTAGTGAATTTGCGGGCGGAATAGATAGTCAGGCATTTATTATGTGCGCCAAAATGGCAACGGGTGTTTGCTTGCGTGCTAAAGCTGATAAAGATTTTGATGCATGTTTGGGTCGGTTAAAGCAGCAATCTGCGTGTGATCAATTTACCAAATTTGCCAGCATGGTTTCCTATGGTCTCAGAGATCAAGTGGATTTATTGCAGTATTATAAAGAAGGTCAGATGACGCTTGTGCATGTGACTCGTATGGGGGAGGCCTATCCTGGGGATTATTATTTGATTGGTCCAAGTGGCAATTTTTTTAATGTCACGGCTGGGTCTGAAGTTAAGACACTAGATATTACTAAGGACCCAAATTATCCTGAAATTGCCGCGCGTTTTCCTAGAGTGCAAATATGGTCGGTGGTGAATCAGCTACCAGTTGCAGGAACGTCGCCAACGGGTGGTTTACGGTTAACGTTCCGTTTCGCGCTACTAAATGGTTGTGCTACGTGTGATTTAGCCGGTTATGCTAATGTGGCTTATGATTTTTCAGAAGCAGGGGTATTCCAGCGGGTGACTTTATTATCGTTGGATTCTGTTTTACCTAGAGGGTGAAAAAAGGAGGCAATTATGCAAAATAATATATTTTATGTATTGAGATTTTTTATTGTCCTGGCATTTACTGTAATGATTGGTTGTGGAAAAACGGACGACTCTAATGCGTTGGTTTCAGCCGATATATCAATTGATGGAGTAGATACATTTATTCGTCAAATGCCTAATGAAGGTGTTGCACCTATTGTTTTCCCCCGATTACTCCCACGTGATACAGAGCATAAAAAATATTATCTTAGTAGTGAGGCACTTATTCATGGAGAGAATAGGGGATATATTATTAATGTTGGTTATACTCCAGATTGTAACGGAGCACGTTTTTGCATGGTTGGGTATTTATCAGCTGAAAAAGGCGCTAAGTTGGAAATGGCGCAAGATATGGATGGGAAGGTTATCACTGTGCCAGTGAAATTAGCCAATAATGTTGAGGGTTATTATACGCCTGGGCATGCAATGGGAAGTTATTTTCCTCCTACGCTGCAATGGTATGAGGGCGATGTGTTGTATATCCTCAGTTGGGACGAAAAACTGGCGGATAAGAATACTTTGATTATGATGGCGAATTCCACTTCCTCATATGGTAAAAATTAAAAATAAAATTCGGTTATAGCGGGCATACAGAATGCAAAGTCAAATTGATAACTTAGTAAAAGAAGCTGAACAGGCCTTAAATGGGGCAGAAAATCTTATGGCGTTAGAACACACACGGACGCAATATTTAGGAAAAAAGGGACGCTTAACAGATCTGCTGAAAAATGTGGGGAGGCTTCCTGCGGAAGAGCGTGCGGATATTGGGAAGGTTGTAAATATCGCCAAGCAGCAATTGGTTAATAGCTTTCAGGATAGAGAAGACATTCTGCAGAAAGTGTTGCTTGAAACCAAGCTTAAGCATGAGGCTGTAGATATTACTTTACCAGGCCGTGCAGCTGTGACGAATGGAAGCCTGCATCCTGTTACGCGTATACGCGAACGCATAGAGGCATTGTTTATATCTGAAGGTTTTTCTGTCGTGGAAGGACCTGAAATTGAAAGTGATTATTACAATTTTGAAGCGCTGAATTTTCCTCCTTATCATCCTGCGCGTGCTATGCATGATACTTTTTATTTTGAGGATGGCTCGTTGTTGAGGACCCACACTTCTCCTGTGCAAATTCGTGTGATGAAATCCTTGCCACCACCTTTAAGAATTATCACACCCGGTAGAGTGTATCGGTGCGATTCTGACCAAACGCATACACCTATGTTTCATCAGCTCGAGGGTTTAGTTGTAGATGAAAGTTGTACCTTCGCGGACTTGAAGGGGCACTTGCAGGATTTTCTTGAGAAATTATTTGAGCGCGAATTAAAGTTTCGTTTTCGGCCTTCTTATTTTCCTTTTACGGAGCCTTCAGCCGAAGCTGATATCAGTTGCGTTATGTGTAATGCAAAGGGTTGCCGCGTGTGTAGCCAGACAGGCTGGCTGGAGGTGTTAGGGTGTGGCATGGTTCATCCTAATGTTTTGGAGATGTGTGGGATAGATTCAGAGCGTTATACGGGCTTTGCGTTTGGGATTGGTATGGATAGGCTAGCGATGTTGCGATACGGTATTGATGATTTGCGAAAGTTTTTTGAGAGTGATTTGCGCTTTTTGAGGCAGTTTAAGTAGGCAGGGAAGGCCAGCACGCAGAACACTCAAATCCGCTTGTCTTCTCGTTCTTACGTTTCTGCATAGGAACGATCACTTCTATCTAGGGGCTGATCTTTTACTTGCGACGGTAGTTGTAGTTTTAAGATGTAGTAGGCTAAATAGCCAAATACTCTTCAGCCCCAAGACCAAGCAATTTCTGCGCTAATTGTATTCCCAATGCGCGCGCTTGCTCAATTTCTCCCTCCACATCTGCGCTAATCAGCAGATCTTTCTCCGGATGTCCGACCAACCCCCGCATCAATAGGGTATTTCCCTTACAGATGGCATGTGCTGCGATGGGAAGTTGACAGCTACCTTCTAAGGTTTCGTTGACAGCACGCTCCGCTGTGATGCAAATGCGTGTTTCTGGATGTTCTAAGGCAGTTAAATATCGTAGAACCACCTCATCATTTTTTCTACACTCTATGCCAATAGCGCCTTGTCCTGGCGCAGGCGTCCAAGCATCCACTTCTAAAAATTCAGTGATTCTTTTTTCAAGATGTAGCCGTTTTAGGCCGGCAGCTGCGAGGATAATGGCGTCATATTCATTATCGTCTAATTTTTGAATGCGTGTGCCAACATTGCCGCGTATAGAGCGGATGATGATATCGGGTCGAGCATGTCTTAGGAGGCAGGCCCGCCTGAGGCTCGAGGTACCTACGATAGCGTTGGGAGGTATTGTGTCTAGGCTGGTATATGTGTTGGAGATCAATGTATCACGAGGATCTTCTCGTTTACAAACTGCGCCTAGTACTAAGGAATCTTCCAGAAGAAAGGGCATATCTTTGATAGAGTGCACAGCAATATCTGCTTCATTTTGCAAGAGTGCCTTTTCTAGCTCTTTAACAAATAATCCTTTGCCGCCGATTGTGCTGAGTGAGGTGTCTAACCTTCGGTCGCCTTCGGTGACGAACGGAATAATATCTATGGTGAGCGCCGGGTGAAATCTGATTAGCAGGTCTCTCACGTAATATGCTTGCCAAAGTGCGAGCGGACTTTTCCGTGTGGCAATGCGTATATGGTGTTTATCATTGAAGGTACTGGCTTTTTGTTTCATATATTTGCTTTCTGATGTGGGCGGTATGGCCTACTAGTCCACCAAGGAGAGCCGCGCTTTCTCTCCCTTGAGGACCCAATGCGATGGTGAAAGTTGGCTCCGAAATGCTAAAAACCAGTATTTCGAAGTTAGGTAGGTATATTCATTGAGTAGGGATCATCGTGTATGCGGCGTGGATTTATTATAGAAATCAATTTCTTCATGAACATTTTTGGGTTTAATAATATTAATAACAGAATAGCTACATTGTTGAGTATCAGAGGAAAAACAATCTTTGTGACCGCCCTTATCTTTACTCCATAATCCCCCCACGGGAGAAGAAACAAGGTTATTGCGTTGTAGATGAACCACAAAGCTGACTTGAGTGTGATTGGTGTAACTGCACACGATATGTCCGACACCAACGCCCACCCACTGAGCCCCAACAAATCGATCCAATGTCCGAGAGAAGGAAGGGTTGAGACTGTGCCAATTGCCAGGGCCAGTCCAAATTTTTTTAACGGGATCTTGTGTAAGTGATGTAACAGGAGGGCAGACTTGTTCTACGAGGGTTATTTCATCTGAATCTGCAGTATAGGCTTGAGCAAGAATTTCTGCAGAGACGAATAACAGAGCTAGCAGGGTGAGGGTTATTTGTATACTGCTCTTCAATGACTTTTCCTTGTTGTGAAATACCTGCATTGGGTTACAATCCCTGCATGATAAACACTGCCCCAGATTTTCTCAATAACGTTCAACAGGAAGCCGTGACCTCAAAGGCTGCACATTTATTGGTGCTTGCTGGCGCAGGTAGCGGTAAAACACGTGTTTTGGTACACCGCATTGTGCATTTGGTGCAATCAGAAGGTGTGTTGCCTGATGAAATTCTCGCTGTTACTTTTACAAATAAAGCCGCAAAAGAAATGTCAGGGCGTATCGAGGCCATGCTCAATGCGCCTATACATCGTCTATGGGTGGGTACTTTTCACAGTATGGCTCATCGGTTGTTACGCAGACACTGGCAAGAGGCGGGCCTTCCGCAATCGTTCCAAGTGATTGATAGTGATGACCAGCACCGCCTGGTTAAACGTATCATGAAAGACCTTAACCTTGATGAAACGCATTGGCCACCTAGGCAAGCTCAATGGTTTATTAACACTAAAAAGGAAGAGGGCTTAAGGCCCAATAATGTTAGGCCAGAAGATAATTTTGCTGCCACTTATCTACGGGTTTATCGTGCTTATGAAGCGCTTTGTCAGGCAGGTGGCTTGGTCGATTTTTCAGAATTACTGCTTAGATCTTACGAGATGTGGAACAACTGCCCCGAGCTGTTAGCACATTATCAGAAACGCTTTCGTCACATATTAGTCGATGAATTTCAAGATACTAATTGGATACAGTATAACTGGCTAAAGCGATTGGCGGGTGAAAGCGCGCATATGATGGCTGTCGGAGACGATGACCAATCCATTTATAGCTGGCGAGGTGCCCAAGCCGAGCATCTTCAGCGCTTTAGAAGCGACTTCCCGGACACGCAAGTTATCAAGTTAGAACAAAATTATCGTTCTACACCCAATATTTTAAATGCAGCCAACGCTGTGATTGAAAATAATACAGGTCGAATGGGTAAAAATCTTTGGACGCAAGGCAAAGAGGGTGCCCACATTACTGTCTATGCGGCTTTTAATGATAGGGACGAGGCACGTTTTGTGATTAGTCGGGTCAAAGAATGGCTTTCTCATGGAGGCCGCCGCCAAGAAGTCGCGCTGCTTTATCGTTCTAATGCACAGTCGCGTGTGTTGGAAGAAGCTTTTATAGAAGCAGGTATGCCTTACCGGATCTATGGAGGGTTGAAATTTTTTGAACGGGCGGAAATTAAGGATGCTTTAGGCTATCTTAGATTAGTGAGTAATCGAGATGATGATGGCGCATTTGATCGAGTTGTAAATTTGCCGGCACGAGGTATTGGAGAAAGCACACTGACCTTGATTCGTGATTCAGCCAGAGATTTAGATACCTCCTTATGGCAAGCAGCGCATATCTTACTGCAAAGAGGTAGTCTGTCTGCAAGAGCAGGTCTAGCTGTGCAGGAGTTTATTACCCTGGTGGATAATTTGGATATTGCCACTCGTAACATAACCTTGCGTGAACAGACTCAGTATTTGATTAAATACAGCGGGATTTTGGCGCATCATTCTCAAGAGAAATCGGAAAAAGCACGGGCTCGTGTGGAAAACTTAGAAGAACTCGTGAATGCGGCGGGACAATTTTCTTCAGATCCTGAGGAGCAAGATCTACCTATACTCACTACGTTTCTCACACATATTTCCTTAGAATCAGGGGAACGACAGGGAGACTACCAAGAAGATGCTGTGCACCTCATGACTTTACATGCGGCAAAGGGATTAGAATTTCCACTTGTATTTTTAACAGGTCTTGAAGAAGGCTTATTCCCTCATAATATGTCTGCTCAAAATCTTGCGCAATTAGAGGAAGAGCGTCGTTTGTGTTACGTCGGTATGACACGGGCGATGCAGAAGTTGTATCTAACTTATGCAGAGAAGCGTTATTTGCATGGCAGGGAAATGCGCCAGCGTCCTTCGCGGTTTATCAAAGAGATTCCCGAAGAACTGCTTTCTACATTTTCTGCACAAACTAAAGTATCTCGGCCTGTTTCCTTCTCGCGCCATGCTGTTGTTGACGCAACAATAGCAAGAAAGAACGATGCCGCATTTCCTTTGGGTAGCCATGTGAGGCACGCGAAATTTGGTGAAGGTGTGGTATTGAATTGTGAGGGTAGTGGTGAGCATGCACGTGTTCAGGTGCGATTTGCTTGTGGTACAAAGTGGCTAGTGGTGAGTTATAGTAAGCTGGTATCGATTTAGGCGTTGTTGGCACACTACTCTTTAGGTATCTGCCTTTGGTCGAGCCATGCATGACCCTCCTACAGCGCTTGTGGCATTTAAAATCACACTTCTGCCATTTTTGTCTGTGCTTTTGGCCACTGCCATTCCAAAGTGAAACTAAGCTCCAGGATGCTATGTAAGTTAGCGTTCGGGGTCTAAATGAGACGAGGCTGCTAAGGCGCTCAAAAGCTTGTCCCAATATGCGTTAAACAGGGACCCACTAATTCCACCTCAGCCTAGCGACGTCAACGGCCTGTAAAAAGAAACTCTGATCTCCACAACTAAGGAAGGAAACCATGTCAACAAATGATTTAAAAACAACCGAACCACTGGCGGAGCATGCTGAAGAGAAAAAAGAGAGGAAGCATATTTGGCCAGGTGTGATTGCCATACTGACTTTATTGTTGGTTGTAATTTTTCTAGGCACCGCGTGTTATCTCTATAAGAAAGAGATTCAATCTCAGCGTTTGGCTGTAAGAAAGCAGGCTGTTGAATTTGATATGGCATTGTCGCGAACGCAGAAAATTGTGCTAACGCAACAGAAGGCACTGGCTGTTATACAAGACCAGCTAAAACATCAGCAGCGTGCAGAAAAATCAGATGAAGAATATCTTGGTGAAGCCGAACACTTTGTTCGACTCGCCATGTTTACACTGATTTTTGAAAGCAATGCTGCAACTGCGCATCAATTGCTACAAGCTGCTGACGAGAAAATTCAGTCAATCACTGATATGGCATCGAGCTTGCCTATTAGGCAGGCGTTGGCAAAAGATATGGTGGCAGTACAGATGGTGCAGCAAGTAGATTTGCCGGGATTGGTGTCTCGTCTAAATGCATTGAGCGCACAAGTAGAATTACTACCACATTTATTTGAACCCGCTGAAGTGCCTTCATCTGGATCTCCTGAATCTCCCGCACGTACAGAAGAAGTTGCTGTTTCGCCGGGCAGAGAAAAACTAAACAGAGCAGGCGATACCATCGCGCAGGTATTCAGTAAGCTATTTGTTATCACCCATAATGTCCCTCAAGCTGCACCTTTATTACCGCCCGATCAATATGTTTACGTGATCACTAACATACAGTCTAAATTGGCTGTGGCCGAATGGGGCGTGTTATATCGCCAGCCTGAAATTTATAAGCAAAGTTTAGCCCAAGCTGAGACATGGGTGCGTCGTTATTTTGCGGATAATCATAGCGAGACCCAGGCTTTTCTAAAGGCTTTGGATGCGTTGCTAATGGTTTCAATAAAGCCGGACCTGCCTGACCTGACGGGGACTCTCAAACAAATTGAATTAGCGCGAAGGAAAGGGGATGTAGTTGTTGAATCCAGTGCAGAAGAAAAAACTGATGCACGAAAAAGGACTGAGCAACCGCAGAGCAGCATAACCACAGAAGGATTTAAAATCTAAGCCATGAAAAAATTAATTATTTTTTTTATTGCCTTACTAGCAGCTATTTGGCTAGGCGTTATCATGCACAAAAACGCTGGATTTGTGATGATTAATTTCGGCCATACACGCGTCGAAATGACATTATGGTCTGCCATATTAGCGTTGTTGGTTTTATTGATTGTGGGGCGTGTGCTAGTAGGGATGATTCGAGGTATTTATAGGATCCCTGTGCGTTATGCGAATTGGTCTTCAGCTAAAAATGAGCGCATCTCCTATCGCTATATGCAGGAGGCAGTGCTGTCTCTATTGAAAAATGACTATGAAACAGCGGAAAAGGATTTTTTAAGATCCGTCAAGTCAGGAAAGACTAAGCTGTTAAGTTTTTTAGGTATTGCAGAAACTGCCCAAGCGCAGCAGAAATTTAAACAAAGGGATAAGTATTTAGCCAAGGCAAAAAAGATAGCAAGCGCTGACCAAGTGCGTGCCATTAATATGATTAAAGCGCATTGGCAAGTAGAAAGTAAGGAGTGGATACCGGCGTTGGTTACGCTCGCGTTATTGCCGTTAGATCATCCCTTTGTATTGAATATGAAAAAGGATATTTATATTGCTCAAAAAAACTGGGAAGCGCTAAGGAAAATGTTATCAGAAACAAAACATAGGAGTATTTTTAAAGACAGCACGCCTGATGACTTTCAGCATGAAATATCTCTTGTTTTGATGAAAGAGGCCTTGTGTGCTAGGAACCATGTTGAAATAGAAATGCTTTGGAAGAGGCTTACCAGAAAATTAAAACATGATCCGGAAATATTATCTATTTATGCAGCACATCTCGTCGATGAAGGAAAGCACCATGAGGCGGAAATTTTATTAACACATGCCTTGAAGGATGCGCTGCATCCCAGCTTGTTGAAAGTATACACACGGGTAGAAAGCCCAAAACCTGCTAAGCAACTTTCTAGGGCTGAGGCTTGGTTAGCATCGCATCCAGATAATGCCGACTTATTGTTTTGTTTGGGTAAACTATGCCAGAAGTATCGTTTGTGGGGTAAGGCAAAGAAGTATTTCAGATCCTGTATCAACAGAAGATCTACCTGGCAAGCGCATCAAGCCTTGGGTGAAGTGTTAGAACAATTAGGTGAAAATTCAGCAGCGTTAGCCTGTTATCGTGAAGGCCTTTTAAAACAATGAAACCATCTTCGTTAGAAAATCGATTACATACATTAGTAGAAAGACATGAAGAATTAGAGCGTTTATTAAGTCATGCAGATGTGATCGCTGATCAAAAAAAATTCCAAACTTACTCCAAAGAATACGCAAGTCTTGAGCCTATCGTGACGTGTTTTCAGGCCTATAATCAGGCGTGTGAAATGGTTGCTTATGCCCAAAAAATGCTAGAAGAAGAATCAGATCAAGAACTGAGAGAAATGGCCAAAGAAGAGCTAAGTGCGGGGCAAGAAAAACAAAGAGAGGAGGAGGACCGGTTAAAAATCCTTTTGCTGCCTCGCGACCCCAATGATGAGCGCAATATATTTCTTGAGATTCGCGCAGCGGCCGGAGGGGACGAGTCAGCCG
>JAQSWO010000045.1 GCA_029266595.1 Gammaproteobacteria bacterium
TAAAGCGTTACAGTCAGCGGCAGGAAATAAAGTATCTGTACGTGTGAACACTAATTTGGCGAAGAAGATGGGTTTGCAAAATGCTTCAGTTGTAAGAGTTGCACAGAAAGGCCATGGTCTCACCTTGCCTTTGGTTATTGACGATCGCATTGCAGATGGTTTTGTTTATGTACCTGCAGGTGTCGCGGAGACGGCAGGGTTCGGTGAAATTCTTGGTGAAATTGAGGTGTCAGCTTAGAAAACTTCATGTTGATTTCGGGCCCTTTAAGTGAAGCAGAATAATGGGGAAATATGAGAAAAGACTATAGTCTTTGCTAGGTATTTCCTCCTCATCTGTTCTACTGACCATCTTCTCTCACGAGGGGGGAGAAGGGGTTTAGAAAATGGCTTTAATTTAGAAGTAATTAAAGAAATACTCAATAAACCCTTGAAGGATTTTATAGGAAATATCCTTATATTTAGTTGATTAGAATTTACGACTTTAAAGGCGTCTCTAATCAAGAAAAGAAAAATGATTTTTCAAAGCGAGAATATAGCGTGCAAGATTTATTACTACTCGTATGGATTGTTGCAAAAGTGTTGCTTGTCGTTATCTGCCTATTGGGTGTGGTGGCTTACCTGACATTGGCTGAACGTAAAGTTATTGGTTTTATCCAAAGCAGGATCGGTCCAAATCGCGTGGGTCCTCAAGGCCTTTTGCAGCCTATTGCTGATGCCCTAAAATTACTCCAGAAAGAAATTATCTTTCCTACCGCCTCGAATAAGTACCTCTTTATTATTGCTCCCATTTTAACAATGACACCAGCCCTTGCTGCCTGGGCGGTTATTCCCTTTGATCAAGGTATGATGCTTGCGAATATCAATGCGGGCGTGCTGTTCTTGTTCGCTATGACTTCTTTAGGTGTTTATGGTGTATTGATTTCCGGTTGGTCTTCTAACTCCAAATATGCCTTGTTCGGTGCATTACGTGCCTCTGCGCAAACTATTTCTTATGAAATAGCGATGGGTTTTGCTTTGGTCGGCGTATTGATGGCTGCGGATAGTATGAACCTTCAGGAAATTGTTTTGCGTCAGCAGGGAGGGATTTGGCACTGGTATTGGTTACCGTTATTGCCTTTGTTTGTGGTGTATTGGATTTCTGCCATGGCTGAAACCAATCGAGCACCCTTTGATGTCTCCGAAGGAGAGTCAGAAATTGTAGCTGGTTTTCATGTTGAATATTCTGGCATGTCTTTTGCGCTCTTTTTCTTGGGTGAATATGCCAATATGGCGCTACTTTCTTTTGTAGCGGCCTTATTGTTTATGGGAGGTTGGTTGTCTCCTTTTGAAGGTATTCCTTTTCTGGCTCAAGCCTTTGCTTGGGTCCCTGGTATTATTTGGTTAATACTTAAGGCTTCATTTTTTCTATTCCTTTATTTATGGGTGCGCGCCACATTTCCGCGCTATCGCTACGACCAAATTATGTATCTCGGTTGGAAAGTATTAATCCCGGTCACGATTGTTTGGATAATCGTGGTTGGCTTTGCCATACAGTTTGGCGTTGGGCCTTGGTTTTCACATTAAGATCATTTTATGAATTATTTAAAAACCATCATTAAACGTTTTGCGCTCTGGGAATTGATAAGAGGGCTTGTTGTCACCTTAAAATATTTTTTTCGCAAAAAAGTTACCCTCCAATTTCCTGAAGAAAAGACGCCTCTCTCTCCTCGGTTTAGAGGTGCGCTCGCACTTAGGCGTTATCCTAATGGAGAGGAACGTTGCATTGGCTGTAAATTATGTGAAGCAGTTTGTCCTGCATTAGCTATTACGATTCAGTCAGAACCTCGTTCAGATGGGACGCGTAGAACAACTCAGTATGACATTGATATATTTAAATGCATTAATTGTGGTTTCTGTGAGGAAGCTTGTCCGGTTGATGCCATAGTGGTCACCAGAGAGATGCATTACCACCAAGAAAACCGGGGTGAGAATATCATCACCAAGGAAAAGTTATTGGCGCTAGGTGATAGATACGATGCGCAAATTACCAAGGATAAAGAGGACGACTCTGATTACCGATAAGCTGGATGGCGGGTAGTATAACTAATACTATTTAAGGCAGAGCGGCTACGCTCTCTACTTTGGAAACCCCCCATGCTTTAGATTCACCTCGAGATGCTAAGAACCAGCATTTTGAAGTGGAATAAATAGGGTAATAGATCATCTCCTTACCAAGGTTGACAAAAGATGGCCGTTTCTATTTAGGGGCTGACCTGTTACGGAATAGGTATATTTATAAGCTAAAGGTAACTCCATGGGTTTAATCCTACAACAAACTGTATTTTATGCTTTTTCAGCAATTCTGCTTTTTTCTGCTGCGATGGTTGTTCTCTCTATCAACCCAGTACGCGCCGTGCTTTTTTTGGTACTGGCTTTTTTCTGCGCGTGTATATTGTGGATGTTGTTGCAAGCAGAGTTTTTAGCATTGGTGCTTATATTTGTGTACATAGGTGCAGTGATGACATTATTCCTTTTCGTCATCATGATGTTGAATTTGGATATAGGGCCGCCTCGCAAAGGTTGGTTACCATATTTGCCCCTTGCGGTGTTGGTATTAGGTCTTTTTATCATAGCAGCAGTTTCTGCGCTTAAGCCGGAATATTTTGATCCTGACGTCTATCAAGTTGTGACGCAGCCGGAAAACTATAGCAACACTAAAGCGCTGGGGGCTGTTTTGTATACCGAGTATGTCTATCCGTTTGAACTTGCTGCCGTGTTGCTGTTGGTCGCTATTATTTCTGCCATTTGCCTTGCATTTAGAGGTAAAAGACCAGGTGGGAAGGCCCAACGTATTAGCGAGCAGTTAGTGGTCCGCCGCAAAGATCGCGTTAGCTTAATTAATATGCCTTCGGAAAAAAAATGATTCTACTCACCCATTACCTCATACTAAGTGCGCTGTTGTTTGTGATAGGCGTTGGCGGAATTATGATCAACCGTCGCAACCTGGTTGTATTGTTGATGTGTATAGAATTGATGTTATTGGCTGTGAATACAAATTTAGTCGCATTTTCTCATTATTTAAATGATCTAAATGGTGAGGTATTAGTCTTTTTTATTCTTACTGTAGCAGCAGCTGAGTCTGCTATTGGTCTTGCTTTAATAGTTGCGCTCTATAGGAACCGAGGCACCATTGAAGTTGATAAGCTTGATTCATTAAAGGGATGATCGTGCACCACATACAAACAGCATCGTTAATTTGCATACTATCTCCTCTCCTAGGCGCAGCAATTTCTGGTTTGGCGGGGAAGCGAATAGGAAACAGGGCATCGCATACCGTTGCTATCGTGGGTTTAGCAATTTCTTTTGCTGCTGCCATTTATCTTTTCGCGCAAGTGGTTTTATATAAAGTCCCTGTTTACAATGCAGATTTGTATCTTTGGGGAGGAAGTGGTCGATTTTCTTTTCATGCAGGTATTTTGGTTGATAGCTTGACGACAGTTATGGTGACAACCGTTACCTTTGTTTCGTTACTTGTGCATGTCTACAGTATTGGTTATATGCGTGGCGATCCAGCGTATCATCGCTTTTTCTCTTATATGTCTTTATTTACCTTCTTTATGTTAGTCCTCGTTATGGGTAACAATTTCCTTATGCTTTTTTTCGGTTGGGAAGGAGTGGGACTAGTTTCCTATTTGCTGATTGGTTTTTGGTTTGAGCGAGAATCTGCAGCAAGAGGTAGCATGAAAGCTTTTATTGTTAATCGCGTTGGAGACTTCGGGTTTATTCTAGGCATTGCTGTCGTACTGGCTTATTTTGGCACATTAGATTATGCGCAGGTCTTCAAACAAGCTCCTAGCCTAGCTGGTGAAATAGTTGATATTTCAGGTACACAGTTTTCGGTTATCACAGTGATGGCATTGTTATTATTTGTAGGTGCCATGGGGAAATCTGCTCAAATTCCACTACACGTTTGGCTGCCAGAATCAATGGAGGGTCCCACACCAATTTCAGCACTTATTCATGCAGCCACCATGGTTACCGCTGGTGTTTATATGGTGGCAAGACTTTCGCCGCTGTTTGAGTTTTCTGAAGTTGCATTAAGTGTTGTCTTGGTGTTCGGTGCAACAGGCGCACTTTTCTTGGGTATGCTCGCATTGGTTGAGAACGATATTAAGCGTGTGATTGCTTATTCTACTATGTCGCAGTTGGGCTATATGATGGCGGCTAATGGGGTTTCTGCATTTTCGGCGGCTATTTTCCATCTTATGACACATGCTTGCTTTAAGGCCTTACTCTTTTTGGCGGCGGGTTCGGTGATTGTTGCATTACATCATCAGCAAGATATGCGAAAAATGGGAGGGCTACGTAAATATCTGCCGATTACCTATATTACCTTCTTAATTGGTGCTTTGGCTTTAGCTGCCTTGCCGCCATTCGCAGGATTTTATTCTAAAGATGCCATTATAGAGGTAGTGAAACAGGCAAATACTCCTGGCGCCACTTATGCATATTACTGTCTCTTGATAGGCGCATTTGTAACATCTCTTTATATCTTCCGCGCATTTTTCATGACATTTCATGGCGAAGAGCGAATGGTCGACGACCAAAATGAACATAAGCATGGGCATGGAGAAATACACGAGTCTGAGTATTTTATCTTGCTGCCGCTGGTTTTATTGGCCATCCCTTCCATCTTTTTAGGTTTTATGATGGTTACGCCTATGTTGTATAGTGGGCAGTTTTCCTTGTTGGGAAGCAGTATTTATGTTGCGCCTGAATTTGATTTTATGACGGCATTGGTGACCCATTACGATGGACCTGCCTATATGGCTTTAACTGCCTTTATGCATCCACCATTTTGGCTTTCAGTATTAGGAATCTTAATGGCGTGGTGTTTCTACGTTAAATATCCATACTGGGCAACATATACAAGGAAATATATGGAAATTTTCTATTGTGTATTGAAGAATAAATATGGTTTTGATGCATTTAATGATTTCTTCTTTGTTCGTGGCGTACGTGGAATTAGCCAGTTTTTTTATAGAATAGGTGACGTGAAAATTATTGATGACTGTATGGTGAATGGCACAGGTCGTGCTATTTCTCATATGTCTGCTTGGGTGCGTAAGTTACAGTCGGGTTATTTGTATCATTATGTTTTTGTCATGATACTAGGATTATTCGCATTCTTGGCTTGGGTGTTGCTCTAAATCATTTGTTTAAAAAGGTAGGGAATAATGTTCGCTGATTGGCCACTGTTAAGTCTGTTGATCTGGCTGCCTGCTATAGGAGGTGTCCTGGTATTGTTCGTAGGTGGAGATAAACACGCTGCGCGAGCACGTTTCCTCGCCTTGTTTTTTTCCTTGTTGAATATGTTTTTCTGCGTTTTAGCTTATATATATTTCGACAACCATACTTATAAGATGCAGTTCGTTGAAAATATCACATGGATTCCAGCCTATGGTATCCATTATGCTTTGGGTGTCGACGGTATTTCGTTGCCACTGATTTTTTTAACAGCATTTACCACCTTGCTTGTTATTTTGGCCTCTTGGAAAACCATTCATCAAAAGGTCTCTCAGTATTTGGCAACTTTCTTAATTATGCAGGGTATGGTCATTGGCGTATTTGCTGCTTTAGATTCATTGCTATTCTATATTTTTTGGGAAGGTATGTTGATCCCTATGTATTTAAGTATTGGTATCTGGGGAAGTGAAAATCGTTCCTATGCAGCGATAAAATTTTTTCTTTTCACATTTATGGGCTCTGCGCTCATGCTGGTTGCGCTCCTTTATTTGCGTATACAAGTGAATAGTTTTTATATCCTTGATTTTTACGAAGCGCCGCTTTCTATGACGGTCCAGGTACTTATTTTTGTGGCTTTCTTGTTGGCATTCGCAGTGAAAGTACCCATGTGGCCTGTACATACTTGGTTGCCTGATGCGCATACAGAAGCACCTGCTGGCGGCTCTGTTGTTCTGGCAGCTTTGATGCTAAAAATGGGCGCTTATGGCTTCTTGCGTTTTAGCATGCCTATCACGCCTGATGCTTCTCGTGCACTTGACTGGTTTATGATTACCCTATCACTGATTGCGGTTGTTTATATTGGTATGATCGCCATCGCACAAAAAGACATGAAGAAATTAATTGCCTATTCCTCTGTTTCTCATATGGGTTTTGTAACCCTTGGTTGTTTCATGCTTTATATTATTACGGCTAAGACGGGAAATGTGTTGGATGCGTATATGGGCCTTGAGGGTGCGATGGTGCAGATGATCTCGCATGCATTTGGTTCTGGCGCTATGTTCCTTGGTTTTGGAATGCTGTACGAACGTTTGCATACACGCTTAATTTCCAACTTTGGTGGTATTGCAAAAACTATGCCGATTTTTTCGGCATTTTTTATTATATTCGCGCTTTCTAATATTGGCTTGCCAGGCACTTCCGGGTTTGTTGGGGAATTTATGATTATCCTTAGCGCCTTTAAAGCGAATTTCTGGATAGCGTTTTCTGCAGCGCTGACGCTGATTATCGGTGCTGTTTATACCCTCTGGATGTATAAGCGAGTGTTCTATGGCACTATCGCAAATGAGCACGTCGCAGCGTTAAAAGATATCGGAAAACTTGAGATTCTTATTTTTAGTCTCATTACTATCACTATATTTGGTATTGGCCTTTATCCAGCACCATTACTAGATATGTTTCACGTGAGTGTAGGGCATCTTTTAGAATTGAGCTTGCGATCTAAGCTATAACCTGTTTTATCCAAAGAGAGACTGTATTCTCCCCTTGGAAACTCCATGCGCTAGCGTCCACTTTAAGGTGCTAAAAACCAGAATCTTAAAGTGGGATGAGTAGTATATTGTGATTATTAAAAAGTGACATACGCCCATGAATTTCGAAATACCAAACTTTGCATTGGCTCTGCCCGAAATATTTGTATTAACCATGGCCTGTGCTATTTTGCTGATAGATTTATTTATCCCTAAGCATGCAAAAACTCTCACCTACCTGCTTGCTCAAATCACACTTTTGGGTGCAGCTATATTAACGTTTCAGCAGTACGGTCATCCTGGGTCTGTCACCACATTCAATGGCATGTTTGTGCTAAACAACTTGGCCATTGTATTAAAGCTTTTCATTTATCTCTCTGCATTCGCTTCTTTCTTATATGCACGCAGCTATTTACCTAAAACCAAAATTCCTTATGGCGAATATTTTGTACTGGGGCTTTTTTCGGTTTTAGGAATGATGGTTATCGTTTCTGCACATAATTTCATTGTATTATTTTTGGGGCTGGAGCTCTTCTCTTTGCCTATTTATGCCATGGTTGCACTTCGTCGTGATGAGGGGATTTGTGTAGAGGCTGCGATTAAATACTTTGTAACAGGTGCCATTGCGACAGGCACATTACTATATGGGCTATCTATGCTTTATGGTGCAACCGGAAGTATGGATATCACGAGAGTTTCAGAAGTAATTATGCAATCCTCATTGAGTGATGAATTAATTCTGGTATTTGGTTTGGTCTTTGCTGTCGTTGGAATGGTCTTTAAATTAGGGGCTGTGCCTTTTCATATGTGGGTGCCTGATGTATATGAAGGTGCGCCCACACCAGTCGTATTGTTTTTAGGGACAACAGCTAAAATTGCTGCCCTTGGTTTACTATTTCGCCTGTTGGTTGATGGACTTCAACCGCTAAGTGTCCAATGGCAAGATTTACTAATTATTGTTGCGGTGCTTTCTATGGCTTTGGGTAATCTTGCGGCGATTGTCCAGTCGAATATTAAACGTATGTTGGCGTATTCGTCTATTGCCCATATGGGTTATATGGCTTTGGGGCTGGTTACTGCAACCCCTCAGGGCTATGGTGCCGCCTTATTTTACATGATCACGTATGCCATCATGACATTGGGTGCTTTTGGTGTAGTGGCTATTATGAATAATGCAGGTTGCGAAGCGAGCAAGGTAAGTGATTTGAGGGGCCTGAATAGCCGGAACCCATGGCTTGCGCTGATGATGTTACTGGTGATGTTTTCCATGGCAGGAATTCCACCGATTGTTGGTTTTATGGCTAAGTTATCTATACTAGAGGCTTTGATTGGAGTGCATTTAGTATGGTTGGCTGCAATTGCGCTATTCTTTGCCGTTATTGGTGCTTACTACTACATTCGTGTGGTTAAAGTTATGTATTTTGAAGAGCCTGAAGATGCAACCCCCATTAAATATCCTGTAGATATGCAGATTGCTATTTCGCTGAGTGGTGTTGGCTTATTGGTGCTGGGGATTGTGCCAGGAGCTTTATTTACCCTTTGTCAGGCGGTGTTTGGTGCGACGCCCTATTAGGTCACCTCTAATTAGCGTTCAAATCTATGTGCTGATTTTCATCTTGCAGTCTGTCAGTCTTTTCGTTTGTTGGCGAGTAAGATGCTAAATAGCTATCTCGCAGTTTTTTAGCTGCGACGAAATTATCTGACTCTAGATAAGATAGTATCTGTTGTTGAATATATTTGGGTAGTTCTTGAAACATAATTCCCCTCGCAAAGATCAAATTGGAGTTATAAGTATATTAGACCATAAGATTTCTTATTGCGATGTAGGGAAATGGCTGTTCAATAGATATTGGATGCAATATTTCTTGTAGTTGTTTGATTCTAAAATGTTAAATTCTTCAAGTCTATTTTTTACCTCAGTATACTGTATTGCGTACCTCCTTTGATCCTGATTTACTCCCCTTCTATGAAAGGTTTCTCGCTGCTTGAAGTCATACTTGCGTTACTCATACTTTCCGTGGGTTTGTTAGCTATCGCAGGTATGCAGCTGTCAGGCATTAAATATACAGATGAGGCTTATTTCCGAAGTCTTGCAGCTACCCAACTATCTTCTATGATGGAACGTTTACGTGCTAACCGCTCAAACAACTGGCGAGAGAGAGATTTCCAGCGTTGGAACACATTAAACGCAGAATTACTGCCAGAAGGGGAGGGCCGTTACATTTGCCAAAACGATTATTGTACAGTTTATATCAGCTGGAAATTCAACAAAATTCAAACGCTAAGTTTGTCAGGGGATGTATAAACTCACCCTATTCGCAAAGAGGCATCTCTCTGGTAGAAGTGATGTTAGCTTGTGCTTTGGGCATTTTTTTTATGCAGGGTGTGGTTGATGTTTATTTATCCGCTCAAAAAACATTTGCCTTGCAAAAAGCCATCGCTCACTTACAGGAGAATGCACGATTTGCTACACATTTTCTGACACAAAATATTCGTATGGCTGGTGAGTTAAGTTGTGAACACTTGTTGCCTATGCCTAATCCTCCAGAAGCACTACGTGGTTATCAAGGTAACCCACCCCCCACATTAAAAAATAAAATTCTCGCTGGCACCGATAGTGTTTCAATTGAAAGGTGTCGCACGAATGATGGATCTGAATCTATTGAAAAATATGCATTTTTTATCAGTGAAACTAGCAGAAAAAATCAGCTTGGAAAAAAAGTATACGCTCTTTATGAATCACCCATAGTAGGCAATAAAGTAGAGTTAGTTCCTAATGTCAATGATATGCGTATTAGTTATGGTGTGATGAGTGCTGACGGCCAGGGCGTCCAAGCGTATCTACCTGCCGATAAAGTATCTGATTGGAAAATGGTGAAAAGTGTAGAGATAGCACTTCTGCTTAGCTCAGAAATGCCAGTGTTAAGCAAACCTGAATCAATTCAATTTGCAGGTAAACCCTTGCCTAAAAGTCGTTACTTGCACAAAGAGTGGCCTGTCTATGTCAACCTTAGAGAACGTCATGAATAACCGTATAATCATTGGACGAGACTCTGGAGTTGTATTGGTGACAGCGCTGCTTTATTTATTAGTGTTAACGTTAATGGTGTCGAGTTTATTTAAGGTAAGCGTCTCGCAATTTAGAATGAGCGAGCATTTTCAAAATACGGAAATGGCGTTTCAGCAAACTGAATCCGCGCTAGCAAAGGCACAGTCTGAGATTGATCAAAGTCGAACTAAAGGGCAGGGGCGTTTAAATGATAGCGCAAGTTATCAGTTTGAGCGCGTATCAACTCACTGCGGGTTTTGGTTATACAGAGCGAATGCGACAGGAAAATATCAAAAAGCAGTTAAAAAATTGGAAAGTATTGTTTTGCTGCCTGTGCCTAATGAGCAGTGCCCAGAAGTGATAGAGAAAAAACGCAGAATGTATTGGCGTGAGCGTTAGTAGGAAAAATAAATTTTTGCAAAAGATGGCTGTTTTTATCTAGACCCTAATCTATTCTGAAATATTCTACAATTGCCATCTTTCTCCACAAAAGGCGCTAGATACACATAATTTGTTGGCCAAATTGTAATAAGCAGCGGAATTAAATCCAGTCATAGCCGTTCGTGCAGAATAACTACTATCAACAATGTTTTGGGATATTTTCTTCTTCTCGCCAAGTCAAAATATCGTATCCTGTGGGCGTGACTAATAAAGTGTGCTCCCATTGTGCAGAAAGAGAGTGGTCTTTGGTTGCCACAGTCCATTTATCTGGTAAGAGTTTAATATGGCGCTTGCCAGCATTGATCATGGGTTCGATTGTGAATGTCATTCCAGGTTGCAGTACTAATCCTGTTCCTGGCGTACCAAAGTGTAACACTTCAATACCTTCTTCGTGAAATGTGCTGCCAATGCCATGGCCGCAGTATTCCCTTACAACACTATAATGATTTTTTTCAGCGTGCTCTTGTATGGCAGCACCTATATCACCGAGACATGTCCCGGGCTTCACCATTTGTATGCCTATGTATAAGCATTGTTGAGTGATATTGCTTAAGCGTTCTGCTAGGACAGAGGGTTTCCCAACAAAGTACATCTTACTTGTATCGCCGTGATAGCCATCTTTGATCACGGTAACATCGATGTTAATGATGTCGCCATTCTTTAGTTTTTTATCGGTTGGAATGCCATGACATACGACATGGTTGACAGAAGTACAGATCGATTTGGGAAAGCCGCGGTAGTTGAGTGGTGCAGGAATGGCATTTTGTACATTCACAATATAATCGTGGCATATTTGATTCAACTCATCAGTTGTGATGCCAGCTTGTACGTAGGGGCCTATCATGACGAGTACTTCTGCGGCTAATTTGCCCGCAATACGCATTTTTTCTATCTCATCTGGTGTTTTAATAGATGCAGCCATAAATTTCTCCCACCTCATTGTGATTGTGTATTTTTCTATGGTATAAAGCGGCGCGCGAAAGCGCAATAACTCTATCCACTAAAACCGCACACATATCAACACGTAGTCTTGGGTGTCTCTGGTCCTTATGACCCGGGATTGAGCTACTTGGGTATGTGGAGGGTAGGTGCCTCATCGGGCACTTACACAAACCCTGTACTGGAGAACTGTATGATTAATATTACTATGCGAGATATGCTCGAAGCCGGTGTTCACTTTGGACATCGTACCCGTTTTTGGAATCCCAAAATGGCGCCTTATATTTTCGGTTCGCGCCACCAAGTTCATATCATTAACTTGGAACACTCCCTCCCCCTCTACCGTGAAGCCTTAAATTTTGTACACCATATCGTGTCTAGGAAAGGCAAAATTATGTTTGTTGGCACTAAAGCGGCCGCGAAAGAAGTTGTACGTGAAGAGGCTGTTCGTGCTGGCATGCCATATGTTGACCATCGTTGGTTAGGTGGTATGCTGACTAACTATAAGACAATTCGGCAATCTATTAAGCGTTTAAAAGATTTAGAAGTCTTACGTGATAATGGTGGACTTGCGAAACTCACCAAAAAAGAAGCGCTCATGAAGATAAGAGAGCTAACAAAGCTGGAATCCAACTTAAGCGGCATCAAAGACATGGGCTCATTGCCTGATGCCTTGTTTGTCATTGA
>JAQSWO010000046.1 GCA_029266595.1 Gammaproteobacteria bacterium
TGCCATCATCAAATGCGCCGGCGCCAATTTTACCTCCATTACCTCCTGCTTAGATCGAGCTGGCGCCACTCACGAGCTTACAACAAACCCTAGCGTTATCCGCCAAGCCTCTCATGTCATACTACCCGGCGTCGGCAGTGCTGAATTTGGCATGTGGCAACTACGCGAATACGGCCTTGACAAAGTCATCCCTACACTCACCCAGCCTGTGCTAGGCGTCTGCCTAGGCATGCAAATATTGGGCGAGTACTCAGAAGAAGGTGATGTTGCTTGTTTAGGCATCATCCCTATACAAACACTAAAAATTAAGGGAAAGCCTGATCTAATCGTGCCACATATGGGATGGGACAACGTACTCACTAAACGCCATGATCCACTGTTCGACGGTATTACCAGCGATGACGATTTCTACTTTGTGCACGGCTACGCCATGGAATTGCAAGATCCTTATACATTAGCCGTTTGTGACTACGGCCTACCATTAACAGCGGCAGTACAGAAGGATAACTTTAGGGGTGTACAATTTCATCCTGAAAAATCGGGTGCTGTCGGTGCTAAACTCATAGAAAATTTTCTAAGGATTTCCTCATGATTATTTATCCAGCCATAGACCTCCAAGCAGGCCAATGTGTACGCCTAAAGCAAGGTGATTTTGATCAAACTACCGTTTACAGCAAAGATCCCCAAACCATCGCTAAACAATTTAAAGCAGCTGGCGCGCAGTGGCTACACGTCGTAGACTTGGACGGTGCCAAGAATCGCACACTCTCTCAGGTAGATTTAATTGCTGACATTGCCAAAGCGTTTGATGGAAACATACAGGTCGGCGGCGGCATAAGAACCACAGAAGACATAGAAAGACTGCGTGCCGTAGGAGTTAAACGGGTCATCATTGGCAGCATCTGCGTGACCTCTCCCGAAGCTGTTGCCACATGGATAGATAAATTTGGTGCTGATGCGCTAGTACTAGCACTAGACTTTCGCATGAGAGACGGTCAGCCCTATCTAACCACCGCTGGTTGGCAAGAAGAAAGCCAAGTACAACTATGGGACATTATCGAAAAAATACCCCATGCCAAACACGTGCTATGCACAGATATTTCCCTAGATGGTATGCAGCAAGGTCCAAATTTTGAATGCTACAAAACATTTATTGGACACTACCCACATATACATCTCCAAGCTTCTGGTGGCATTCGCCATATAGACGATATTAAACAGCTGGCCATGCTAGGCGCACGCGGTGGTATTATCGGCAAAGCACTGTATGAAGGAACACTCAATCTGAAAGAGGCACTTTCATGTTAAAAAAGAGAATCATCCCCTGCCTAGATGTCAAAGACGGTGTTGTGGTTAAGGGCGTAAAATTTAGAGAACATGAAATCATAGGGGATATACTCACGTTATCCACTCGATATGTTAACGAAGGCGCTGATGAATTGGTTTTTTATGACATCACTGCAACAGCTGAAAATCGCACTGCCTGTGCTCAATGGGTTGCTAAAGTTGCTTCGCAGATTAATATTCCTTTTTGCGTGGCTGGCGGCATTAGAACGCTTGCTCATGCAGAGCGCCTGATGGAAAGTGGAGCAGACAAAGTGTCCATCAACTCTCCAGCACTTGAGAATCCTGCTTTAATCACCGAATTAGCGAAACGTTTTGGCAGCCAATCTGTGGTTGTCGGCATAGACAGCTTTGAAGAAGATGGCGAATACCATGTTTTTCAATATACGGGTGATCCCAATAAATCTCAAAGGACACATAGAACTTTACTAGCGTGGGCGCATGAAGTGGAAGACCGCGGTGCAGGCGAAATTGTGCTCAACTGCATGAATCAAGATGGCATTAGACAAGGTTATGACATTCCCCAACTACAAGCGTTGACGGAAACCGTGGTTCTACCCGTCATTGCCTCCGGCGGTGCTGGCAACATGTCGCATTTTCACGATTTATTCACGTTAACTAAATGTAATGGTGCGTTGGCAGCATCAGTATTTCACAAAGAGCTGGTGCATATTGGCGCATTGAAGCAATATTTAAGGGAAAGTCAGATACCTATGAGAATGGCTTAAAAAGAGAAAGTTGATTGGGAAGAGGCGCAGGTAATAGGTCTTCCCTATCAAACGGTCAGGTTTTACAGGAGGTTGGGCGTATTTTCTCCCCCTCATTTGGCACTTTTATACCTTCAGTATATTCCCTCTCTCTATAGGAGAGGGCTAGGGAGAGGGAACGCAGAGCAATAGTAAACAGGCCTGTTATAAGTGCAGGCCCCTCTCATTCTCTTGCCATCCTAAGCTTGCAAAGAATCTTATAATATAGAATCAAACCCCTATCTCTCGCCTGGACATAAAAGCTATGCAACGCCCAACCAACACTTCGCTATCTTTAGGACATTTCTTACTAGCCCTTGCCGTTGTTACCGTCTGGGGTCTAAACTTCATCATGGTAGAAGTTAGTCTAAGAAATATCCCGCCACTGACATTATGTGCTCTCCGCTTCTTCCTTGCATTTATACCCGCTATCTTCTTTGTTAAGCGACCGAACACACCATGGCAATGGGTCGCTGCCTACGGCCTATTTATTTTTGCCGCACAATTTTCCCTATTATTCGTCGGCATGCATGCTGGCGTAGCACCTGGTATTGCAGCATTGTTATTGCAATTCCAAGTGTTTTTTACCATTCTTTTCGCTTATTTATTTTATCGACAACAGCCACGGCCTATACAATTGATAGGCGCCTTAGTGGCATTTGCCGGTATTATCACCATCTTCACAAACTTAGGCGGCAAATACAGTTTATTCGGTGTGATACTCATATTAAGCGCGGCGGCTTGTTGGGCACTGGGCAATATAACGTCTGTTAAATTGGGTCGAATTAACATGTTCTCTTTAGTCATTTGGGGTAGTGCGGCGGCATTCCCTCCTCTATTCATCGCTGCCCTCATCATAGAAGGACCAATGACAGTGTTCACTCTATTCATACACCTACCCCAACTACCCGCTGTTACATTATTCGCTGTTGCCTATATCATCTACGCCTCTACTTATTTTGGCTATGGTGCTTGGTCTTGGTTATTAAGCCGATATACCATGAGCACCATCGCGCCGTTTGCACTACTGGTTCCTATTGTAGCCATAGTTTGCTCCTCGCTGATGCTGGGTGAAACATTTGAAGTTTGGAAAATGGTAGCCGTTATTTTAGTTGTGACTGGTATGGCGATTAATTTACTGGGTGAACGTGTGCTAAGACATGGCGTCGCTGCCTTTAATAAATTTATACCGCAAACCAAAACAGATAGTGATTGATTTTTTGATGCAAATTCACAAAATCTATATAACAGGAGAAAAATTCATGCATGCTACTTTACAAGCATTTCTTGACACCTCCTCTGTTACTCTTTCCACACAAGAAAAAGACCTATTAGAGAGAGCGCTCAAAGCATCCGACAACGCATATTCACACTACTCTCACTATCATGTAGGCGTTGCTGTGTTAACAGAGGAGGAAAATATTTTTACGGGATGCAATGTAGAAAAAATCGCAATTGTCGTCCGTGACACATCTGGTAGGATATTGGCAGAATACGGTAGTCCTTGCGGTGCTTGTCGACAAGTAATGGCGCAATTTGGTCTTGATGCTACTGTTATTTATGCTTACGACGGAAGATACAAAAAATCTACCGTAAGAACGCTCTTGCCTGATCCATTTACTATCCAAAAAACATTATAAATTAAAGTGCGATACGCAACTAATAAAAATAGAACACTCCTAAGGCAATAAGAATGTCCCATAAAAAACCACTGAACATAGAAACCCTAGCCTTTGATAAAGGCGATGGCCTATTACCCGCCATTATACAACACGCCATTACACTTGAAGTGTTGATGCTGGGCTACATGAACAAAGAAGCGCTCACACAAACCCTTTCCACTAAGCGTGTGACTTTCTACAGCCGCAGTCGACAAGCGCTATGGATAAAAGGTGAAACTTCTCAAAATTATTTAAATCTGCAAGATATTGTACAAGACTGTGACAATGACAGCCTTCTTATCTACGCGCTTCCCGAAGGTCCTACCTGTCATACAGGGGAAACCAGTTGTTTCAATGGAAACGATATGCCCTCACCAGCGCACTTATTGAATCTCAGACAGATTGTGATGGATAGAAAAAATCATCCTCAGGAGAACAGTTACACTACAACACTGCTTCAAGGAAAATTAAGTCGCATTGCTCAAAAAGTGGGAGAAGAAGGTGTGGAGGTAGCGCTGGCTGCTGTTTGTGAGAATCAACAAAGCTTAGCGGAAGAAAGCGTGGATTTACTGTATCATCTTTTCGTATTGCTAGAGGCAAGAGAAGTGACGTTGGATGATTTGAGTCAAGTGATAAAGGCGAGACGACGATAAGGCATTTTAAGATATCACCCTCCAACCCACTCATATACTTCCATCTCAGACAAACTACATTTGCTACAGCGTGTACCACAAGCAGATGTTTTTTTACAGACTCTCACCTGCCCCTTCCTCACCAATAGGTGCAACATATCTTGTAAAACATCGGCGGCAATATCCAAATTCTTTGAAATTTCAAATAAGCTCTGAGACCTTTTCAATCTAATATATTTCTTAAGTTCAGATAATAACATTTTGATTTTCCTTTTGATTTTTTAGATAAAAATCTGCCAATCCGCTTCTTTTAGCGTACTCATTAATTATCCACACCGCCAATCCAAGTGCGAATAACGTCCCAGCTATCCAACTTGCAGAAGTCATGGGATGACGGCTAAACGTCGCTAACTGGTAGAACAATACCGCAACTCCATAAGCTAATCCCGTTGTCCAAATCATGGAGAATATTGCCCACTGTTTGCTGGACTCCCGCATCATGGCAGCCACTGCAGAAACACAGGGAAAGTACAGCAGCACAAAAAGTAAATAGGCTAACGCACCTGCCGTACCATCAAAGTAGGTCGACATCAATCCCATCGCGCCGGTAGCCATTTCTTCAGATGCTGCGCTTGCAGTGATGGGATTACTGAAGCTATCTTTGAGCCCAGCCAACCCTTCAGGAATAGAATTTACAGCCCTTTTTAGTCCTTCTACAAAACTCGCATCATCGTCTGCTGTCATATCCAAATGCCCTACTTGGCTATATAGAGTATTGAGCGTTCCCACCACGACTTCTTTTGCCAGCACACCTGATAGCAAACCCATAGTTGCTGGCCAATTTTCTTGTGTGATACCCATGGGCGAAAAAACAGGTGTAATCGTTTTACCTATCACTGCAAGCACTGAATCCTGGTGCTTGCTTTCTTGCGTCTTTATATCACCGTCCAATGTCAGCGCGTTCAATGCCCCTAAGAGCATGCAAACGGGAACGATAAACTGACCTGCCCTAAATATGAATTGTTTGAGCCTGTGCCATGTTTGCTGCCATAAAGCGAGTGGCGTCGGCATATGGTAGGTAGGCAGTTCAACTACCCACTGTGAGCTAACACCCTTTAAAACTGTTTTTCTCAGTAGAAGCCCGGTGAGTATGGCCATCAGGATCCCAACAACGTACAAAAAAAACACAATGTTCTGACCACTTTTAGGAAAGAAGGCGGAGACAAAAACGGTATAAATAGCCATTCTCGCACCACATGACATGAAAGGCGTCATCATCAAGGTCAGCAACCTATCACGCCTTTGGTCTAAGGTACGTGTCGCCATAATCGCAGGCACATTACAGCCAAACCCAACAATTAAGGGTACAAACGACTTGCCCGGCAAGCCTATGGCCCTCATGCATTTATCGACAACAAAGGAGGCCCTGGCCATGTAGCCCGAGCCTTCAAGAAAAGAAAGAAATAGGAATAAGCCGCAAATTACGGGAATAAAAGCAATCACTGTACTGATCCCTGTACCCACACCCACCGTTAAAATGGCGTTAACTTGAGGGGGGACATGCCAAGATGCAAGAAGCTGAGAAAGCCCGTGTATAAAAATAGCATCGCCAGCAATACTGAAAAAATCTTGAAAGGCGCCTGCCACATTAACGGAAAAAAAGAACATGGCATACATGACTGCAAGAAAGATAGGCACACCCAGAAAACGGTTCAACACAACTTTATCAATCCACTGTGTTTTGGTCACAGTTTGAGCTGACATCTTTCTTTGCATGGCAGACTGAGTTACTTGATGTGCATAGGTATAACGGGCATCGGCAATTAAAATATCTGCATCCTCGCCACAGGCTACTAGAATAGCGGCATTTTCTTCTGCGATTATGGGTTGTATTGTTGACATTATCTGAGGCTCTAATGCCTCACCGCCTTCCAGTAGCCTAATTGCTAAAAATTTAGAAATTACACTAGAAATTGAGGATATACTGCTTATTTTACTTGATATTTTTAAGATGGCGTTGTTTAGCGTCTCGGATGAAAAAAGCGCCACAACATCTAAGTTTTCTCTTTTAAACTCACTTATAATCGATTGTTTTAAATCTTTAATTTTATGTTTTTTTGTAGCACTTAATCCAATCACTGGGCATCTAAGCTGTAGTGCAAGCTCATTAAAATCAACTGTGATACCACGACGATCAGCCACATCCTGCATATTAGCCACGATCAAGACTGGCTTATTTAGCTCTAATATTTGAGTTGTTAGATAAAGATTTCTCTCTAAATTACTAATATCAATAATGTTTACGATGAGATCAAAGCCATCTGATAATAGACTTTCACAAGCAATACGAACATCTATACTACTGTCTTCTCCTGTTGATGTAAGGGTGTAAATCCCGGGCAGATCTACCACTTCAACTTGAACATCCTGATAAGTAAACATGCCGCTCTTACGCTCTACTGTCACACCTGGCCAGTTGCCTACAGCCTGCTTTGCGCCAGTCAGCGCATTAAAGAGGGTAGATTTACCACAATTGGGATTGCCAATGAGCGCTACTTTGAGTTGTCGCATGCCGCTACTACCTTTTTTACATTTAAAATATTCGCTTCTGCTTTACGCAGGCTTAGTGAATACCCCCTCACCTGTATTTCTACAGGATCGCCTAAAGGTGCGACTCGAATTAATTTAAAAGAAGTCCCAGGCGTTAATCCCATAGCCAATAATTTTTGGCGGTAAAAACGTTCGCCACTGTCAAAACTGACAACTTCTGCGTGATTACCGCACTGTAGTTCAGATAAATGCATATAAACCTCTGAGAGAGACTTTTGATAAGTTCATTATTGTTATATAGCCTATAAAATGTCAATGACAATCATTATCATTCACGAGTTTTTCTTAACAACCATCATTGCCGTGCACCACTTACCTACTGTATTCTCTCGTTCCATGAATAAGAAACCCTACATTCTGAAAGACCTATTATTACTCACTCTTATTATTTCTGTGCTATTCGGCGCCTTCCTAGGCAGCCGGGCTCTAATGGTGCCTGATGAAGGTCGTTATGCCGAAATTCCCAGAGAAATGGTCGAAAAAAATGACTATCTCACGCCACATTTAGCTCACCTCAAATACTTCGAAAAGCCACCACTATATTACTGGATCACTACACTACCCATTCGCTTATTTGGAACCAGCGAATGGTCACTTCGTCTACCCACTGCTTTAATAGGGCTGGCGGGCTGTTTATTCCTCTACCACTTAGGACTCGCGCTGTATGGCCGTCGGACTGCATTGCTCTCAGCATTGATACTATCGAGTAGCGTGCTGTACTGCACGATGTCCCATTTCTTAAGTCTCGATTTACCTCTCACGGTTTTTCTTACTATTTGCCTAGGCTGCTTCATACTGGGTACGCGAGAACCACCAGGCAAAACACGGCTGTATTATTTTTTAATCATGTATGCCTTTGCCGCATTTGCCACGCTGACAAAAGGGCTGATCGGATTTGTCCTACCCGGCTTTGTTATCTTTATGTGGATACTTTGTTTGAATGAATGGCGGTCGCTGAAATCGTATTATTTGGTTCGCGGAACATTGCTTTTTTTGTTGATTGCCGCACCTTGGCATATCTTAATGCAAATCAAACATCCTGAATTTTTTCATTACTATTTTGTGGAACAACACTTATTGCGGTATTTGACGGATTATGCAGATCGAAGCCAGCCTGCTTGGTTTTTAACCGCAGCAGTACTCATTGGTTTTTTTCCATGGTGTTGGTTTTTAATCACAGCACCTTTTTCTTGTACCAAGGGATGTTTTTCAAAAACTACAATCGCCTCCCTTTGGCAAAAACGAAAAATGCACAAGGAGACGATTTTTGTCATTCTTTGGCCGCTACTTATCTTTTTATTCTTTAATGCCTCTGACTCTCTCTTGCTTTCTTATGCTTTACCCATCATGCCGCCGCTAGCAGTACTTACGGCATACTACCTCAACCTTTTTTGGAAGAAAGGCTATATCACTGCACTCAACGTCGCATTTATAGGTATTTTCGTCACAGGTTTAGGAGGAAGTATCGCTGCATTATCTATGGTAGAACCCTTAGAAACGAGCGTCCGCTCGTCAAATTACTGGTATGCATCTATGGGGTTATTAGGCATAGGTATGTTATTCACCCTCTTTTTTTATTGCAAAAAAGGGCTAAAAGCAGGTCTGATTACATTATTTACGGCGACCAGTCTGACGTTAATCTCCATAAATCTGAGCTACGACACACTGGACAATCGGCCCATTAAATCATTGGCACTCCAACTGAAACCTTTATTAGCACCTGACACACTGGTTATTGCCTATAGAGAGTATTATCAAGATTTACCCGTTTACTTGAATCGTACCGTTCAATTGGTCGATTATCGAGGAGAACTGGATTTCGGCATTGATCATCAAATAGGCCAATCCATTATCTGGAATGAAGCTACAGCATGGAAACACTGGCAAGGAAACGCACGAGTGTTTATGATCATGAGCCTGGAAGACTACAAGCGCTTGAAAAATCAGCCTAACTCCCCAACTATGTGTCCATTAGGACAAACCAGCAAAGACATCTTACTTATTAATCGTCACTGTTCGCTGTGAGGAATCTACTACACATGACTCTAACCATATTTCCCTGGTTACTGCTGGGCGTTCTACTCAATGCAAGTGCGCAGCTGCTACTAAAGGCAGGCGCAGAACGCATTAGCCATATTAGCTTTAGCTGGGATAACCTTGTCCCGATGGCCTTGCAGGTTGGAACCAATCCTTCCATCATACTCGGATTGATTACTTATCTACTGAGCGTCATCATGTGGATAGGTGTACTGTCTCGTGTCGATGTAAGTGTGGCTTATCCAATGGTGAGTCTGGGGTATGTGGTGAACGCGATTGCTGCTTATTACCTGTTTAGTGAACCAATGAACGCTATGCGCATAAGCGGTATTTTTGTGATTTTGATCGGTGTTTATATGGTAGCGCGCAGTTGATCCCCCCCTTATTTTCTGAGCGAAGTTAAAAATCCCCCTGTCGTAACATACCAACCGAAACGTCAGAGAAATCATTCAGCACCAAACCAAATGAGGCTCCTAACATGCCAGATAATTTTCTACCCTTCTCCAAACCTTGTATCAGCCAAGCAGCTAAGGATGAAGTCTCTGCCTGCCTATCATCTGGCTGGATCACAACAGGTCCGCGTGTTCAAGCTTTTGAAAAGGCATTAACAAATTACCTACAGGCACCTTTTGTCTCCGCGCTTGCAACCGCTACCGCTGGACTACATCTGAGTTTGTTATCCATGGGACTTCAACCGGGCGACGAAGTCATCACAACACCTCTAACATTTGTGGCCACGCTCAACGTGATCGCGCTCTGCGGGGCCAAACCTGTTCTTGTCGATATTGATGACACCTATAACATGGACGTCTCTCAGGTTGAAGCAGCTATCACCTCAGATACAAAGGTCATTCTGCCCGTACACTTAACAGGACTGCCAGTTGATCTTGATTCGCTCTACACTCTCGCACAAAAATACGATTTGCGTATTTTGGAAGATGCAGCGCAGGCCATAGGCACGCATTATAAAGGGAGACCAATTGGCAGTTTTGGCGATACACAAGTCTTTAGCTTTCATCCCAACAAAAACATGACCACAGGCGAAGGTGGCTGCATATCAAGCAGCGATGAATCCCTAATGCAGCAAGTGAATATTTTGAAATTTCACGGTATAGACAAGAATGCTTGGGACCGATATGGTAAAAAAGGAAACCAACACTATGACGTGCCCATGCCGGGTTACAAGTACAACATGATGGATATTCAAGCAGCGCTCGGCATCCATCAACTCGCCGCACTAGAAAATTTTATTCAGCAACGCACGCGGATAGCAGAAAGATATTTAGAGAAACTGGCCGATTGGCCACAAATCACATTGCCACAACTTCCCACAAGTTATCAATATCGACATTCCTGGCATCTATTTGCCATAAAAATCAATGAAGACGCGGCAAAAATGAACCGGGATACCTTCATGCAAAAAATGGTGGAGAAAGGGATAGGGACTGGCTTACACTACGAGCCTCCCCACCTCTACCGTTACTATAGAGAAACATTTGGCTTTAAGGTGGGTGATTATCCTAAGGCAGAAGATACGGGATCACGCATTGTTAGCCTACCGCTCTTTGCCGATATGACACTGACCGAGCAAGACAGAGTTATATCTGCGATGGCAGAAATATTTGAGCAATGCGGTGAGCATACACAAAACCGCTTGTATGCAAAAAATAGCGAGCATAGCGGTCCTGGCTTACAGCCAGGAGGAGGCCTTGCTTTTGCAAAATAAATGGTAACCATTCAGTTTTGCACCCAAACTTATATAGATTACATCGCTCGCCATCAAAAGAACCAATACATTTTAAATCCAATACCTCCAAAAGCGGCTGGTATATTATGGAGATACTCTCACCATGACCACCCCTTACATCAGCGTTGTCATACCCGTGCACAATGAAGAGGACTCATTAGAAAACCTCTATAATCGTCTCATCCCCATATTGGATGGTATGGGGAAGCCATTCGAGATCATTATCACTAATGATGCCAGTACAGATAAATCTGCTAACATATTGAACAGCTTTTTTGAACGTCGCCCTAATGAAATACGGATTATTCATTTCAATAGAAATTACGGCCAGCATCTAGCCATTATGGCTGGTTTTGAAAGGGTACGTGGTGAGATTGTGATCACCATGGATGCTGACCTACAAAATCTGCCGGAAGACATTCCCAAGTTGGTAGAAAAGATGGAAGAAGGTCATGACGTGGTAGGCGGATATAGACAAAACCGTAAAGATCTACTGTGGCGAAAGTGGGTTTCCAAAATGCACAATTGTATTCGAGCCCAAATCATGCCTGGCATACAAATGAAAGACCAAGGATGCATGTTACGCGCCTATCGCAAAGAGATCGTTGACTTGATGGTGCAAAGCGACGAATCTAATACTTATATTCCTGCGCTCGCTTTGAACTATGCAGCCAAACCTGCTGAAGTACCTGTTTCTCATGACCCTCGTATGGCAGGGAAATCCAATTATAATCTGTACAAGCTCATTCGTTATAATTTTGACTTAGTAACAAATTTTTCTTTAGTCCCATTGCAAGTTTTTACAATGATTGGTTTTTTGGTCTCATGCCTGAGTGGTATATTGGTATGCTATCTTTTGATACGACGACTTCTCATTGGGCCTGAAGTAGAAGGCATTTTTACCTTGTTCGCCTTTGTATTTTTCCTTGTGGGTTTATGTTTACTCGGTTTAGGGATCCTTGGAGAGTATATCGGAAGGATTTACCAAGAAGTACGGAAACGCCCACGTTTTGTTATTAGAAACATTCTTGAAAAAAAGGACGACGCACCATGAGCTTAAAAATATTGATACTCGGCGTAAACGGTTTTATTGGCAACGCGCTAACCACCGCCATTTTAAAAGAAACAAACTGGCAAGTGTTTGGCATGGACATTGCTTCAGATAAACTTTCTGGTAATTTAAGCCACCCTCATTTCCATTTTATTGAGGGTGATATCAGTATCAACAAAGAGTGGATTGCGTATCACATTAAAAAATGTGATGTTGCATTGCCACTGGTTGCCATTGCCACACCATCCATTTATGTCAAAGATCCCTTACGTGTCTTTGAACTAGATTTCGAGTCAAATCTCGACATCGTAAGACAATGTTTAAAATACAAAACACGGGTTATTTTCCCTTCTACTTCTGAAGTTTACGGCATGTGCAATGAGCCTGAGTTTAATGAAGAAACTTCCAACCTCGTTCTGGGACCTATACAAAAAGAGCGGTGGATTTACTCTGCAAGCAAACAGCTCTTAGACCGCGTCATTTATGCTTACGGAAAACATCAGGGCCTCGCTTTTACCCTTTTCAGGCCTTTTAACTGGATTGGCCCTAAACAAGACAATGTGTTTGATGAAAAAGAAGGTAGCTCGCGTGTAGTCAGCCAATTTATCAGCAACATAATTCATAAGAAGAACATACACTTAGTAGATGGTGGGGCACAACGACGCAGCTTTACCTTTTTGGATGACGGCATAGATTGCCTATTGAAGATTATTGAAAACAAAAACCACTGCGCAAATGGAAAAATCTTTAACATTGGCAATCCCGCTAACGATGCCTCTATCAAAATATTAGCGGAAACGATACTCGCGCTCGCCAAAACTTATCCCAAATATAAAGAACGCGCTGAACAAGTAAAGATTATCGATGTGGACAGCAAAGATTATTATGGCAGTGGTTACCAAGACGTCTCCGCACGTATTCCCTCCATTAAGAATGCAGAAGAAATCTTAGGTTGGTCCCCAAAAACAGATTTAAATACCGCACTGAAAAAGACATTAGACTATTATTTGGGCGGGTAGCTGAAACCACCCTCATAATAAGTAACAGGTCACATTGCCGATGAATTTGGTATAAATTAGGAGCGCGCGATCGTCTGTGTTTGCGAGCGCTTTTTGCGAAGCAATCCAGCCCCCCGTCTTTGCGAGCGCCTTTTGCGAAGCAATCCAGGAAATATATATCATCCTCGAAGGATCCGGTCCTACGGAATATTAGATTTTTTTCTAGATTGCCGCGTCGCTATCGCTCCTCGCAAAGACGGTGTCAGCTTACGAAGTGCGAAGGTCTTTCTTGGATTGCCACGTTGGTATCGCTCCTCGCAAAGATGGGTGGTAAGGAGTTTGCCTTCACTGAAACAGCCAGGCTTTAATGTAAATGCACTTCTTTCGGGCATTCTAACCGCTCAAAATCCTTATAAGACATCTCAATCAAATCGCAGTGAGTACCAGCATTGAAAGCAATATTCTTTTGCTTGGCCAATTCGTCCTCTACATAGACCTCAAGATTATATAAATGACCAAATGGCGGCATTGCCCCTAACTCAGCATCTGGAAATAGCGATTGGAACTCCGACTCACTGGCTAATTCAACATTTTTTGCTGCCAAACATTTTGCTAATGCTGTTAAGTCTACTTTATGGTTAGCAGGCTGCAACCATACAATAAACTTACCATCTACCTTCAAAATCACAGTCTTTATGACGGTTTTGCCCGAAATATGACAAACTTCTGCTGTTTCTTGTGCTGTATATGTCGGCACGTGGTTGATCAAATGAAAATTAGCCTCTTGATCACATAAATAGGTTTTTAGTTTCTCTGTTATCATGACAATCTCCCCATCTGGATAGCATTTAAGTCCAGGAGAATGAGATGAGTATATAACTCACTGCTCAAGCACCTTCTCTGCCAGTATAGTACGTTTTTGCAGATACTGGGATTAAACTAAAGCGACCACAAGAATAGACAATCAGTAGAAAGACGGTCGAACTCTGACCCATTTATACCAAATTCAAAGAGGGGTGTGACCTATTACAAATACTGAGGCTCTAAATATAGAATCTCAAGGGCTTAGAATTGGAGAGCAAGACAAAATTAATTACGGTGCTGGTCTACCTATCTGAGGAGGAGCTTGATTATGGTCAATATTATTTTCTAAAAACATAGGCCTTATTAAAGATGTGTATATTACACATGACATAGATATCATACCGAAGCCTACCCCTCTCACTAGGTCATTTTGTATGACGAAGCCCCCTGCTGCATAAAGAATAAACCCAGCTGCAAATGATAACCTTATCGTCTCACGAGGACTCATATCAACAGGAGCTGTTCTTGCACGATAACAAACTGCAGCTGCCCCGAATGCTGCAGCAGCAAAAAATCCAGCGCTATTTGGCATAACCATTCCCCTTCGCAAATAAAATAGATACTAAAAAAATATTCACTGAAATCTTAAAATGAAAAAACCACGCTTGCGTGGTTTCTTTTCTTGTTTGGCGCGCCCGGAGAGATTCGAACTCCCGACCGCCTGGTTCGTAGCCAGGTACTCTATCCAGCTGAGCTACGGGCGCATGTAACTTTCATTTTAGTATGGCGGAGAGAGAGGGATTCGAACCCTCGATGGAGCTTTTGACCCCATACTCCCTTAGCAGGGGAGCGCCTTCAGCCACTCGGCCATCTCTCCATGTCACAACTACATCAAAAAAGCAGACAAGCAAATACTACCTCAAAAATTATGCCTCCCTGCTCTTAGGAAAATAATCGCATGGTCAAAAATTCTTTGGCCACACAACCGGAAGGGGAAAAACTGCTTATTATTACTCGTCGTCCCCAGTATTTCGTGTATCTTTAGCTTTCCCACTCTGTTCTTCTTGAATACGCTTATAAATTTCTTCTCTATGAACAGACACTTCTTTAGGGGCATTCACACCCAATCTCACTTGATTACCTTTCACCCCAAGAACCGTCATCGTAATATCATCACCAATAATAACTGACTCACCAATACGCCTTGTTAATATCAACATGTTCATTCTCCTTACTTGTATAATCCCTTTCAAGGGCGCTTCTTCTTACCAAAGCCACTACTTGCTACTCATTCTCTATAGGTCATGAGCGATAAAAAGGAGGCGACTATAACTCAACTAACAAAAAATCAAAAGCATTCTTTCCCTGTCATTTAGGCCTATTTGCAATTCGTTAGGGTGAGGTGAAATATGGCAGTTTTTGAGTAGCACCGTAGCATAAGCTCTTCTTTTCATTCCTCTATAGGTTCAGCATCTAAGCCAAATGCTGTATGCAAACTTCTAGCGCCTAATTCAAGATACTTCTCATCTATTACAACTGATATTTTAATTTCAGAAGTAGACACCAACTGTATGTTAATACCTT
>JAQSWO010000152.1 GCA_029266595.1 Gammaproteobacteria bacterium
TACTCAAATCTTTGGCCATTTCGACTTCTTTATCTCTAAAAGCTAAACCAATTTTTTGAATTCTCTGCACACCTTTTTGTCGCAATGCAATTTCATATCCGCGTGTATTAATTTGAGCTAGTGCTTGCAGAGCAGATTCTTCCAATGCCACGCCTTCTTGAGCGATTTTAAATTCTATGATTAAACCTAGCTTGGTGAGATCTTTGGGAATAATAGATATGTCATATCTTCCATCACCACTCTCCTTGTTTGATTCGACAATATGTGTCTCAGATAATCCAACGATTAAACCTAATACAAAGCCATGATAAAATTTTTCGGGGTGGTGGCCTTTGACATCAAAATAGCTAGTAGATTCTTTTAAAAATCGTCTCAAAATACTTAGAAATTTTTCTAAATTACCTTCAGTGAGATTTTTTAAAAAGTCTCTGTACACCTCTAAACCGAATGGTGAAACAAACCAGTTGCTAATGATACTCTTGTAAAGCGCATTAACTTCATGGTTGGGTGTTCGTAATAAGCAGGTAAAATCGGTATTCAAAGGCGCCTTTTCGATGATAGTTAAGTAACCACTAAAAAATAATAAATTCCATAAAGCATTACCATTCGTTGTCAAATCACTGAATGTCATATTTTCAGTAATCATGGCTTCTATGGATTTGTCTGCCAAAAGCAATTCAAATGTCTCTTTAATTTCAGCGCTGGCTAAAGCCATGATTTTTTTAATCAAATCGTTGCTACTGGTACCTACCCAGTAAGGTGATGTTTCACCTTTTGCATTCAAACAATTGGCAATAGACCACGGATTATAAATTTGATGGTCACCGATATGATAACCGTTGTACCAAGCTTTAGCATTTTGAACTAAATTTCCAAGATTTGCTTTCTTAAATACTTCATCCACTTCTATTTGAGTAAAACCAAAACAGGTGGCATATCCAGCATTTAAAAGCGAATACACTTTCAGATTATTTACCCCAGAAAACAAACTTTCTTTAGAAACGCGCAAGATACCGGTAATAACGGCACGATTTATATTCGGATTACCCTTCAAAGCACTACCTAACACGCCACGCATAAATGGAACAATGTCTTCGTAATAATGGTGAAGATACCCAGATTGAATAGGGGTGTCGTATTCGTCAATCAATAGCCAAGGTTTAATACCGCGGTCGCGATAGAGGTAATGAGAAAGATTTCGTAAAGAAGCAATCAAATCAGTATTACTGGCGTCTTGATTTAATATGCGTTCAAAAACTAATCTTTCATGAGGACGGAGCGTATCGCCTGATAATAAAGCATAGTGCTCGTTATAGAGCCCACTCATGAGTTCTCCAAAGCTTTGTTTGGCCTCTTCATAAGTGTTATAGGACGTCCCCTTAAAAGTTACAAAAATCACAGGATATTGCCCCTGTAGATCTATATAAGAATGATCTGCTTGTGCAATTTTCAAGTGGTCAAACATACCCTTAGTTTTAAGCCCATTTACTTCAGGCGCTAAAAAATGGTGTAGCATAGACATATTTAGTGTTTTACCAAAACGACGAGGACGAAGAATGACAGAAGCCTCAGTGCCCTTATTATCCAAGATTTCTTTGATGAATAAGCTCTTGTCGATAAAATCCAATTGTTCTCGCACTACTTTACCAAAATCATCTACACCGATAATAAAATTCATAGCGCTGCTCTTATTAAAGGATATGCTCCAAAATCCCTTCGAGTTCATCTAGGCTGTGGTACTGAATAACCATTTGCCCGTTCCCTTTGGGGGTATGTTTAATGCTTACAGTGGCGCCTAGCTTCTCGGAAATTCGTTGCTGCAGTTGGAGAGTGTCTGCTGAAATCGATTGTGCGGCAGAATTGAGAGAAGGGGCTGGGGAAAGGATTTTTTTAACGAGTGCTTCTGTAGCGCGAACCGATAGTTTTTTTGCGATAACCATACGCGCAACATTTACCTGATCTATATGTGTTAACGATAACAATGCACGAGCATGTCCCATATCGAGCTTGCCTTCTTGTAATAAGACACTGACAGAAGGCTCTATATTTAACAAGCGCAGTAGATTGCTGATGCTTGCGCGAGACTTACCGACAGCTTGCGCAATTTCGTCATGTGTCATCTTAAATTCTTCACCGAGACGCTTGAGCCCTAAAGCTTGCTCTATGGGATTTAGATCTTGCCTTTGGATATTTTCAATCAGTCCCATGGCCATAGCAGCTTCATCGGAAATATCTTTGATGAAGACAGGAAGTTTATCGAGACCAGCTAGTTGAGCTGCGCGCCAACGCCGTTCTCCTGCGACGATTTCATACTGCCCTTCCGATAATTTCCTAGCCAATACGGGTTGTAGGACGCCATGCGCACGGATAGATTCCGCCAATTCTTCAAGATGCTCAGCGTGCATTACTTTACGTGGTTGATATTCACCCGGTTGTAGCATTTCAATGGGCAGGTACATCGGATGATCAGTGTGATTTTTGGCTTGGAGCGAATCGCCGGCATTTACTGGCACGTCTGCTACCGCTGTCATACTGAGTAATTCACTTAGGCCTCGGCCTAATCCACCGCGTTTAGTTGTCATGTGAGCCCATCATGTTGTCTAAGTATTTCACCTGCCAAAGCTAAATAAGCGATGGCCCCTTGAGAACGTTTATCATAGTGCAAGACAGGCAACCCAAAGCTAGGGGCCTCAGCAAGACGTATGTTTCTGGGGATGACGGTAGTATAGAGTTTCTCCCCAAAATGCCCCCTCAATTGCTCTGTCACCTCGTATGCGAGCCGATTGCGTTTATCGTACATGGTCCTCAGCAAACCTTCGATGCTCAATTTAGGGTTGGCTGTTTGACGAATTTGCTCCACGGTCTTGAGAAGACTAGCAAGACCTTCTAAGGCAAAATATTCGCAAGGCATGGGGATGAGGAGCGTATCTGCAGCAACCAGCGTATTCACCGTCAAAATATTCAGGGAAGGCGGAGCATCGATTAAGATAAAATCATACTCACTTTTGACGGCATTTAGAGCGTCTGACAGCGCGAATTCTCGGCGATCATGTTTGAATAGATGGATTTCTGCAACGGTCAACTCACCGTCTGAAGGTAACACGTCGTATTTGGACGCTACGGAGACAATAGCTTCTTGAATGGTAGATAGTTTGAGCAATACTTCATTAGCCGTTTTCATATTGGGTGTTTTGACCACGCCACTGCCTACAGTGGCATTACCCTGTGGATCTAGGTCGACCAATAAGACACGACGATGCATAGCCGCCAAGGAAGCAGAGCGCAGCTTCCCCTTGAATAAAACAATATACCGCCCGTATTCAAAAATACTTTTTTCAATTCTAAAAACCAATATCTTCAAGTACGGGCGGTTAGGATACAAACCAAATGCCGCTGTTCATTTAGTCTCGGCACGACTAACCGGTGTACGGTGTATGGATGATCTATGGTTGACAATTCTTCTTCAGGATACACGCCCTTCATGGCCCACAGCATCGCTTTCTCGCAATACAGGTGTTTTGTGGCGGCGAGCATATCATGGATCGATGCCCAAGCTCGAGCAATCACGCCATCAAAACAGTGGGCAGGCCTAAATTCCTCCACTCGCGAATGCACAACTGTCACATTTTGAAGGCCTAGCACTGCCTTGGCTTGCAATAAAAAGCGCGTTTTTTTGCCATTGCTGTCTAGTAGCGTCCATTGTTGATCCGGCGAAATAAGAGCTAAAACCAGTCCTGGCAAACCCGCTCCACTCCCTACATCTATTAAACGTGCACCCTTAACGTAAGGCGCAACAGCCAGCGAATCCACAATATGCTTGATCAGCATTTCCTCAGGATCACGAATGGCCGTGAGATTAAAGGCTTGGTTCCAACGTGATAACAGCGCTAAATAGTCTATGAGTTTTTGCTGGGAATCATTTGAAATATCAAGAGATAATGCAAAAGTGGCTTTACGCAACTTTTGTAAAAGGTTAGTCGGTAGGATGGGGTCAGTGCTCATATAGGTATTGCTGATAAATATTCTTCTTCGGCATAGCGTAAAATTTTCTTATCGTACGTTAAAAGTGTCAGCTGATGGACACGTGCAGTGGCTACAATCAAACGATCAGCTGAATCTCCATGAAAACCATCCGGAAGCTGCGAACTTTCCACAGCTATTTCCGGCGTGAGTGGTTTGAGCTCAATACCAGGCAAAGCCAAAGAATCTTGCACCCAAGCTAAGAGCGGTTTCTCTAGTTTAATTCGGCCTTTCTCAACTAGCATAGCCATCTCCCACACTGAAATAGCAGCAATACCGACAATGCTATGCCGTGCTGCTTCATCAATCATTTGCTGCTTCTTGCGGCTTAGCTCCACGCTACCTTCCATCAACCAAATCCATACGTGGGTGTCTAACAGCAATCCTTTCATAACTCTGCATCCCATGATTCATCGATAGGACCGATAATATCACCCTTGATTTTCACAGTTCCTTTCAAAGCACCATATAAGCTCTCTGGTTCTTCTTCTATAGGAACCAATTTAGCAACAGGCGTGCCATGCTTAGTAATGATTAATGTCAAATGTTTTTCTTTTACATGCTCCATCAATTGTAGACATTGCGCTTTAAATTGCCCCGCAGCGATTGTTTTGTTCATGTTGCCCTCCAAAATATGGTCATATTCCTATGGTCATTATTATAGAGGATCATTTTTCGAACTGTCAATTCCTGAGAGAGATAGAAGAAGTCTCATCTAGCAAAGCATGTTTTTTCAAATATACCAGCAAGATTGAGATAGCCGCAGGAGTAACACCTGGAATACGTGCTGCCTGGCCTAAGGTAGTGGGTTTGGTATCACTTAGCTTCTGCCGTACTTCTGTAGATAACCCCGGCACTTTGTCATAGGAAATGTCTTGAGGCAGAGGCGTAGTTTCATTTCGCCGCTGTCGCTCAATTTCGGCTTGCTGACGTTCTATATAACCTTGATATTTAGCTTGTATTTCTACTTGTTCT
>JAQSWO010000153.1 GCA_029266595.1 Gammaproteobacteria bacterium
CTTCATAGCTTTTAATCGTTTCAGTAAGATGCTTTTCGCCTGTTTGATGAAGCACCTTTGGGCGTATTTCTGTGGGTAATTGAGCGAGTGCTTTAGGTAATAATTCATTAATCGCCTGGGCACCTAAACTCCCCCCTAAAACTAATAAATGCCTAGGTCGATCAAGTGAATCTATTCTATCATCAGGAGAAGGCAGCGCCATAATTTCTTCCCGAACGGGATTGCCTACTGTTTGGATTTTTGTTTTATCTAAATTTAAAAAAGTATTTGGAAATGCCTCGAGTACTTGAGTGGCTATTTTTGCTAATAACAGATTAGTAGACCCGGGTTTTGCATTTTGCTCATGGATTACGAGTTTTTTACGTAATAGCCAAGCTGCGACTCCTCCTGGGCCACTGACAAATCCTCCCATTCCAATCACGCTGTCTGGATTGAATGAGTGAATAATTTTAATAGACTGTATAAGCGCTATAACTAGTTTAAAAGGTACAAATAATTTATCTTTTAAACTCTTGCCGTGAAAACCACTAATAGAGATGAAATGAATAGGAATACCCGACTCAGGCACTAAACGCGCTTCTAATCCTTTTCGTGTGCCTAACCACTGGACCTCCACCCCTAAAGAATTCAGATGCTTTGCAACCGCCAGCCCAGGAAAGACATGTCCGCCTGTTCCACCCGCCATGATAAGCACACGTGTTAATCTAGCCATCCTTCAAACCCAGCTTAATCATCCGATTTTCATAATCAATACGTAAAAGAAGCGCAACCACCACACAATTAACTAACATGCTGCTACCACCATAACTTAATAACGGTAATGTTAATCCTTTGGTTGGCAAAACACCTAAATTAACACCGATACTCACTGTAAACTGCATTGCAAGCCATAACCCAAAACCATACGCTAAAAAACCAGCAAAATGCCGCTCCAATTTTTGGGCTTGTCTCCCAATCCAAAAGATACGTAGACTTAGAAAAGTAAATAACCCTATCACAACCAACATACCCACAAGACCTAACTCTTCTCCAATGACAGAAAACAGGAAATCAGTGTGTGATTCAGGAAGATAAAATTGTTTTTGAATGCTATTTCCCAATCCAACACCTACCCATCCCCCACGACCGATAGCAATCAAAGACTGTGTAAGTTGATAGCCACTATTGAACGGATGCACCCACGGGTTCAAAAAAGTCGTTAAACGCGCAATACGATAAGGTTCAGAAACAGCCAATATTGTCATGGCCAACAACACACCTACGAATAACATAACAAAATACTGCAACCGCATGCCGGCCAAAAACATCATGCCCAATGCTGTTGTGACGATGACAACTGTCGCTCCAAAATCAGGTTCGCATAATAATAAAAGCGCAATCACTCCTAATAGTAACATTGGCTTTAAAAAACCACCCAGATGAGTCTTCACATCTCTATTCCGCCGGACTAAATAGCCTGCCATGTAAACCACTACAGCAAACTTAGCCAGCTCAGACACTTGTATTTTGAACACACCATAACCAATCCAACGTGCGCTTCCATTCACAGCATGGCCTACCCCTGGCAGCAACACCAATGCCAATAATAACATTGTTATCACTAACAGCCATCCATCCATTTTTTTCCATACGTTACTATCAAATTGGACAACAATACCGCCCAGCAGAACGCCGAGCGTTAACCCCATTAACTGACGAAATAAATAATAAAAAGGCTGATGCAATTGTTGATCTGAAATAACAATAGATGCAGAAGCCACCATCAATAACCCTAACCCCGCCAAACTCGCCACGGTAAAAATTAACCAGCGATCATAAGGCACTGGCGGGGACATGACACGGCGGGAAGAAGCAGCATTTGACATGAATAGTTTAACCTGTGCAAAGTCTCTGAAATAATCTGTTAAAAGCAATACAATATCACTTTTTTTATGTGATCTTCCAGGGCAATCGTACTGAAATTTTAGGTTTTAAGTAACAGTGTGAAGCTGCTTAAAATCGTCCCCTCTCCCGGAACGCAGTGAGGGGAGAGGGGACGATCTTAAGCAGCTTCATACCGATTCACGGGACGAGAGGCTGATTCCCCTATCAAGAGAAAAAAACCTACGCGACTTAAGATGAAGTTCTAAAAAAAAGTTCTAAAAAGATGTTATTCAGTTGTTATGTTGTTATTACTCCTGGCATCTTTTTCTTAGCAGTTTCATTGATGATATTGGCATGCTCCGCTTTGGCACGGGCAGGGCTAAAGAAATTTCCTACTCGATGACCAACGTAATAGCCAGCAACTCCTCCAAAAACTGCACCCGCGGCTGCACCAACAGGCCCTGCTTTAAAAAAGCCTAGCATGGTAGCAGGGACAGCTAAAGCAATAGCACCTAGAATTCGATACATCCATTTTTTGAATTGCTCCCATCGACTAGTCAGTTTTAATTTTTCATTAAGAGCGCTTGCTTCATTCTTAACTGCTTCTATATGGCGAGCTATTTCCGCAGATTTACTTATCTCATATATATCTTCTTGCAACGGAGTTTTTTTCAATTCTTGGACTAAGTCTTCAAAAAGTCTTCGCGCTTCCTTTTCTTCGTCCTTTGTTTCATTGTTGGAAACGTCTTTATTATCTTTTAACTCCTGCTCGTCTTGAGATTCTTGATTACTTCCTTTTCCATTATTCAGCATCTTATTAAGTTTTTTTACAGAAGCCAGTAGATCACTGCCCCAAAAATCCTTAATATTTGTTTCTTCCAATGATGAAAACACGGATGGAATTTGTTTTGCTTGCGCTCTCCCAGGTGAGGCAGAAGAAGGAGGTTCATCACTCTCACTTTCCTCATTATAGGCTTCATTATTTAATATTGAGGATTTTCTGGATGCTTCTCCTTGGAGGGAGGATTGAACACCGGCAAGAAACATTCCTACATACTCATTAAAATTATTAAGATTCATCACGTCATCTACTAAATTCTCTTTAGGTTTGGGGTAATCTCCGCTTTTATAAACGTACAGTAAGCTTTTATCATCCTCTAATGCTATCCCATAACCATTATATCTTTGAGCGTCACAGGGTGCCGCCAGCATATAAAGTCTTTCATCTTTTGCCGCATTCTTTAACCTCAGCACATACAGCGTCCCTTCTTCTCGCTGCTGCTCCATGCCGAAAAGTGCTGGAGTTTCACTGTCCTTTATCTGGCTCCATTGTGTGGCCTCACTGTCTATGATAGTAATCTTTCTTATTTGCATGTTAATTTATCCTCTCTATTTCAATCA
>JAQSWO010000154.1 GCA_029266595.1 Gammaproteobacteria bacterium
ATTATCTTTCTCTTCTAGACTACCACGCGCTAAATCTTGTTCTTTTTCTTTGTGTTCTGTTTCTTTAATCAGCGCCAAATTAATAAAGCTATCAGCAATCGGGATTTTGGTGTTATCAAATAAACGTTCTAAATGTGTGTAATGTTGATAGCGTGTACGTAAGCTTTTTTGTAAACGCTGCAAAACGAGCGCGTGATTTATGGGAGGAGAATCTTGGTTGTATACATTACCAAAAATTATGTCGCGGCCTGCTGAGGCAGTTGAATTATTAAGAGTTATAATCGTCTGAGGTTTTTCTTTTGGTTCCCTTGCCATGGTTGTTCTCCTTGAAGTTGTAATGTGTGGATAGCAGATACCTCCACAAATGCATAAGGCAGTCTTCGCAGGATGACAATGCGATAAATATATTTAGCCAAAATGTTAAACCAGCAAATCATCCAATTTTTCACGATACAAATTGAGTTCTTTATGCTTTTTTTGTGCATCTCTGTGCAATGCAGAAGTTTTGGTCAAAATCAATTTGTGAGGAGATCCCTTTTTTTCAACCAATAGCTCTATGGGCAGTCCCGAATCATGAAAAACATTTTTGATATGCTCACGAATAGCCATCGCAATGGGCCAAACCTTAGTGACTTCCCCTTTAGCGCGTAAAAATTGTGCTGCGATTTTGCAATACTCACAATTGCATAACAGTTTTGTAATGATGGACCAATCATCTGTAGCACGCGTGTTTGCTGTGAGCTGCATCTGTATAGACTCCGTGAGATGTTCTTTCAGCTTTTGGTAATGTCTAAAATAAGCAGGCTCAACGGTACTTTTCATCTTGAGTAGTAGGGCTGCTAGATGGGTTTCTGGATATAACGCTGGAAAAGCGATGAGGTGATCTATCACTTTATTTAAAATCACAACATCGTGGATGAGGGCACAAGCAGCTAATAGTTGTTCAATGGACTGCAATCGCGTGGGTAGACGTTTCTGGATGGGGAGTGGTTTCTCAAGTTTGGCGCTGCGGGAATCGTCACGAATCATCGCATCCGTTTGTACGCTTAATAGAAATGTAACGATGCATACGTCTCCGCCACTTGCAACGAATGTAGAAACAAGTGTATCTATATTATCTAATACGCTAGGTTTTCCTTTGCTTTGCCAATGCTTTAAAAGTGTCAAACAGAAATCTACACCATACTGCGTTTGTATTAAGGCCAATGAATTCATAGCATCAGTATTCAGCACTTTCCATTCAAAATAAGTCAATAAATCAAAGGCTTCTGTTTTGTCTTTGATATAAGCCGCAATGTTGAAAAAGGCGCCTGGTTTTTTATCAGACTGATAGCAACCATAATGGCCATAGAAGTCTTCACCAGACTGTTTTATCTTGTCTTTAACTTTCGATTCATTGCCAGGTGCATCTGTCAAAATTAGTAGCGCGTTGAATGCATTCTCATAGTTTAATTTAAAGTCCATGAGCGTTTGCTTGGATTCAGGCCATAGCACCACCGCAGCTCTTCGATACCAATAATCGACGGTGTTGCCATAATTGCCCATATATCCTTCGTATTCCTCTTCAAAGGGCTCTAAATCTCTTGTTTCCCTTGTCCAACATATGGTGTCGTTAGCGGCATAATAATCACCATAAGGCAGACGTTGATTGTGCTCTCCTACCCAATAGTTAAATGTTATTTCGCCATCAATCAATTCGTATAGTTCTGGATCATCCTCATCACCATCGGTGTCCCAAGATTCCCGTATTTCAACAAGTGCCAGATGGGTGAGATAACCCAAGGCTTTGGCGGCACTACGCATGGCATTCGCATTCAAACGATCGGCACCTTTTAACATATCCCACCGTAAACTGTGCTCAGAATAACTGTGATCAAGAAAGTAAACCAATGTATCTACAGCCGTTTCTTCAAAATAAGTGCTGATCGCCTTCTTCAATAGGGGACTGGTATTTTTAGTCACAGGCTGTGTCTTAGACTCCAAAACCAAATTATAGGTAAGAACAACGCGATAGCCCTGCCTCACTTTTTCAACTGCATGAGTACAATCAGCATAAAAAGCCATATATTTTGCAGTAGCGGCATCTATATTTTCAGATGAAAAAATGTAGCTATCCCTACCGTGTTCGATGACAAAATCTCCACCAATATGTCTAGATGGCAACACGATCACCAATGTTGCAACCATGTGATCTAACTTCTCGCTGTCTTTGTGCTTATCAAAAAACTGTCCAGGACCATAAACTAACAAGTTATGCAGATGTGGCACAAGCTGGCTATCTGCATCAAAACCTAGCGCATCTCGTACATCACCTAACATTTCGCTCAAAACTGTATCGCCGATAATCACCTGGAGTTTATCTGCTGTGATTTCGTGGGTATTGCGTACGTTCTCATCTAATAACGTTTGCTCGCGTAAGCCAAACTTTGCTTTAGAAGATAACGCCAGCAATTGTTGGACAGATTCGCTACTGACAGGAAAATCGATAGGCCCAATGCCATCCACAACAACCGCTATATCAGACGGTAAAATATCTCCTGCTGCGTAAAATGCACTGCTCCTGTTACTATGGGTCTCAGCATCGATTGTGACCAGTGCATCGATAATATTTTGAAGCAATATGCTGTCCATAATGTTCTCCTTGGTTTTTGGTTGTGTGTTGTAACTTCTCGTGCAAATAGACCAGTCCCCAGACGAGTGGCTACAGGATTCAGGAAGGCTGCAAAGCATTTGAAGGAATGGTTGGCGTAGCTGCTGCAGACGCTGGATTATTAGCTACTACATGCTCCTTTGGCTTAAGCATCAATCCCATTACAGTAGCAGCTTCAGCAGAGGTGCTTTGAACAGTAGCTCTCGCTTGTTCTTCTAATTCTGGAGTGTTTTGCTCTGACGCTGCTTGGCTTTCTAAGGCTTCTTCGTCTTTTTTATCTTCAGGCTCTGCTTTAGTTTCTAATGCGACTAGAGGTAATGGCGCATTCTAGCTAGAATGCGCCCCTGGCCTCTTACCGTCATCCCGGAACTTCCTCACACTTAATTGGGTGTTGCTTTTGCAGGCAAGCAAGTGCAAATAGCTGTACAAGATTACAATCGATAAAGGAATATTTATAAGTTAATGAATCTTTGTCTCTCTATCGCTGACCCATAAAGTTTTCACATCAATCGAAAAAATCTGTTTTCTTCTACAACAGGGGCAGAGGTAGGTTTCTTGGGTTTTTCGGGAACAACTGTGGGTAACGCAATAGTAAAACTAGTCCAACGCTCCT
>JAQSWO010000155.1 GCA_029266595.1 Gammaproteobacteria bacterium
ACGAATTCCAAGAAGCAATTCATAATGCACGCTCAATGAATACTTGGTACGACTATCCATCAGCACCTCCAGAGCCACGTTTAACGCCAGAAACCGTTCGTGCTTATCAAGATCCAAAACAACAATATATGCATATTGAATTTGCTTTTGAGCCAACCCGCCCCTCTGTTGGCCCTGAGATTTATGCTTTAATGACCCAGATTGAAGGCTTGAGACAAGAGAACACGGAGTTAAGGATTGGAAGCGAAAAATTAAAGGCTAGAAATGATGAATTAGAAGCTGAGAATAACCAGTTAAAGATCGAGAATGCAGAGGCTAAAAGTGCAGTAACAAATTTACTCGCTAAAATCGAAGAAGAGAGAGGGGCTAGCGAAAAAAGGATGGCGGAAAAGAATGCTGAGCATGCGCAAAAAATGGAAGAAAAAATACGGGAAGTCACGACAGAAAGCGCGCAGCAAATACAGAAAATAACTGAAGAAAATGCACGGCAAATGAAACAAAATTCAGAACAGGCAGAAAAAAGTATGGAGCTAATGATGGAAAGAATGATGATGAGAATGTCGGAGCAAAGAGAGAAAGATAACTCTCATCGGTCCGCATCTGCAGAAAATATGGCGGCATCAGCGAAAAGCCCAAACCCCTTTTCATAGAACAATCGCTATCCATACCAAGGATTCTTGGCCTAGGACGACATCATCGTAGTTGAGTCAGTGGTAGTCTGCTGTAGTATTGCTTCTTGCTGGCATGATGGCGTGTTCCTTCTCTGAGAAACCGAAGCTATGTGCTGCGGTGAAAATATTCCTGTAGCACCTAAAGCATTGGATTCAGGACAAGTTTTCTGTTTTTGTACTTTCATCTCAGCAGCGAATTCTGCTAATACTTTATCTTGGTTTTCTGGACTAGCGTCTCTTACAAATTCTTCAAATTGCACATCAAATTTGGCCAGTAGTTCTTTTTGCTTAGCATCTAGCCTAGCTTGTTGTGCTTCTCCCTCAGCTTTGCATTTAGCCGCTGCCTCAGCTTCTACCGCATCTAGCTCAGCTTTGGATTCAGCTACTGCCGCATCTAGATCAGCTTTGGATTTAGCTTCTGCCGCATCTAGCCGAGCTTTGCATTTAGCTTCTCGCTCAGCTTCTTCTGCTTCTCGTTTAACTCTTTCTTGAGCCCTTCTTTCAGCATGCTGGTTGGAATCATATTCTCCAATCTTTTTTTGTTCATCATTGCTTAAAAAATTAAGGTTTGGGTAGACGTCTATGTGTGGTCCTACATCCACTTTAAAACACTTACGCTCATACTGTATCGTTAAACCCTTCACTTCCCTGTCAAACTGCAAAAGGCCCAGCAGGTCATAATGTTTATTCTCCAAATTTAAATCACCCTTCTGATCGCTAAGCAGCTGAGTTCGTGCGAGCTCAGATGGCAATTGATCCGCTTCAGCCTGATCTTCTTCTTTAAATAGTATCAAACGGGCACGATAAACAGGCTCTACGATACGTGGGTCAAGGCGTCCAAAATTATCAGGATTTCCTCTTCTTTCTTGTTTAATCTTTGCCCCTCTTGGAGACAGGGATTGTTGAGATTCATAAGGCTCGCTGGCTTGTGATGATGGTGAAAAGCGGTCACTACTTGTTGGTGGTACATCGTACTTCGCTTCCCCTAGATCAACGACGGGCAATAAATCTTCTATATGGTTTTGAGGCTGATCTAATAACAAACTTTTTGCGGGCTCATTATCTATTAATACCACTTCATTTCTTCGTGCAGGATGAGAAGGTGTTGGATTAGATGTTTCAAGGTGAGGACGCAAGAGCATAAAATATAGCAATGAGAGTTGCATTCCCACATTAGGGGTTGGAGATAAAGGAAGCAAAGATATAGCGATAAAAAGCCCATTTTCAATGGCGACTAAGGCGGGCTGCAATCTATGGCCAACTAGCAGTTGGGCCCTATTTTGTGGTATAGCATTATTCCTTCTTAACCGTACGGATGGCGGCGTTCCTACCATTACCGGCGCTATATCAGAGAAGCTTTGGGAGCTTGTTGAACTATCCTGAGAACTTAACGAAGATGATGAATCTGAAGGAGGGTGAGAGCTAGAATGGATCACGTTATTTCCTTTAAGGTCCGGACGTTGGCGTAGTGAAATATGAGATAAAAAACTTAAAATAATCAAAGAATAATTCTTTCTTACATCCAATTTCTTTGTATGTTTCTTTACAAATGACTACTCCATTGGAGGATTGGATGCAAGATTGGGTAATCCTCTATTTAAAGAATTTTGCGCAATTTTACATAATTAAGAAAATTAAATAAATATTAAATAAATGAACTATATGCCTTACACCCTACCTGCACCCCTCTTTTGCTAACAAAGTGGATATTTTGCAGCAAAACATCTAAATTATGAGCAGTTCCGACTAAAAATTATCCATAATCTAAAAAGTCACGGTCTATTTTCATATAATTTTATTGCAAAATTTGTTTATTTGACTAAAAATAAGCATTAACTCATTTCTGCATTCATCTTCCAATTTCATACTAGTCATTAAAAATCAAATTTCGAAGACGCAGCACTTTTTTCAAATTTCACCTTTTAACGCAAGTAACCGAAGCGAGTTAGCCATGGAAGAAAAGCAAATTAGTTATACCCCCTCATCCAGCGCTGAAGAGGCACGAGCGCAGAGCCATAATAATTCACCTGGTAGATTAACATATATAGATACAAACGATGCTGCGAGTAACACAGATGCGCTTTTCCGAGCAGTGGGTCGGCCAGATTCAGCAGCCTTTCGAAAGTTATTAGAAACAACCTCAGCTGAAGATATCGTTATTAAGCGAAATAATCGTCTACTGACAGAATATCTATGGATGGCTGCAAGCTGGCCGTTGGCTGAAAAGCGAGAACTACTCCAGATGCTGAAAGAGCGAGGCGCCATCTGGTCTTCGCCTGTATTTGAAGCATTATGTCTTTCAAACAACCTTTCTAATATTCAAAGCGCTTATACGAACCATCCAGCAGAGCAACGACCTATTCGTGATTCAGAAGGCCATACATTGCTGCATTACGCAGTAATAGCAGTAGATTTATTGCCTGTCATACAGTGGATAATATCTGCAAACATCGTTCGTGCTGAAGATGCCAACCATATAGGCATTACACCACTCCTACTTGCAGCTGGGAAAGGCCACCTTGCCACTGTCCAATACTTGCTATCACCAGAAGGTGGGGCAAGTATTAAGGAACAGGATAACAATAGG
>JAQSWO010000156.1 GCA_029266595.1 Gammaproteobacteria bacterium
AGGCTGCGGTACATAAGGGCGAATCTGATCAGCATAAAGCTTCATATAATCTGTCGCAGCAATCACAGGACCTTTTTGATTTTTGAGGCATTGTGTCACATAGCTTACTTTCTGTTTTGCTTTAGGATTTAGACGATTATGACGCTCCACAGTTAAACCATCACGACGCAGTTCTACCAAGCTAGGTGTACTCCAGATATCAGCAGTGACACCAAAATCTCTTTCCAACAACGCAGCGGCAGCGATGACTTCCCGTAAGATAGCACCGGAACCTAGAAGTTGTACTCTGTGTTTTGCTTTATCCGATCCTTGTTGAAAAAGATACATCCCTTTGATAATGCCCTCTTCCACACCTTTGGGCATTTCAGGATGCGTATAGTTTTCATTCATTAAGGTAATGTAGTAATACACATCTTCTTGGTTATGGTACATTCGCTTTAGACCATTTTGAATGATCACAGCAATTTCATAGGCAAAGGTAGGATCATAACTAATACAGTTGGGGATGGTGCTAGAAAGCACTAAACTATGCCCATCAGCATGCTGCATTCCTTCTCCTGCCAATGTCGTTCTCCCAGCCAAACTCCCTAATAAAAAACCACGTGCACGTATATCGCTAGCTGCCCAAGCAAGATCTCCAATCCGCTGAAAACCAAACATAGAGTAATAGATATAGAAAGGAATCATGGGCTTACCATGATTGCTATAAGAGGTCGCAGCTGCCATCCAAGATGAAAAAGCACCCGCTTCGCTGATACCTTCCTGCAGTAATTGCCCGTCTTTGGCTTCACGATAATACATCAGCTGAGATTTATCTTCGGGCTCATACAGCTGGCCAACAACTGAATAAATACCAATTTGTCTGAATAATCCTTCCATACCAAAAGTACGGGACTCATCAGCAACAATAGGAACTATATAGTCCTTGATATTTTTATCCTTTAACAAGGCCGTTAGCACGCGAACAAATGCCATAGTGGTAGAAATTTCTCTATCACCTGTTCCTTTTAAAATGCTATCAAACAAGGGTAACTCTGGCGTTTCTAATTTAGGTGAAGCATGAAAACGCTGGGGTAAATGTCCACCCAGTGCTTTACGACGACCGCTTATAAATTGAATTTCAGGACTATTTTCTTTAGGTTTATAGAATGGAAGGTCGGCAATCTTGTCTTCAGAAATAGGGAGATTAAAACGCTTACAAAAGTCTTTAAGATCATCGACGGCTAATTTTTTCAAATTATGTGTAATGTTTTGCGCTTCGCCAGCAGCACCTAATCCGTATCCTTTCACAGTCTTCGCCAAAATAATCGTCGGTTGTCCTTTATGTTTCATGGCTTCTGCATAGGCGGCATAAACTTTTTGGGGATCATGACCACCACGGTTTAAACGCCACAAATCATCATCGGAAATATCTTTAACCAATTCAGCTAATTCAGGATATTTGCCAAAAAAGAAACTACGCAAATAAGCGGCATCTTTAGAACGAATATGTTGATAGTCACCATCTACACACTCTGACATGCGCTTAACCAAAATACCGTTCTTATCTTTGGCTAACAAAGGATCCCAACGCCTACCCCAAATAACTTTAAGTACATTCCAACCGGCACCCCGAAACAAAGCTTCTAATTCTTGAATGATATGACCATTACCGCGAACAGGGCCATCCAAACGCTGCAAATTGCAATTGACGACAAAAATTAAATTATCCAATTTCTCACGCGCCGCAACAGTGATGGCACCTAGGGAATCGACTTCATCCATCTCACCATCACCCAAAAAAGCCCAAACTTTTCTGTTTTGATGTGCGATCAAACCCCGGTTTTCCATATACTTTAAAAATCGCGCCTGATAGATCGCTTGCAAAGGGCCCAAACCCATAGAAACCGTCGGAAACTGCCAAAAATCAGGCATGCTCCAAGGGTGAGGATAAGAAGATAAACCCTTGCCTCCAATTTCTTGACGAAAATTAGTAAGTTGGGTTTCTGTTATCCTACCCTCCAAAAATGCACGTGCATAAATGCCAGGGGCTGAATGGCCTTGTATAAAAACCAAATCTCCGAGGTATTCGTCAGTCCTACCACGGAAAAAATAATTAAATCCCACATCGTACAAAGTTGCCGAAGAAGCAAAACTCGCTAAATGCCCACCTAATGCAGTATCTTTTTTACCTGCTTTCAATACCATCATAATGGCATTCCAGCGGATTAAAGAACGTACGCGTTCGGCTATCTCAGCTTCTTCAGCCGGCATTTTTTCTTCTTGATCGGCGGGGATACTGTTTACATAAGCTGTGTTTCCCATTGGGGTTGTCGACACCCCCAAACGCTGTGCGTCTGCCAATAATGCGTTAAGAATAAACTCTGCTCTTTCCGTACCTTCTTCTTTAACAACGGAAGCAAGCGCAGACAGCCATTCCTGTGTTTCTAATGAATCAATATCAATGTTGAAGCTACTTTCTTTCGACATTACCTGTTATTCCTATATTTTATTTTCGCCGCAAAACGCTTGCTAAAGGCTCGCTAAGCTACTCTCGTATCTCCGTAAGCTTTTCGCAAAGACGAATTAAGCAACCCAAGCAACCAACGTACAAAGCCCAATCACAACAATCCATAACAAAAATGCGCCATCAACCATTGCCAGCGCCTGTTCGTTCTCTTTGATATCTGCCATCGTATGCTCTGGATCCTTCTCTAGCGCTGCCAAACCCACACCACTTGCAAACTCGCGAGAAGCGTTGAGTCCATCTCTCAAATGCTTCCGCCAATAAGCAAAGCCATAAGATGCGTGCCCCACTAATGCATAAGTCAAACCAACGATACGCGTAGGCAGCCAATTCAGCAAGGCATGTAATTGTTTAGCTGCCTGCACTGTCGAACTCGATAACTTGGGATAGTTCTTCTTCGCCGCAAGCGAACGAACAACACTGTAAACAACTGCTCCACTCAAACCAAAAATCACGTACCAAAACAACACGGAAAAAATATATTGATCTGCATCCGATAAAATTTTTCGTGTGATATGCCGCGCTAATGTAACTGGATTTTTTTCTGATTTGCCATCACCCTTCAAAAAGTCAATGCCATAATAAAAAGCAGACTGGTCTTCTCCATGACGGCCTGCCTCAAAGTAATGCGCTAATGCAACTCTGGGATTATACAAACGGAGGCAGAAAAATAGGACGATTACCGATAAAAGAAAACTAAATAAGCCCAGCAAAAGGCCTTCTAATAGATAACTGAATAAGCATAATAGA
>JAQSWO010000047.1 GCA_029266595.1 Gammaproteobacteria bacterium
CAACATCCACACAGCGAAGAAAGTGAGCAAATTTCCCAATGCATTCTCACTGAAAAATATACTCCACGTTATCAATTGATGCTTTGGATGAGCGCAGGGCTGTTATATCAACAAGGAAAAAAAACGAAACAATTTTCACCCTTGCTGCGATTTTGGTGTGCCATCTTATCACAACCCAGAGACATGATCGGGTTTCATCATAACGTTTTAGTGATGCACTGCTTGGATGAATGTGAAGCAGATGATTGTGTAACTTTGCACAAAAAGTTAATTACTCAGCAATGGATATGGTTTCAGAGCTATACAAAGCGTGCACAGAATTTGAGGATTCTTAATCAGTATCCCGAACAATTGGCTCGATGCTCTATTTTACTTGCTTCATCATTGATGCTAGGTAGGCTGTTAGAGAATTTAAAAGATAATGATAGGAGTATGAAACGTGCAGTAATTCAGGTGTTGGGTAATCTTAACAATCCTACCGAAGACGTGATTGAGTTACTACTAAATGCTTTATCAGATGAAGATTCGGATGTAAGAGAAGCAGCAATTATTGCATCAGGGGAGCTGAATAATCCGAGTGAAGATGTTGTCCAAGCGCTCTTATTTACTTTAGGGGATGACGTCAGAGAAGTACACTACGCGGCAGCTGATATATTGTGTCAACTCAAGAACCCTAGTGATGCTGTGGTTAACAGGCTATTAGATGCTTTGGAGAAAAAGCCCTGTTGGGAAAGGGAGATGGTAGCTAGAGCGTTAGGCGATCTGAATAATCCCTCTGAAGCTGTGATCCAAGCACTACTTAAAGTTATGGATAAAGCACCATTTCTTCTTTTGCAAGGTGAAGAACCAGAAATCAAGCAAGCGATAGCTGAAGCATTGTATAAACTGAGCAAACTGAGCAAAACGGTGTTCCAAACACTGCTAAATATTTTGCAAGATCAAGATGAAAAATGGCAGGTAAGACAAGTAGCAGCAATAGCATTAGGCAAGTTGAGTAACCCGAGCGATGTTGCAATTTATGCGTTGCGATGTGCTTTGCGTGATCAATCATATCATGTAAGAGCTGCAGCAGCTCAAGCGCTCGGTAAGCTGAATAACCAAAATCACGCAGTGACCGAGGCATTGTTGTGGAGTGTTTTGATGGATGAAGACCCGATTGCAAGGCAATCAGCGGTTGAGGCATTAGGTAATCTGAAAAATCTGAGTGTAGTTGTGGTTCAAACATTGTTAGACGTTTTGCAAGATGAAAGAGTAAACATGAGGCAATCTGCAATTAAGGCGTTAGCAAAACTGGAGAATCCGAATGCGGTTGTGATCCAAGCACTATTAGAAGCTTTACAGGATGGAAAACAGGCTGTAAGGCAAGATTCAGTTGAGGCGTTGGGTAAGTTGAACAATCCAACTGTAGCGGTGATCCAAGCATTGTTGGACGCTTCGCAAGAAGAAGGACGTGTAGGGAAAGCAGCAGTTGAAGTATTAGGTAATCTGAATAATCCGAGTGTGGTTGTAGTTCAAACGTTGTTAGATGCTTTGCAGGATAAGAAATTAAACGTGAGGCAAACTGTAATTCAAGTTTTAGGGAAACTGAATAATCCGAGTGAAGCAGTGATCAAAGCATTGTTGAGTGTTTCGGTGGATAAAAATGAATATGTTAAGCAAGCTGCTATTGAGGCATTAGGTAATCTGAATAATCCGAGTGAAACAGTGATCAAAGCATTGTTGAGTGCTTTGGTGGATAAAAATGAATATGTTAAGCGAACGGCTATTCAGGCATTAGGTAAAGTAAAGAATCCAAGTAAGGCGGTGCTAAAAGCCTTGCTCACTGCTTTGAAAGATGAAAGTGATGGCCTCAAGCAAGCGGTAATCGAGGCATTAGTTAATCTGAATAATTTGGACACAGACGTGATTAAAGCACTGTTGGATAATTTGAAGGATGAACATGGAAAAGAGTGGTTAAAGGAATCAATAGTCCGTGCATTAGGTAGGCTGAGCGATTCGAGCAAAGTTGTGATTGAAGTGTTGTTGAATGCTTTAAGGGATAAAAATGAAAATGTTAGGCGAATAGCAGTCCATGCGTTATCCATACCAAAAACTGCTCAAGCTATGACGATTATATTTGAACTGCTTGTGGATGATGATCAATTAAGCTTTGAGTACTTTTCTCTCTATTTTAAACAACATTACTTATTGTGCGTTGACCATAGCCATGGGCAGGTAATCGCACGTCTCGGGCGTCAAATCTATCATATCCACCTACCTTCTAAATCTTTAGTCTATTTAGAAAAGCAAATCATTGCTGCATCGGGTCATGATGATGGCAACTATACTGATGAGAAAAAAGCAGTCTTGCAAGCGTGCGGGCAAGGAGCCCCAATCTGTTGTGTTTCTGATGCAATATGGGCTGTACATCTAGTACGCAAAAAAGCAAGTCAACGTACGCTACTTATGGTAGAGAGCATGGCGGCAGGAAAACATATTGTACAGTGTTATGAATTTGTTTTGTCTCAACGTAGTAGCAATCCTGCTTCTGGTTTTTTTCCACCTGGTAGTGGAATAGGGCGCGTTGTAAAAATCGAGAATTTTTTAGATGTGCTCGAGAAAGATAAGCATAATTATCAATGTAAAAGTTGGGATGTCGAACCTACAATAGGTCAAAAATTATTACAATTACTAGAAGCTGAAGCTTTATCTTCAGAGGCACAGCGCCATGATTGTCTCGCTTGGGCACAAGAGAAATTAGAGGCGATTGATTTAGTAGTAGAGAAGGGGCGTTGGGCTGATTTTACCGTTGCCTTACCGGAAGTTGCTCTCGAGAAATCTGAGAAACCTGCACAAGCAGAAAAAAACGGCTGTCAGTTGATGTAGAGAGCGATATCTCACTTGTAGAAACAATCTTTTTCAGTTTAGTTGCTTTTGAAGCCATAAAAAGTTGAAAATGGAATTTTATTACAAATTCGCTTTAAATTCTCAAAATATTCATATTTCAAAGGAAACATTTATGCCAGGATTATTCGGTTTTTTTTATTTATTACCACGTGTCGTGCCAGCGTCATTCTTTGAAACAAGAGCATCAACAGAAAGGCAAGCCTACCGCCAAGCTCTTGATGATTATACTCGTGAAGTAGCTAAGCAAACAGATGAAATAAGAGCAGTTCAAGAAGGTCTGATTAGATGTTTGGAAGAGAATGGAGTTCGAAATAGGGAATTACTTCAAGACCAGAAACTTCTTATGCAACGTGGAACAATAGATGGCTTTTGGGGATTGGAAGCTCAAAAAGAATTTGAACCTGAGGAGCATAAATTGGTGCCCTCGCTTGAGGATGAAGAAAGGCATCAAAAAGCAATGTTAATAAGGCAATATTTAATTACTTACCCCGCGTTACCAGAATATGGACAGCTGTCTGCTGTTGATATACGAGCGTTGCTGAATACGAGAATGGAACATCATGCTGCACTTATGGACCTTGCTCGCCAATTTATTCCTGAAACTATGTTGGATGCGATCACAAAAAGTGAAAAGCCAGTTATAAGCTTTTAATATTAAAAGTTTTTCATAAGATCAGATGCAGCTTCTTCTCGCCTCCACTTCTTTCTCACACCCTTCAATTACACTTCCAAGAATATGACAGATATTATTTAGTCATAATATTTATTAAGGAAATATTAAAAAAAGCCTGACATCTTACTGTCTCTTAAGTATCATTCGGCTGTTTTTTTAAAATTTATACTTTTAGGAGATGAAGTTGGAAAAAAACAATTTATTAGTATCATCGAAAGATAAACAAAACGGTTCTGGTTGTTGGCGTAGGGTTTTGGAGCGTCTTAATGCTTTTTGCCAATCTTGTGGTGCTGCTGTTTGCTGCTGTTGAAAAAAGGACCCTAAAGAGCCCTCACAATATCTTGAATCAGAAGATCATAAACAAGATAAGCCTGGATGTACTGATAAGATTCGTGAATGTGGTGGTAAGGTTCTGGGGGGGCTTCAAGCCTGTCTTTCTTTTTTTTGTGGAGGGGATCGGAAAAGCCGCAGAAATCGAAGCTTGGGAAATGCCTTACAAGAGTACACAAGAACGGTTGCGCACCAGCATGCAGCGGTAACAGATATTCAAACTGCTTTGACGAACTGCTTATCAGATTTGGAAGCTCATAATCGGGAGCTTTCTAGCAAAATTAAAGAAATCGTTAGTGATGATCAAGCATTTTTTCAGAGTAGATTAACTAAAAGAGGCTCAGAAGAGTACAAAGCAACGCCTGCTGAGCTTAGTCAAAGTGAAAAAATTACTAAACTTCAAGAAATGCTAAGGACGTATCCTGAGTTACCGGAGGAAGGGAATCTAACTGCCTATGATGTCGATAATATTACTGAAGCGCGTGTGGAACACCATGCTGTAGTAATGAATCTTGCTGCTGATTGTTTGAAAGACAGTTATATTGGACAGCAGTATCAAGCTTCATCGGGACTTTTACATAGTTGATAAAGTTATATATTTTTTAAAGGAACCTCTTTGGGAGGGTACATGGATTGGTTGTTAACTCGGCATTCGGGTAAGTTAGTTGTCATGAGCATTATTCTTGCTGGAACTATAATTGCCGTTCTCCCGCCAGTCGCAGCCGCTCTTTCTACTTCTACTATGTCCGTTGTGGCGATTGGTGGATTGTTAGAATTAGGATCTTGCTGCCTCATATATCTAGATGAGAGGGAGTATCGGCGACAACAGCATGAGCTAAATTTAAAACAGGCAAATAAACTAGATTGGCAAGATGCCCTTGCAGCACAGCAGAACTTTAAAGAAGTTGCTAGTTCAGCTGCTGATCTTGCTGCAGAAGTGCCCGTTAAACAAAGTGAAAAGAAAAAAATTGAAGCAGAGCTTAGTCAATTAAAAAAAGAGAACGAAGCACAGGCTAAGGAAATTGAGGAGTTGAAAAAATTTAAAACAGAATTTTTTCAGCAGAATAACAGCGCACCAAATGCAAAGATTGAGGCAGGGAACAATGTTGACTTTGGAACAAAAATAATCAATAACGTAAATAATATAACCAATCATTTTCATTCTGCTTTACCTTTAAAGCCTGGAGGATAATTTAAGTAATCTTTTCATTTTGTAAGTTTAGTCAAAGCAAGATATTTACAAGCCGCTAAATCTTAATTGACTACAAGGAGTTTTATTATGGATTGGCTGTCTAGACATTGGGGCAAGCTCCTCATAGGAACAGCCCTTTTGGCTGGTGCTGTAGTTATCATTTTCCTTCCACCAGCAGCAACGGTACTTGCTGAAGCTTTCGCTGTAACCACATCGACTGTTGTGAGGGGTGCTGCGATAGGAGGTTTGGTAGGTGAGATATGCGTAGCTGGATGGATGGGGTACACAGAAGCGAGTTATCAGGATCGACAAGAGCGACGAGAGAATGCGGCGGCGGCTCTGCGGGATGCACGAGCAGCAGAGCATGTTTTTCAAGAAAATGCTAACAGAGCTGCTGAACTTGCTGCACGACTTCAAGCTTCAGAGCGAGAGAGACAAAGACTTGAGGAAGAAAATAGGCGTCTTGTAGCACGAGAAAGACAGAGACTTGAAGGAGAGAATAGACGCCTTATAGAAGATAGACAAAGACTTGAAGAAGAAAACAGACGTCTTGTAGCACGAGAAAGACAAAGACTTGAAGAAGAAAATAGGCCCTTAAGAGGTGGTGAGTATCATCCAGGCTTGTACCAGAATGCCAATAATCTATCAGATACAAAAGTTGATGCGGGTGGTAATGTCCATGTTGGGCCTCAAATAGTTCAAAACTATTATTTGAGTCCCTCTTAAAGCTTTACTAAATAACCTTAATTGTAGTTTTTTATCTATGAGGATGTGCCGTATGTTTGAATTGATTTGGAGGCTTGCACATAATCAACATAATACACCACAAAACCAAGCGCATGTCGTTAAAACGCTTGGCGTTGTTGTGTTTTGTTTGTTAGCGTCTTCGACAGTTTATTCTTCTTCACGCAGAGCAAAAGAATTTATGCCAAGTGATCGTAAAGATATCTCGAATGATGAGCTTCCTGCTATCTCAGGACGGCCTACTAATACAACTTCAGACACTAATCATTCAGCAGGAGGAGCTCTAATGTTATACAGATCTGATTCATCAGATTCGGAGGATGAAATTTTCACTAGTTATGCAACAAATTCTGATGTAAATACTGGCTATCCGGAAATCTCGACAGAGCTTTCTATGTCAGCAAAAACTAGTGGATTTCTTCAAGGTTTAAGGTCACGTTTATCATCATTGTCGTTTTCACCATTTTGGGGAAGAGAAGTGCCAAAAAAAAGGCAGCTTTATCAAGAGGCGCTTGCAGAATACACCGCAGAAGTGAATCAACAAACAGATCAGATAAAAGCAGTGCAAGAGGGATTGGCTCGATGTTTGGAAGCTCATGACGTTCACAATAGAGAATTACGTCAAGAGTTAGAAATGCTTGCACAACAATCGCGGTTAAATAATTCTTCAATGTTTGAGGTTCAGGATAGACCTGCTGACCTTAACGCAACATCTTCCCCTGAAGACGAAAGAATAAATAAGCAGGCTCAGCAAATAAGGCAACAACTGATGAGTTATCCTGAATTGCCAGAATATGGGCAGTTATCTGCTGAGATGGTACAAAATACGCTGCAAGAGAGGAGAGAGCACCATACTGAACTTCTGGCACTTGCTCATCAATTTATTCCCGCAAATTTTTTAAATTTGGCTAAGCGAGATGAAACGCCTGAGATGAAATTTTAGCCTTCTTACTAACTACAGCAATTTACCAAATATTTTCCTTCCACATCACATAAAAAAAGAACCCACCTAAAAAAAATGTCTCAAGTATGAGTAGTACATACTCATTCAAAAGGAGGGGAATTGCATATCCCTCTTAAGTTTAATGAGCTACGAGGAGTTTCATCATGGACTGGGAATGGTTATCTCGACATTGGGGTAAGCTTCTGATAGGGACGACAGTAGTGATTGCTGGTGCTGCTATTGTTTTTTATCCACCAGCATCATTATTTCTTGCTGAAACCTTTTCTGTAGCCGCATCGACCGTTACTAGGAGTGCTGCGGCAGGTATCGCAGGAGGAGTAGTAGGAACAGCCGTATGGATAGATAGAACAGAAGAACGTTATCAGGCGCGGCAAGAACGGCGAGAGGATGCGAGGCATTTAGCAGAAGCTAGAGCAGCACAACGTGATTTTCAAGAAAATACTCGCATAGCTGCTGATCTTGCTAGACAACTTGCAGTTGAGAAAGAAGAAAATCAAAGACTGCAACAAGTAATACCGAAGCTTAAGCAAGAAGTGCAAAGACGTGAACAAACAGTAGAGAAGCGTGAACAAGCAGTAGAGAAGCGTGAACAAGCAGTGCAGAGGGATGAAAGCCAAAACAAGCGTTTAAGAAGGAGGGGTAACTATTCCCCAAGATTACATCAGAGTGCTTCTGTAAGTGCTCCTGTATCGGTGTCAGATTCAAAGATTACCGCGGGTCGTGATATTAATTTGGGGCCCGTCAACCACTTTCACTTTAAGGATCCTAGTCCTCTTCGATAGATTAAGGCAGAGTGAGTAGGTTTTATGGGTATTATTCATTTTAAAGGAGAAAATTATGAAAGAAAGCCAATCGCCTGCTTTACCAGCAGTCCTCGCACCTAAACCAGAAGTTAAAGAAGTACCTAATAATTCCCCTAGCCCTAAGCCACATAGTCAGCGAGACGAAGAGTTAGAAACAGCAAGAATTGCTTGGCGCAATTTATTAACTGGCATCCATAACATCGTCAAAGTGCGTGGGCAAAAAAAAGTTTTTATCAGTTACGCGTGGCCTACAGATAAAGCGGAGACAGATAAATTGCAATATTGGTTGGTGCAACTGAAGCAGAATTTAGAACTTGCAGGTATGCATGTGTTCCTTGATATAGAAAATATGTCTGGGAAGCTAAAAGAAACCATGCGCAGAGAGATTGAAGAAAGTGATTTTGTCATCCCCATTTTAACACCAAGATTTTTAGAGCGTGCGCGTGATCCAAATACAAATTTGGCATTTGAATTTAGAGAAACGCTTAAGAAAGCTGAAAAAAGTCCTGCCTCAATTTTACCTGTTTTACGTGAAGGTGGATTCCGTGATGTTGTTAAAGATGAACTAGCTGTTTTATCCGAAGATCTGATTTATACGATACGATCTGATGTTAAAACAGAACCTTTCTTAGTGGGTCTGTCTGACCCTTTAGGTTTGATCCCTGTTATTTGTGATTGGAACCATGGTTTGTCTCATGCGAGCAAGCAGGAATATCAAGATTTAATCACTGATTGGTTAGCTACCAACTTAAACCATCTACCTCAACGCCTATCTCATTCAGTTGAACGCGAAGCACTTATGGAGAAATTGCAGAATTCTCCACGTATACAAATTATTCAGGGAATGGGAGGTGTAGGTAAGACTCAATTAGCGTTAGCATATGCTTATCAGTGGGCAGAAAACAAAGTATTTCAGGGCGGAGAGAACAATGCGTTTGTACATTGGGTTAACGCAGATAAAACAAATTTATCTTCTGAATGGTCGCGCTTAGGTATCGCACTTGGGGTAAGTTTAAAAGGTCTTTCTGAAACCGACCAAAAGAAAGTAATTCGATTAGCACTGCGGACAAAAAAAAATTGGCTAATTGTTTTAGATAATTTAGCTGATCAAGAAGCACTAAAAGATCTTTTACCGCAAAACCTATCATCGACTCAGCAAGTACTTATCACCACGCGTAGTCAGAACTGGGACTATCCTATTCTTACTGTACCACCATTTGCGCCAAGCGAATCTCATGTTTATATGGAATCACATATACAAAAATCTGGATTGCGTGAAGGTTTAGAAGAGTTATCTGATGCATTAGGCCATTTGCCATTAGCGCTATCCCATGCTGTTACCTATATCAGGGAGACGGGAAGAGGCGCTGCAGAATACCATCGTCTATACAAAAAACAGGGCGTTTCTCTGCTTACTGAAAGCACTCACAATGACCCCAATTATCCTTTCACAATATGTAGTACTTACCAATCTTCTGTCGATCAACTGGTAGAGAAAAATCCAGAGGCAGCAGAAATGGTGAAATTTTGTGCCTATTTGCATCCGTCAAATATAAAAGGATATTTTCTAAAGCCGCTTCTAGGCGGGATAGATAGAAAAGTATACGACCCATATATTATTGAAGCGCGTCGTGTAGGCCTTTTGACAGAAGCTGAATCAGGAAGCGGTTGGACAATGCACCCCTTAGTTCAAGCTGCGGTTCGTTACAATGAAATGGACACAGATGCAGCTAATATATTCGCCAAACGATTAAAGCCCGTAGCAGAGACCCTCATTGAGCTTAAAAAACAGGCTAAAGATCCCATAAAGGTTCGCGAACTACAGCTGCATTTGGAAGCAATTTTTACGCATTTGCAATCTTTCATTGAGGCAAAAGAAACAACAGAATCAGATAAACAACTTGCTCGTACTTTCCAAGATAATGTACGAGCGGTGATGGAAAAAAATAATGAAGAAAAAGTTGAAGAAAAATCAATAGTAGGACCAGATTTACTAGAAGTGCCCCCCGTAGTTCCAAACGTAGTAAAAACTTCGCCACTATCGGCAACACCAACCCAAGAGGATTTAGAAATGGCAGCACAAAGAGGACCAGAAAAAGAAGGCAATGCACAATCACAGGCAAATATTAATGCGCCTGTTGCTATGGCAAAGTCAAAAATTGATGCAGGTGGTAATGTGCATGTTGGACCTGCGGTCAATGTTAATATGAATATGGGTGAAATACTTGGGCGATTCCAAGCAGCTCAATTACAAGCTCAACAAGCGGCTGCAGCATCATCTGCACAACCAGCTGTTGCTCCAGCGCAAAGAATAGCTGACCTGACAGCACAAAAAGTAGCCTTAGAAAAAGACAGAGAAGCACTTTTCGCAGGAACTTTTTACAATGAGCATTTGCCTGCGGTTGCAGACGAAGAGCAGTTAAATAAGCGAATTGATGAATTTTTAGATGACCAAACAAGGGCTCAAAAAAAAGGAAAAGATTTATCAGAAGAAGATCTGGATTATCTAAAGAAATGCCAAACTGCTGTACCTCGGTTGGGTGAGTTAAATAAGCAAATACAGGATATTGAAAAAGAAATACGAACGCTTAAAGGAGGACAGGATGATATAGAAGCAAATATGGATCTTAAAGGATTAAACATATCTGCTAAGGGTAAGTTACATGCAGGACATACATTTAGTAATAAGGCTACTAGTGGCAGAAGAGTGCAAGCTAATGTAAAGGCTGAGGGATCAAAATTTGAGGCGGAAGGTGATTTCCATTTGGGACATACCTTTGGAGCAAAATAGTTCGTTGCCCTTGTCTAAAAACTCACCATTTATGCCAATCGTGGTAAGGGGTGAGCTATTACTGGATAGGCACAGGAGCTTTTGTTGTTAAATTTGCTATATTTGCCGCGGCTGTTAATAATGGCTGCGGCAGTGTGTAAAAAATTTAAATAAATTTAAAACGATATAAAAAATTATAACTACATTTATTAAGATCTACTTGCTAAATACTTCTCACAAGTTCACGTCTAAATTCAAGTTGGGGCTATTTATACTGCGTTATGCCTCTTTTTCAAGAAGAAGAGTCTCAAAATTGTTTTTCTCCCTTAAGTATTAAAAGCCATCACTCCATACCAATAATGTCATGCTATTGAAACAAAGAAGTGCGGTAGGAGAGTCAATGGTAGATTCAGCAGAACTAGCCAATATTGTAGACCCTGTTGGCGCTATACCAAGATTCTTTCAAACTGCTTAGTAAAATATTTCAATTATATGTTGTTCATCTGGCAGAAAAAAATTCACAAGTAACTGACTTTATTAAATTTTGTTCTTACATTGACTCAGAAAATATAAAAATTGATTTATTGGGAAAACTTTTAAATAAAGATGAGAATCATCTAGACCAATGGATTTAAGTGGGAGGAATGGTTTATTTGTTAATTTAGAAACAATAAAGCGCCCAAAAAGGCAGGTCCAGACACTTTATAAATCGTCTTTGCGAGGAGCGATAGCGACGCGGCAATCTAGAAAAAAATCTAAGGTCTCTTAGGACCCTTCTAGGATATATTTCCTGGATTGCTTCGCACAAAACGCTCGCAAAGACGAAAGACTGAATTGTTTCGCAAAGCAAGGTGTGAAATTTAAACCGTCAACAAATACTTCATGGATCTACTAAGTGTATGTTGGGGTGAGGATGTAAAGCTCAACAATGATCTACAGCGCAGAGATATGATTTTTATTAAAGAGAACCTATCATGGCAGAAGAAAAATCCCCATTAAATGCAAATGCTATATCTCCACCTGTACACGGAAATCTTAGCAGCATAGATCAGGCAAAAAAGAATTGGATGGATCGTTTAGAGAAAGATATAGATGCCGCAGAAGAAAGCGAAAAAGCATACAC
>JAQSWO010000048.1 GCA_029266595.1 Gammaproteobacteria bacterium
CATTTCTCGTTTAGGATGTTTATTTTTGTTGAAAAAATTAAAGGCTGCTTTAGGAGATATGACTTCATCGTTAGCGCTTGTTACGATAAACATAGGAATGTGGATGGAGCTTTTTTGTATCGTTTGGCATGTTTTTTTCATCAGGTGCATTACTTGGGCAGCAGCATTGACTGTAAAAGTTTCATATTTGGCATAGTCTGTCTGGTGTTGCTTGGGGAACCACTTAAAAGCGTTAGAGAAATATTGCATATACTGAAAAAAATGCGTGTAAAATGGAATGAGTGGTGTGGTGAATGCTAGTGCAGGTGCAACCAATATAAGCCCTGCTAAATCTGTATGTGTTAAATTATGAAGAATGCTGAGTGCTCCCCCCGTTGAAAATCCCATTGCATAAATTTCATCAGCGACTTCTTTCAGTGAATGAATGCCATAATTAATGCAGCGCTCCCATTCTTCATATTGTACATTCAGTAAATCAGCAGGGACTGTACCGTGTCCTGGCAGTAAAATACCGCGTACAAGAAAGCCGTGTTGTGCAAGAGCGTGTGCCATGTCCTTTAACATGAATGGAGAATCTGAAAGACCATGTGTGACAAGTATGGCGCGTTTATATTTTTTTCTTCCTGCTTGCGAGGTGCTTGGAAAAAATTCATAAGGGCTATTGGCAGCAATAATGGTGTCGCTATTTTCAGGTGTGAGGTCAACGCGTGCTTGTGCAATCATTTGTTGTGTTTGTTTGATATATTCATCAAAGCTTAGTCCATCTCCGTGAAATTTGTCATTAAGTCCCGATGGCTGAAAAAATGCTGGATTAATGCTTGTCTGTTCCTTCATGGGGCGTCCTTATATGTTCACACTTGATGTTTTCAAAAATATTCTGGCCACTATGCCTTTAAAAAACTCTGGTCAATGTTGGGTGGCGTATAGCGGTGGATTAGATTCTCATGTGCTTTTGCACGCATTGAGCCAGTGCCGAATAATTTACCCACATTTGAACATCAAGGCCATTCATATACATCATGGGCTGAGTCCATTCGCGGATGCTTGGTCGGATCATTGTGCCGCGATTTGTCAGGACTTGGGCGTAATTTGTCTGGTCAAAAAAGTGGATGTCTTGGGTGTACTGGGCAATGGTAGCTTGGAGGAAGTGGCCAGGGATTTACGCTATCAGGTTTTTGCGGGGTTAATGGATGAGGAAGACTGTGTGATGTTGGCGCATCACCAAGATGATTTGGCGGAAACATTTTTGCTACAAGCTTTGCGCGGTGCGGGTCCTAAAGGTTTAGCTGGCATGCCAGCGATAAAACCTTTTGCTAAAGGGATGATCTTGCGCCCTTTACTTGATATTTCTCGTGCATCGTTGCGGGCATATGCGCAAGCAGAAGGCCTAATTTGGCAGGAAGATGAATCTAATATGCAGAATAGATTTGACAGAAATTATCTGAGAAATCGCATCTTTCCCGGTCTACTAGCCCGTTTTGTCGGATCGACATCAGCATTAGCTAGAAGTGCAAAGCACTGTGCTGAGACTAATATACTCTTAATAGAGATGGCGCAAGAGGATTTAGTGCATTGTAAAGGAAGTGTGGCAGGTACTTTGTCTGTGTCAGCTTTGTTGAGGTTGAGCTTGGCGCGTCAAAAAAATCTATTGCGATTTTGGATTAAGGAGTTGGGATTTTTGCTGCCAACAACGGTTAAGCTGGAACAGCTGCTTTTAACGGTTCTGTTGGCACGAAAAGATGCTTGTCCACATTTGATATGGTGTGGTGCGGAGGTTAGGCGTTATCAGGATAATCTTTATATTATGACTCCCTTACCTGAGCACGATCCCACTGAGATATTTAATTGGGATATGCAAGAAACATTGTTGTTGCCGGGTGTTGGTCAATTAAATAGCTGTGAGGAAATAGGCAAAGGTATCCATCTGCCACTAGGAGCGTATGTGACAGTTCGTTTTCGTGCAGGAGGAGAGCGTATGCATGTTGCAGGGCGTTTGGGTACGCATCCCTTGAAGAAGCTCTTTCAGGAGTGGGGAGTCCCCCCTTGGTTGAGGAGTCGTGTCCCGCTGATTTTTTATGGGGAGGAATTGGTGATGGTGGTTGGATATGCGTCATCAGCGCACCATCCCGATGGACGAGGCAAAATGGTGCTGCTAGAATGCCCTCCCAGCGATACGTAATTTTCTCTATTATTTATGCCGCTCGTCTTCGAAGGTGTTGGATAAGAAATGTATTCTCTCCGTTTGATGGCGAGTGTTATAACCTAGTTTTATCCAGGATGGCAGTACCCTGCCCTCGATTCACATTGTTTCGGGGGTAGGCTCTTTGGAAACAACCTCATTCCGCTAGAGTTCACTTGAAATGCTAGATCAGCATCTTACGAGCCTGCTCCGTAATGGTTTTATATGGGGTGGATGGGTATATATTTATAAGCTGGGACACATATAATGACGCGTTATATTTTTATTACAGGCGGTGTGGTTTCTTCTTTAGGTAAAGGCATGACCTCTGCTTCTTTAGGAGCCATACTTGAGGCTAGGGGCCTTAAGGTCACGTTGATTAAACTTGATCCTTATATCAATGTCGATCCTGGCACGATGAGCCCATTTCAGCACGGCGAAGTATTTGTGACTGAAGATGGCGCGGAAACGGATTTAGACTTAGGACACTATGAGCGCTTTGTTCGCACAACTATGAGTCGTCGAAATAATTTTACTACGGGCCGTGTCTATGAAAACGTGATTCGTAAAGAGCGACGTGGTGATTATCTTGGCGCGACCGTCCAGGTGATTCCTCATATTACGGATGAGATCAAAAGAAGGATTAAAGAAGGTGCCGATGGTGCGGATATTGTGCTGGTTGAAATTGGTGGCACGGTGGGCGATATTGAATCTCTACCATTCTTAGAAGCCATTCGCCAAATGGGTATTGAGCTTGGTCGTCAGAATGCCTTGTTTTTGCACCTTACACTTATTCCTTATATTCACGCATCCGGCGAAACCAAAACTAAACCCACGCAACACTCGGTTAAGGAGCTGCGTACGATTGGTATTCAGCCAGATATTTTGGTATGTCGCTCCAAAAAAGCGATTAGTAAAGAAGCGCGTGACAAAATTGCGTTATTCACTAATGTCGAAGCGCGTGCTGTTGTATCTCTGCCAGACGTTAATCCTATCTATCAAATTCCCATCTTACTTTTTGAACAAGGCCTAGATGCTTTAGTGATAGAAAAGCTCGGTTTATCGGCATCAGTAGCGGATATGAAAGAATGGGAGGCTGTTGTATCTGCTTGGCGAAATCCTGAAAAAAGCGTCAACATTGCTATGGTGGGAAAGTACACCAACCTAACGGATTCTTATAAATCTTTATCCGAAGCATTGGTGCATGCGGGCATTCAAACGCGCTCGCGCGTTAATCTGATCTACGTTGAAGCTAACGAACTTACTGAAAAAGGTCCGGTAGTATTGGCAGAGGTCGATGCCATTTTAGTGCCAGGTGGTTTTGGTGGACGGGGAATAGAAGGCAAAATATTAGCGGCACAATATGCTAGGGAATATAACATCCCTTACTTGGGGATTTGTTTAGGTATGCAGATTGCTATCATTGAATATGCCAGACATATGGCTGGCATGCCTGACGCTAATAGCACAGAATTTGATTTGCAAACGCCTTATCCTGTGGTTGCATTAGTATCTCAATGGATGGACACGGCAGGTCATATTGAGCGGCGAGAGGCTGGGGCAGATATGGGTGGTAGTATGCGTTTAGGGGGCCAGGCTGCCAATTTATCTCCTGGTAGTTTGGTGCATCAAATATATGGTAAGGACCGCCTTATCGAGCGTCATCGCCACCGCTATGAGGTTAACAATACACTGTTGCCAGCGCTAGAGGCGGCTGGTTTGAAGGTGTCAGCGCGTTCTGTAGATGGAGAATTGGTGGAAATGATTGAACTGTCTGAACATCCTTGGTTTGTGGGGTGTCAGTTTCATCCTGAATTCACTTCTAATCCTAGAGACGGGCATCCTCTTTTTACCAGTTTTATCAGAGCGGCGTTGAAGTTTGCAGAGACTAGATGTTTAGTAAGTGATGCCTTCTTAGGAATAAAGGAATGAAAATACGAGATATATCTGTTGGCCTAGACCAGCCCTTCTTTCTGATTGCAGGACCTTGCGTGATAGAGAGTGAACAGCTTGCGATAGACACAGCTGGCCAGCTCAAAGAAATCACCGGATCTCTAAATATTCCATTTATCTACAAATCTTCTTTTGATAAAGCCAATCGTTCCTCTTCCAAGAGCTTTAGAGGCCCTGGATTAGAGAAGGGCTTAGCCATACTCGATAAAGTTAAAAAAATGCTAGGCGTTCCAGTGTTAACAGACGTCCATGAAGATACGCCGCTAGAGGAAGTAGCTTCGGTTGTGGATGTACTACAAACTCCTGCTTTTCTCTGTCGGCAAACTAATTATATTCAGCGAGTGGCAGCGTGTGGTAAGCCTATCAATATTAAGAAGGGGCAATTTTTAGCGCCGTGGGATATGAAGCACGTTGTAGATAAGGCACGAGAAGCTGGGAATACACAAGTCATGGTTTGCGAGCGTGGTTATGCGTTTGGTTACAATAATCTAATCACTGATATGCGAGCATTGGCGATTATGCGAGAAACTAATGCCCCTGTAGTGTTTGATGCAACACATTCTGTGCAATTACCAGGAGGTCAGGGAACACAATCAGGCGGCCAGCGCGAATTTATTCCTGTCCTTGCCAGAGCTGCGATGGCTGTAGGCGTGGCTGGCATATTCATGGAGACACATCCTGATCCAGATAAGGCATTGAGTGATGGGCCCAATTCATGGCCGTTGGACAAAATGACAGACTTATTGCGGGTCTTAAAAGACATTGATGATTTAGTAAAAAATGGAACTGTTCTAAAGTGAACTTTTTAGCACCTAATACTATTCCTAGAGACGTAGGACTTCTTTGTGCCCTTGTGCTCCCAGCGCTATGTTGCCTGATTTATCTTGGGATTCTATCCATCCCTGTAGATATTCACGCACTCACATTACCATTACCTTTGCATGTGTTACCTCTATCTCCGGTTATTGCTTTATGCTTGATAGCCATCATCCCTTCTTTTATTTGGGGATGTTGCTTAGGTTACGTTTTACAGCTTGTATTAGTCAAACCAAGTACATTCCCATGGCAAGCACTTTTATCTCTAGTGATATTGGTTGCCAGTATTTGGTATGGTATACAGCTTTATCAAAGGTTTCACATAACGAAGGGCTCAGATTTAGAAACCAGTAGTACACACCTTACCCCTGTTCCTCCCCTGTAAAAAAGAAACACTATCATTTTTAAGGAATTTAATATGACAACCATTGCCAGCATCACAGGCCAAGAAATTTTAGATTCACGCGGTAATCCCACTGTTATGGCTGAAGTCATACTGTCAGATGGTTCGCACGGTATTGCTACCGCTCCATCCGGCGCGTCAACAGGTTCGCGTGAAGCCTTAGAATTACGTGATGGAGATGCAAAACGTTACGGAGGCAAGGGTGTTTTAAAGGCAGTGGGCCATATCAATAAACTGATACAAGATACTTTGAGGGGTGAAAATGCATTTGATCAATCCAAAATTGATGAGATGCTCATTTCTCTAGATGGCACAGAAAATAAAGGTAATTTAGGTGCAAATGCGATATTGGCGGTCTCTTTGGCTGTTGCTAAAGCAGCGAGTGCCAGTCAACACTTGCCCTTATATGCCTATCTTTCCAAAGGCGTACAGCCATTACTCCCTGTTCCTCAGATGAATATTATTAATGGTGGTTCACATGCGGATAATAATATTGATCTGCAAGAATTTATGATTATTCCGGTGGGCGCATCCAGCTTTTCAGAAGCCTTGCGCTATGGTTCGGAAGTGTTCCATATTCTCAAAAACGTGTTGCATAAAAAAGGATTGAACACAGCAGTGGGTGATGAAGGTGGTTTTGCGCCCGACCTTCCTTCCAATGAGGCTGCGATTGAAATCATTTTAGAGGCCATCGTACAAGCGGGTTATCAACCAGGAAAAGATATTTATTTGGGATTAGATGTTGCTAGTTCTGAATTTTATAAAGAGAAGCGCTACCACTTAGCGTCTGAAAATAAGATATTGTCCCCAGATGAAATGGTTGAATATTTATCCCATTTAGCAAATCAATATCCGATTATTAGCATAGAAGATGGTATGGGCGAGCAAGATTGGGAAGGTTGGCTCACCTTAACCAGTGTGCTAGGTGGAAAAGTTCAGTTAGTGGGTGATGATGTTTTTGTTACGAATCCTCATATTTTTCAAAAAGGCATTGATGCGAGAATCGCTAATGCAATTTTGATTAAATTTAATCAAATTGGTACGTTGACTGAAACGCTGTCTGCCATTTTGCTAGCCAAGAAAAATCGATATAACGCCATTATTTCGCATCGTTCAGGGGAAACAGAAGATACAACGATTGCAGATCTTGCCGTTGCTACTGCAGTGGGACAAATAAAAACAGGCTCTGTTTGTCGCTCGGATCGTATCGCTAAATATAATCGATTGTTATACATAGAGGCGGCGTTAGGGGATAAGGCAGTTTATGCCGGAGAGCGTGTGCTAAAAGGTTAAAGTTAAAAATGAAACCACATGCTATTTTTATCACTATCCTAAGTGTTTTATTTGTATTGCTCCAATATAAACTCTGGTTTTCTGAAGCAGGATATCGCCAGTATGCGCACCTGAAAGAAAAATTAATCGAGTCAACAGAACAGAATATGGAATTGCAGAAAAGAAATAGCTATATTGCAGCTGAAGTGGACAACCTGAAACGAGGCGCTGATGCCGTAGAAGAGCATGCACGCAATGAATTAGGCCTTATTAAGCCAGGAGAGACTTTTTATCAGATTATTGAGTGAGCTAGTCAGCTTTTGTTCTAAAAAATTAAACAAATAAAATAAAAAAAGGAGAAAATGATGAATGAAGCACCCTCTCGTATACGTGCAGCTCTATTACCTTCTGCCGATGTGGATGCAATAGCAGAAGTTATCTATAAAATCGCAACCGGTGCTATCAGTTCTGGGCCGCATCAGAGTGGTATACCAGGGCTCTGCTGGTACAGAATGGCAGGTGCACCGGTAGAGGCAATAAAAAAATTACTTTCTCCCAGAGACCCAAGCATTGTAAAGATGACAATTTCTAAGACGGGTTTTTCTTTAGCTGATATACAGCTGGGGATGTTGAAAGAAGAATTAGTGCGTGCACTTCTTGAACGGCCTGACCATAACTTTCCAAGTGTGGACATTGCTATGGGCTATAAAACAGCGATACACCACTTGCTTGAAGATAAGCCGTCAATAGCCATATAAAGTATCGAATGGTAGAGCCAGCTTTGAGATCTCTAAGAAGATGGAAAGGCGACTACTCGCGAAAATAGAGATAGTAGACCAGCCACACATACAACCTGAAGCGGTAGCACATCCGCCTAAAGAAGAAAAAAATGAGGGAGTCCCAGTGGCGATACAGCAGCGCTTATGGGGAGAACAAGAACGCGAAAGAGCTGCTGCTGTCAATGCTCCCGTAGTGGACCCGCCGCAAGCGTAAGCAGATGGTCAGCAGAAGTTTCGTTTCCCACATGGCGGTTGTGGAGCGCCAGGGGGAGCATAGCTATAGATGACAATTTCCATCTAGGAGATGACCTGTCTCGACGTTAATCTATCGTCTGCCTATAGCGCAATACTGCAATTGACAACATAGTTATGCCAAACAGTACTATGGCTCCCAATTCAGGCATCACGATCTCCCAACTATTTCCTTTTAGCATAATTCCCCTAACGATCCGCACATAATGTGTGAGTGGTAATATCTCACCAATGACTCTCGCCCAGAGTGGCATCCCTGAAAATGGAAACATAAATCCAGATAATAAAAGTGAGGGTAAGAAAAAATAAAACGTCATTTGCATCGCTTGTAACTGACTTTTGGAAATACTGGAAAACATAATGCCAACCACCAAATTTGATAATATAAATGGCAAAGAGCTGATGAGTAAAAGCCATAGACTGCCCATCATAGGAATATGGAATAAATAATGCGCAGCAAATAAAATAACAAATAATTGAATATAACCAATCGCAATATAAGGTAGTATTTTGCCTATCATGACCTCCCAAGGGTGGACCGGTGCAGCAAGTAAGCTTTCAATCGTGCCTCTTTCTCGTTCCCGAGTAATGGCTAATGCCGTCACCATTACCATAGTCATTGTGAGTATCACCCCCATTAAACCCGGGACAATATTATATTGTGTAATATTTTCGGGGTTATATTTTTGGTGTAAAACTAAGTCGATAGGTGGCGGGATGTATTGTAAATCTGGCAGACTGCGTTTAGTCATTTCTTGATAAACATGAGGGATAAGCGCTTGTCCCGCAGCGACGGCATTGGCGATTGCAACGGGTTCTGTTGCATCAGCTTCAATTAAAATCTGAGGTCGTTGTCCACGAATTAATTCTTTACTGAAATTAAAGGGAATAGAAATGATAAATAAAGCGTCATTTTTCTCCATTAGTTTGTCTGCTTCTTCTATGGAAAGCATTTGATATTTAATGTCAAAGTATGCTGTATTTTGTAATCCTCTGATAAATTCTCGTGAAAAAACACTTTCTTCTCCTACAACAACTGCTGTTGGCAGTGAATGAGGATTCATATTGATGGCATATCCAAATAAAGCCAGTTGGATCAGTGGCAACATCATGATCATTGTGATAGCTACTTTGTCACGGGTGAGTTGTATAAATTCTTTAATAAGAATAGCTTTTAGGCGACTCCCCAATAAATGATACAGCAACCATTCTTTTACCTTATGCATGGCCTGATCCTTGTCTGTTACTCAACGAAATAAATACATCTTCTAGACTGGTAGGAATTTTTTCCCATCGTTGATGCGACGATACCAGGGACCCAATTTCATGCTTTAATGCTTGTTCATCAAAACCGCTGACATGTAGATCATTACCAAATCGTGCCACTTGTTTCACAATCCTTAGTCGAGATAACTGTGTTTCTAGCTCATCTGAATCGCAGGGTGATAAGTTAAAGGTAATGAGTTTTGAATCAGCAATAATTTGTGGAATGGTGCCTTGCACTAGTACATCACCGTTTTTAATATATGCCATTTCGTAGCAGCGTTCGGCTTCATCCATATAATGTGTGCTCACGATAATAGTGACGGCTTCTTTTTGTGCGAGTTGATGTAGGATATGCCAATAGTTTCTACGTGCCTTAGGATCAACACCTGCTGTGGGTTCATCCAGTAATAATAATTTTGGTTTGTGCATAAGTACCGCGGCTAAGGAAAATCTTTTTTTCCAACCACCCGATAATTCACCCGCCAGTTTATGGGCTACATTTTCCAGACCCGTATCGAGAATAGTTTGTTGAACAATTTGTTTTTGGTTGTCTAGTCCATACAGGCGAGCAACGAAATATAAATTTTCAGCGACTGTGAGGTCGTCGTACAAGCTGAAATTTTGCGGCATGTAGCCGATGTGTTGTTTAATTTGGAGTGATTCTTTTTCTATATCATAACCTAAACAAGTGCCGCCACCTGAGTCGGGTTTAAGCAAACCGCATAATAGGCGCATGGTTGTCGTCTTTCCGCTGCCGTTAGGACCAAGTAGGCCGAATACTTGTCCTCGCTTTACTCGTAAGGATAAATTGCTAATTATTTTTTTTTTAGAAAAAGATTTATTTAAATCGTGTACGTCTATAGCGTATGCCACTTCATCGCTTTTTGTATGGCTGATCATATATCTATCTCGACATCAACGGGTTGTCCTGGATGATAGTATTTTATGCCTTCTTTGCTTAATTGCGCTTCGACCCTAAACATTAATTTTTCTCGTGTTTCTTTGCTATAAATGACGGGTGGTGTAAATTCTGCTTCAGGAGAGATATATTCGATGCGTGCCGTAGCCATCTGACAGCCTGGGCAGGTCAGAGTGACTTCTTTGCCTATTTGAATTTTGGATAAAAGTGTTTGAGGAACGTAGAAAACGAGTTTAATATTTTCTGGTAATAAAAGTGCAAGTACAGGACTGCCTGCAGGAACAAATTCACCCAGAACAAAAAATGTGTCGAAAACAAGACCCTCAACGTTAGAGGTGGCTGTTTTTTGTGCCAAGCGCCATGTCAGTTCTTTAACGTCTGCGGCCGCAACATCAACCGCAGCTTGCTGCGCTAAAATTAAATCTTCACGTGCACCCAGCTTAGCTTCTGATAATTCTGCCTTAATTTGGTTAACCTTTTCTGTGGCAGCTTTAAAATTTGCTTTTAGCTGATCATATTTTAGCCCGCTGATAATACGAGTTTCATATAGTCTTTGATTGCGTGTTAACTCTGATTGTGCAAAATCCAAGTCAGCTTTTGCTTGTGCCAGCCGTGCTTCAATGCCCATTAATACAGATGAGCGTTCTCCTCGCTTTAAATTGTTCAGCTGGTCCTCCGCTCTCGCTAAATCAGCGGTAGCTGCTTGGAGTTGTGCTTGTTCGGGTTCAGGTTCGAGTGTGAATAATGGCGTGCCTTTTTTGACTTTGGCGCCTCTATCGATACTTAATGTGGTTAGGTGACCGGCAACTGCGGATGAAATATAGGTGAACTCTCCTTCAATAAAACCTTGTGCATAATCTGATGAATCTTTAAAGCAGCCTGAAATAAAAATAGCGGCAGTGAGTAAAATAAATTGGACCCTTTTCATCATCATCCTATTAGTAAGAACGCTTTGGTTAGAGAAAGTATATAGCCGGTAAATTTCTCACTTTTTGTGAGTGAAATCAAACCTGATTCGTTATTATCATGAAAAAATACTTAGTGAGGTTACATGTCAAAATTTTCTAATCGATATTGGGTGGTTATCCCTGCTGCAGGTATAGGTAAGCGCATGGGGGGAGAGATTCCAAAACAATATCTTGATCTGCACGGTAAGCCTATTTTGATGCGCACGCTTGGCATATTTCTTACGAATGATTTAGTGACCGAGCTCGTTGTGGCGATTGCGCCAGGCGATCAGTATTGGCCTTCTATTGCAAAGCAAATTAAAGATCAACGTGTGATTACTATTGAAGGTGGTGGAGAGCGTTGTCAGTCTGTATTAAACGGATTATATGCCTTATCTGAGAAAGCAGCAGATAATGATTGGGTGTTAGTGCATGATGCTGTGCGGCCTTGTTTATCACAAGAAGCGTTGCATCGTTTATTCGCTCACTTGAGTGATCATCCAACCGGTGGTTTATTGGGTTGCCCTCTTAGTGATACGTTAAAGCGCACGGATGATCAGGGAAGTGTATTGGAAACGCTGGATAGGTCGCATGTATGGCAGGCGCAAACTCCGCAAATGTTTAGATATGGCCTTTTGAAGGCAGCGTTAGAAAGGGCCATAACAAATAATCAAATG
>JAQSWO010000049.1 GCA_029266595.1 Gammaproteobacteria bacterium
GATTTAAAGTGACTCCCCTCACGCATGGCTGCTTCTGTTTGCTGCACCCAACGTCGTGCGTCAGTGAGCCTTTCAAAGGTAGCGGTCTGTTCAGGGAAGCCTTTCAAGCGAACCTTAACTCTAAATGTTGCCTTACCTTCTCTGTTCACTCTCTTTTCTATGCTTGCCATTAGTCTGCCTAAACATTAAATAAAAATTAAAAGCAGACTACAACTAAAGACAAAAAAAGGCAACAAGTGATGAACAATCCTATGTGACTACAATCTAATTATTTACTTTTAAAGAGAAGTTATTCTGTCCCATGGGAATTTGGGACACTAGAGGGACAATGGAAAGATAATATCCATCTATCCCCACGCAGGGCGCAGAAGAGATGTAGATTTTACAGTCTGTGAATTTGAGAATATCTACGTTGTTATTACGATGTTATTTCAATTGATACCTATGCATTCCCACGCAAGAGCATGGGAGCGAACGCCTTAGGAGAGCATGAAAATTTGAATGATGATTGGAGGAGAATTGTTGCTACTTGTTACGGCTAACTGTCCCAAGAGTGTCCCACGAGGGGTGAGATAAAAAACGAAAAACTCTTCAAGCGATTGATTTTACTGGTGGGCCCACGAGGACTCGAACCTCGGACCAAGGGATTATGAGTCCCCTGCTCTAACCAACTGAGCTATGGGCCCTTTGGGGGGCTAATACTTACGTGGTGCCGGAGGTCGGACTCGAACCGACACAATGTCGCCATTACCAGATTTTGAGTCTGGCGCGTCTACCAATTTCGCCACTCCGGCATAAGTGCGGCGGCAGTATACCAAAGCCCACGACGAGGTCAAATGGAAACCACAGCACAGTTAGTCTACCTCATCAAAAAGCAAACACGCATAAGGTATCCATTAGATATAATGTACTGACTTTCTTGCTCGCCTAACAAGGCAGAGAAGATAACAGTAGCCTATATCAACAACCCACCAGAAACTTCAAATTCCTCAAATTAACCTTAATAAAAGCTTAAGGTTCAACAAGTATCATACCCATCACATCTTAAGGGTCCAAAAGCCAGCATCGAGTGAGATAAAGTGGAATATATATACCTAACTACTCAGTGAACACCCATCACAACAATAAAAGAGGTTCGCAATGGCTGCAGAAGTGACACATAGCATTATTCATTTCTCCAATTGGTCTGATACTGATAGAGGGTTTCTAGATTTTTTTAGGCACATTTTTCCTTATGCCATTGAAGCCAATCTTGCTTACCGCAAAGATCTAGAAATACAAGAAACAATGCGAGTCCTTATAGCAGAATTAACAGATCCTCTCACTTTAGATGATGAAATTAGAGAACCTGATAAAGAATATCAAGATATGCACATACAAGGTCCAATGCACCTACACAACAGCCGCCAAAAATTGCTGAGTTAAGAGCATTACTATTCGAAGAAAGAGACACAAACTCAGCTAGCGCAAACAAATACATTCCTATCAGAAGAAAAAGTAGCGCATGCAAAGACACAAACTCGGTTAGAAAAAATACATAAGGAGCGGACCCAACTTACAGCGGAACTTCACACATTGAGAAATACAAAACAAGGGGAGTTAAGTACACTCAGGAAGCAGCAAAAAATGCAAATATCAGAACTAGAAAGCAGATTATCAGTAGTAGAGCAACACGCAGAAAAACAAAATCGCAATCTTGACGAACACAGGATAAAACTAGCAAATCAAACACAAGAGCTACGCCGATTAAATAAGCTACAACAAACTGCAGAAGGACAAGCAACAGAAATAGCAAATCTCAAGACGAAAAACAAAGCAGCTAAGGAACAAACCCAGATTTTAAATTCAGAAAAAAGGGAATTAATACAAGAAAACAATTCAGTGAAAGCAAAAAACGATGAGTTAACACAAACAAATGACTCATTACTCGCAGAAAATACCGCGCTAATACAGGAGCTCGCAACGCTCAAAGCAATTCTAGCAGCACAACAAGCAGCATCCACCTCAGTTACACAGGCTCCTTATACAGTAGAATCTACATTTCCCCCAGGCCCTGAACTTTCTGTTGCAACCGTTGTAAATGAAATGCCTCCTCAAGAAAACACCTCCAACCAAGACATGATAGATGAAATAAAAGGCATACCGAGTGGTACAGAAGAAAGGAAAGCAGAAGAGATTGAAACTGCAGATAATTTACCTGCTGAGGTCGCTTATTTACTAATGACGCGCGGGAAGTTTGGTGCAACTGTTGGTAAACAACCAACACCGGCAGCAGAACCCAAAAATCAGAACCCTAAGCCTACTCCCACAACATCCGCAAGCTTTTAAGAATATAACTAAGGCTTCCAATTCGGGCTGAAAATTGATCACATTATTTAACCGTCCCATACAAGGCAACCTTACTTCCCACATGGTAGGCCCAATATTTATCGCCGTACGACCAATGCCAATATTCTGCTGGATAGTTAACAAAGCCAACTGCTTGTAGTGCGTGACTCATAATAGCTCTATGCTTTTTAGCTTGTTCAGAAATTTTCGAGGAATTGGTTTGAGAAATGGAACCATCTATATCTTTCATCCAATCTGCGGCCTTAATTCCCATATCCACTATATTGCCTGCTTGATCTACCAAATAGACATCAATCGCAGCACCTGTAGAATGTGGTGGAATATTACGAGAGCCATCAAAATTAATGACGGGAGAGACGAGCCTTATCGTTTCTTGAAATATCTGTTGGTGGTTCCAATCAGGATGCCTGTCTTTCACTATATTGTAACGATCATTAAAAAGCTTTTCTTGCAACGAAAGGCTTCTATATCCTTCGTATAAACAAAATCTTAAATCATTTGGTAATAATTTCTGTGCCTCTAACAACTTCTTATAAACTGTGCGGCGCATTTTTGTGTAGTCTGTATTATTGGGGATTTCAGGAGAAGGCCCAAGCAAGATCATTTTCTGGTTTATCAAATCGACCATGGCTTCATTAGTTTCTTTGATAGCAATAGATAAAACATCTGGATCAACAATTGAAACAATAGACTGTGATTGCTCTGCATAGGCTTGCGACATAAAAAACATCCCTATTAAAAAAATAATTTTTGCCAGTGGTTTTAGATACATAAACATAACAAATATAAAGGATTAATTTCAGTTTTTTAAATAAGATATTTATCTAAATAATAATGGGAATATATTTGAAGACGAACTTAAAAGTCATTGCTTATTCATCACCAATAATATGACACTCCTTTATAAGCGACACACCCGTCTCAGCTTTAACTGTTTGCTGAACGAGATAAATTAATTGTTCTATATCTGCTGCTGTCGCTCCTGCTTTATTAATAATAAAATTAGCATGTTTGGGCGAGACCACTGCACCACCAATAGTTTTCCCTTTTAAACCGCATGACTCAATTAATCTGGCTGCATAATCACCAGGTGGGTTACGAAACACTGAGCCACAACTAAATTCTCCTATGGGTTGTGTCTCTCCACGCTTTTTTAGTAACGCTTTTATTTCTCTATTCGCTTTTTCACCATCACCCAGGGGAAATAAAAAATGGCCTGCAACAAACCATTCATTTTCCTTACGCTTCACCTCTCTATAAGCGATTTCAAAATCTTCACGTGATTTCTTTTGGATGTTTCCCTGGCGATCAATGGTTTCAACAGCTGTAACATACTCCCAAGTTTCACCACCAAATGCACCAGCATTCATTGCTAAAGCCCCTCCCACTGTGCCAGGAATACCCGCAAAAAATGCACCTTTTTCTAAATTTGTTTTAGCACAAAATTTAGCCAGCTTTGCGCAAGTGACGCCAGCCTCTACACGCACCGCACCATTGTCCTGTGCAATTAATTCGTTTAATCCACCTTGCGTCAAAATGACCGTGCCATTTATACCACCGCTTCGAATTAAAATATTACTACCTAAGCCCAACCAAATAATGGTTTCTTTTTCAGGCAAGGTGGAGAGAAAAACAGAAAGGTCTTGTAGGTCTGCGGGTTTATAAACTTGTCGTGCATTACCTCCTACATGCCAAGAGGTATGCTTTGCTAGTGGTTCATCGTAACGTAATTCACCACGGAGAGATGGGATAGATTCTGTCATTAGGAGAGCTCTAGCATCTTACGTTTCGCATGTCGTTCAAAAGCTAAATCAATTAAACGGTCCATTAATGCAGGGTATGGTAATCCTGTAAGATCCCATAATTTAGGATACATGCTGATTTGTGTAAATCCTGGAATAGTATTGGCTTCGTTAACAACGAGTTCGCCCGAGGATGTCAGAAAAAAATCAATGCGCGCCATCCCTTCGCACCCTAAGATAACAAAGGATTTTTTCGCCATTTCTTGAATGCGCTCAATTATTTCTTTATCTAGCTCCGCAGGCATTTTTAAAGAAGCTCCCTCAGGATCAAGGTATTTTGCATCGTAGGAATAAAACTCGTGGTGCGGAATAATTTCGCCCGGCAATGAAGCTTCTGGCGCGTGATTACCCAATACTGCACATTCAATTTCTCTACCTGGAATATAAGTTTCTAATAAAATTTTATCATCGTATTGCGCAGCTAATTTTAATGCTTGGTCGAATGCTTCTCTGTTTTTAACTTTGGAAACGCCTACGGAAGAACCTGTTCTGACGGGTTTAACAAACAATGGCAAACCTAATTCTCTTACAACGCTATCAAAATCTAACGTTTGTAGGGCATCTTTATATATCACTATCCAATCCGACACAGGAATACCAGATGCCTTTAATTGCCGTTTAGCAAACTCTTTGTCCATAGCGATAGATGAACCTAATACGCCAGCACCCACATAAGGAATATTTAGTAATTCCAACATTCCTTGCAATGTCCCGTCCTCCCCATGTGCACCGTGCAACACGGGGAAAATGACATCTATAGGCAAATGTTGCTTGCTATCAGAAAGCAGAAAAAAAGGCGCACGATGTCCGGGCTGAAATCCTAATGGCACAGCTGAATTTAAGTCAGACATTGGCTGCATATGAGGGTTGTCCAAAACAGCTTGAGGTGATTCCATCAAGAACCATTCACCCTGACGATTAATAAAAATAACGTGTGTTTGGTAACATTTAGGATCTAACGCTTGAATAACATTTTTGGCCGATTCAATAGAAACTTCATGCTCGGATGACTGTCCGCCTAATAATACAGCTATATTAATTTTCGATTTCATTCTTGTCCTTCTCTACAGCGATGCTATTAGACATTTTAGCACGCTGATATGTTGCTAATGCTTTCTCAATAGATCCTATTATTCCAACGCTATCTAATCCACAATCTGCCAACAAATCGTTGATATCACCATGTTCAATAAAACGATCCGGCAATCCGAGATGCAACACAGAAACCAACTGCCTGTGTAACGCAAGACATTCGCTCACTCCACTACCCGCACCTCCTTGAATCGCATTCTCTTCTACTGTAACGATAAGCTCATGCGTTTGGGCTAATCGCAAAATAAACGTTTCATCTAACGGTTTGACAAATCGCATATTTATAACTGTTGCGTCCAAAGCTTCTCCCGCTACTAACGCAGGCGCTAACATCCCACCAAAGGCAAGAATAGCAACCTTCTTTCCCATTCTTTTTACCTCTGCTTTTCCAATAGGAAGCGAGGAAAATTCAGCAATGATAGGCACACCAGGTCCCGCCCCTCTAGGATAACGCACGGCCGCTGGTCCAGAATATTGATAGGCGGTATGCAGCATTTGTCTACATTCATTTTCATCTGATGGTGCCATCACTACCATGTTGGGGATACATCGCAAATAGCTCAAATCAAAGGCGCCATTGTGCGTAGCGCCATCTCCACCGACCAAGCCCGCACGATCAATCGCGAAGGTGACGTCCAAATTTTGTAGCGCTACGTCATGTATCAACTGATCATAAGCACGTTGTAAAAAAGTGGAATAAATCGCAACCACAGGTTTTAAGCCCTCACAAGCCATGCCCGCTGCAAGCGTAACGCTATGTTGCTCGGCGATACTGACGTCAATGTACTGTTTGGGGAAATTCTTCGCAAACGCCACCATACCAGAACCTTCACACATAGCTGGAGTGATAGCCATTAATCGCGCATCTTTTTCTGCCACATCAGATAGCCACTGACCAAAAATATCTGAGTACGTAGGCGGCGCAACTTGCGTTTTGTTTTCTTCCTTTTTAATGGTTAAGAATCCAGGTTTTACCGCATGGTATTTAATAGGATCCGCTTCAGCAGGCGCATAGCCTTTACCTTTTGTAGTGATGACATGCAAAAGACGCGGGCCTTTTAAGGCTTGGATATTTTTCAGTAAAGGGACGAGCATTTTTAGATCATGACCATCTATGGGGCCAAAATAATGGAATCCTAGCTCTTCAAATAATGCACCGGGGGTAATCATACCTTTTAGATGTGTTTCTGTACGCTTAACCAGCGCTTTCATAGAAGGCAAAGCTGATAATGCCTTCTTGCTACTTTCCCTAAAATGACTGTATGTTTTACCCGACATGATACGCGATAGATAATTCGTCAATGCGCCCACATTCTTTGAAATAGACATCTCATTATCATTGAGCACGACGATCAGATTGGCATCTATCGCACCCGCATGGTTGAGCGCCTCGAAAGCCATACCCCCTGTTAATCCACCATCACCAATCACTGCGATAGATTGACGGTCGCCCCCTTGAATACCAGCAGCAATAGCCATACCTAAAGCTGCACTGATAGAGGTCGAGGAATGTCCCACGCCAAAAGCATCGTATAGGCTTTCTGTCCTGGCAAGGAAAGGCGCCAATCCATTCGTTTGGCGTATAGAGGTAAGCTGGTGTTTCCGACCCGTAAGAATTTTATGAGGGTAAGCTTGATGACCGACGTCCCAAATCAGTCGATCCCTGGGGGTGTCAAAAACGTAGTGCAATGCAATAGCCAAATCTACAGCACCCATATTCGCGCCAAAATGCCCACCACAAATATTTAGTGTATGTAACAAGAAAGATCGGACATCCACTGCCAACTTAATGAGATCAGATTCAGGCAGTTTTCGCAGGTCTTCTGGCGTGTCGATGAGGTCTAAAAATGGGAGGTGTGGTTGGTCTGTCATAGTGGCGCGAAGCTTAACCCGTTAGATGTGGCGGGACAAGCAGATTAGATTCTAAAATTTCGCACGCAGCCCTAATATTTTCTTAAGATTCATTTTATAACATAATGCTCTTATAGATCGTCTTAACTCTTTAGCAATAAGCTTTACAGTCACAGATACATAACAAAACCTATATTACTATTTAGTGGCAACTATGATGAAAAGAACAGAAGCAAACTCTCGCTCTTCCCTTCAAAATAGTGGGGGAGCTGAGGAAGAAAAAACCGTTGAAGCTCAGCCTTATAGACAAGAAGCAGAGTGTCTATCAGATCAACAACCTCAAGACCCTCGCACCTTTCCCAAGGAATTTTACTGTCCAGTTAAAAAAGAGCGGATGATAAAACCAACAGTTGCTCTACCTTCTGGCATTACTTATGAGCGTTCTGTTCTTAAAGAGGCTATAAAAAAAGATAAATTGGATCCGTTGACAGGCGAAAGATTAACAAAGATATTTCCTAATAAACTCATGGAAGCATTAATTGAGACATACTTAAAAAATCTCCTTAGGCTGCCACCACATATTCAGAAAAGACATGAAATAGCTGATGTTTTTCCCGGAGAATGTCTATTATGTCCCATTACGAAAGAGATTATGAGAGATCCCGTAATTGGCATACCTTTTTATTTCACCTATGAATACACCAACCTTGTAAAAGCACTATCCCAAGATGGACTGGACCCAAAGACAAGCGGAAAGTTAGAAAAAATAGTTTCCAATACGATCATGAAAGCTTTAATTGATCGATTAACACACGAGGGACTAATAGAAAAAATACTGGAAAAGCTAAGAGAAGCCCACGTAAAAGAATCTCAAAGACAAGCTGCATTTCTAGCAAGTCTACGTAGTCCCATAGCACAGAAAAGAGTCGCAATAAAACGCGTGAAAACGCCAAGTTCAGCACTAATAGAAAAGCAGACTGGCTCTTCTGGTGATCAAGAGCTAGCAGCTCAAGTAACAGAAACACTGCTAATCAGCATACCACCAGAAATAAACCTCACAGGCCCGGCTGATGCACAAGCAAGGGAAGAAAAAGAGGCACCTCCTACTGTTCAACAGAATTCTCTAAAAACTGCTCAGCAGCAACATCAACAGCTAGTTAATCAACAAACATATCTGTCAGTTCCTAAAAATAATCCTCCCCGAAGAAACCCCTATCCATCAAGAAAAAAGCAAGTTCCAGCCCCACAACAGGCTTCTGCTTTTTTCCATAATCCTCCTGAGCAAGAAAACCAAAATGCAAACAGAAGAAATCGGTTCTCACCAAGAAAACTTCAAAATCCGACTCCGCATCAGACTTTTGCTCTCCATCACCCTCCTGAGCAAGAAAATCAGGGCAGAAAAAAAGAACCAACTAAACTCAACCCATTCGCAAAGGAATTTAGTATGTAACAGATCGGTAACCACTCAATCCTTATAGAGCTGTTTCTATTTGAGGGGGGGTTGCAATAGATCCACCTGCTTGCCAAAATTGGCAAAAGATGACCGTTTTTATGTAAGGGGCTGACTTACGGGGATTTTTAAAAACAGGGTACATCTATAGAACGCAATAAAGATCTTAATCCTGTCGCACTATTGCCAAAAGGTTCCAGACAAATCTCCGCTTTTTTCTGGAGATCTATGAGGGAATCTTTCGCTTGATCTAAACCAATCATTGCCGGATAAGTAGCTTTCTTTTTTGCCATATCTCCTTTCGGTTTTTTACCCAAACTATTTATATCACCTACCACATCTTTAATATCATCTTGGATTTGAAAACCTAACCCCAAACAATGAGCAAACTCACGCAATCTTATTGCTTCAGGCTCATTTACGTTGTCTGAAGCAATGATACCTAGCTCCACAGAAGCCTGGATGAGCGCACCTGTTTTCCAGTGATGCAATTTATTGAGTTTATCCAAACTCAGTTGTTTTCCTTCCGATAGTAAATCTAGAGATTGGCCACCGACCATACCTTGAGAGCCTACAGCAATACTCAGCTGATAAACCATATCTAATTTTTTTTGGGCAGATAATTGAGAAAAATGAGTGGCAGATAATAATGAAAAAGCTAAAGCTTGTAAGGCATCTCCCACTAAGATAGCTGTTGCCTCATCGAAGGCCTTGTGGCAAGACAATTTGCCTCGTCTATAGTCATCATCGTCCATTGCTGGAAGATCATCGTGTACGAGTGAATAAGCATGCAAAAGTTCCACTGCACAAGCAGGAGAATGTAAGCGCTGTAGCTGTGTATTAAAAATTTGGCCTGTAAAATAAACGAGCAAAGGACGCAAACGTTTACCACCATTAAATAATACATAATGCATAGCTTGGTGAAGCAAAACGGGGTCTTGTTGAGCAGAAGGAATACTTTCTAGCAAAACTTCATTAAATTGTACAATCACCTCTTCTACAACATCCGTCGTATTTGCCTTACTCATCTTCATCATTCTCGTAAGCGATTAAAGAAGATTTTCCATTTTGTTGTAGAAGAATTTCAACTTTTTGTTCAGCAGCTTCTAATGCCTTTTGGCATTCACGCGTTAGCAATATTCCTTTTTCAAACTTCTTAAGGGAAACTTCTAAACTATCACCACCTGCTTCCATTTCTTCTACAAGCTGAGTAAGTTCTGTTAGTGATTTTTCAAAGTCAAAAGAAGATTGTTTTTTAGTAGTCATAATAAAATCCTTGTTTTCAAGTAGCATTGCAGGTTAATGCAACTTCAAGCGATTGCATAAATTTCGCAAATTCTTTTTGTTCAATAATTTTCAATGCCTCTATTTTTTGGCTCGCATTTGGAATAGACGAGGACCATTCTGTTACCTCGTGCAGATGTTTTTCTTCTTCTATCAAAATACCTCGAAAAACAGTTTTATTCACTTCACATAATACAGATTCAAAAATTTGGTAAAAATCAGTCGCTCTTAATTCAATCAATAAAGTCGTCAAAAGATAAGCATGCCAACGATTTTCTTCACCTAAAATTTCTTCAACTGCGCGATCAATTGTTTGGAAATATTGACAAGCTTCTTCACCACAAAAAAGCGCTTCTAACGCATAAGTTTGACAAACATTCGGTGCATTTTTTAGTGCAATACGTTTGAGAACCTGAGCATGACGCAGCTCTTCTGAAACATGTGCCAATACTCTCTCATCGATATTATCTTGCAATTGACTCTTTAGAATTTTTCTTGCGCCTATATATTCCAATAAGCTCAACGTATTTAAAAAACGCCCATATATTTCTTGATTTTTAATTATATTTCTAAGGATAGTTTTCATTTAAAAGTGTCCAGGTTATCAAGAATAAGTAGAATAGTCTGGTAGATTTTATCTATCTCACTCTCTGTCGCACAGTAGGGCGGAACCGCATAGAGCGTAGCACCTAAAGGCCTGATTAATACATTGTTCTGAATAGCAAACTTTCGAATTTTATATGGCGTTTTTGAAAAATAATCAGGATAACCTTTAATGTCAATCGCGCCAATGGTACCCAACGAACGTGCATGTTCAGCGCAAGCATGCCGAGAGAGATGCGACAACCATACGCCTGTTTGTTTACTGATACGCCGGATGTTAGCTTGGGTCTGAGCTTGGTCAAGAAGCTGCCAAGAAGCCAAAGCGGCAGCACAAGCAATGGGATTTGCTGTAAAAGAATGCCCATGCAGAAAGGCTCGACCAACTTCCTCCGATTGAAAGGCTTCAAATAGTTCTGTAGTTGCCAATGTAACAGATAATGGCAAAAATCCACCAGTCAATCCTTTTGATAAACAAAGCAAATCGGGCTGTAGATTAGCATGCTCAAAGGCAAAACATTTTCCTGTACGATAGAATCCTGTAAACACTTCATCGCATATTAGAAGCACGCCCGCTTTATGACAAATAGTTGCCATTTGTGAGAGGGAGTCAGAAGAATGCATGCGCATACCTGTTGCAGCCTGCACCATGGGCTCAACAATCAATGCAGCGTAAGCGTCTGGATTTTCTTCTAAAATTCTTTCAAGCGATCCGACATCACTTATAAAATCCACTCCTACCAATAAATCAGTAAAATAGTGGTGGTAACTACCCCTCGCGCTGACAGACATGCTTCCCAGCGTATCACCATGGTACGCGTTTGAGAGTGCCAAAAACCGTACTCTACTCGCTCGGCCAGATACCTTGTGATATTGATAAGCCATTTTCATGGCTACTTCTACTGCTGTCGAACCGTTGTCGCTATAGAAACATCGGGAAAGCCTGGCACCTCCTGCCTGTACAGCACTCACCAG
>JAQSWO010000050.1 GCA_029266595.1 Gammaproteobacteria bacterium
ATCATGGTTGTTAAATTTTTTCTACCCAATTCTACAAGAATTTCTTTACGCCAGTGTTGAAATAAGTATGGCATTAAATGATGGTATATTTCCGATTTAAAAAATGCTGGCTGCGTTAACACATCAAATAATAATTCTCTCGCAAAAATTTGGGCATTGTGCTCATATTTTTCCATATTTGGAGGTATTTTAATTTTAATCTTTTTAATTCCACCTGGATGAGCAGGAATGCTATACCATAAATTTGCAGGGTCGCATAACCAATCCTTAAACTCCTGGGAAAGAGAAGCAAAAGCAACCTTTTCATCAGCTAAACACTTACACTCGTTAAGAAAGCGTGTATATTTCGCCGTTAATTCGGGGCTACGAGCAAAATATTCGCATAATTCATCTAACTTCATTTCAATAAGAATTTTATACTTCTCAAAATAACGCTCTAGAGCAGCAGTAATATTGCTTATACCAAATAATTTATTTCCTCCCCATTGAGCGACATGTCCAATAAACGTTAATAATAAATGGCCTCCGCCTTCTCTACCTGAAGCTGAAAAATTTATCCAAATTTCATTTTCATCCGATTCAGAATGAAATGGACTATTAAATAACTCTCCATTAAAGCCAATACCAAAAACAAGACCGAGCTTCTCACTTTTACCTAGCGCAGCTGAAGCTTGAGAAGGACGTAATCTAAGCATATGTTTTGAAAATACCTTCAGTGCTTTTAAAGCCTCTTCAGCTTTCCTCATTAAGTCTTCCTTTGCTCCGACAATATCTTTCAATTGATCGAAAATATTTTCTCCGTTCACAAATTCAGTTTCAAATATATTCTCTAATAGATATCTTGCAAAAGGAAATGCAAAATCGTGATATTTACTATATGTTCTGCCTAATTCGCAATATTCAGCACAGTCTATACACGAACCATCATGCTCATCATATTCTGGGGGAAAAATGTGATTTTTAGGATGATCGAATATTGATGCTTCTTGAGGAACTTCATGTATGGTATCTAATTGTGAAACCGCCCATACGATTTGAGCAACTCGATGAACACGACTCTCTTTGAATTCATCTTGAAAACTTTCACAAACAATTTCATAGTATATTTTGCCATATTGGTACCGCTGTAATTGCTCCTCAAAAGCACGCAGCTGATTTGGCTCAAAAATATCAAATTTTTTAAAATCATTTAACAAGTAATTTTCAAATTCTTTACGCGTTCTCTTTTGATGCTCTGCTTCAATATAAGGAATTAAGTCACTTGGATTTCCAATATCAGCTAATTCAGGCTCCATTTGTTTAAGCAAAGAAAAAACATGCTCGCCAAGTTCGCGCATTTTTTGAAACCTACGCGATGCTATAAAATCACCGAGTTTTCTAGCTCGATTCTGTTCATCTTTATAATCAGGATGCCCTGGGTTTTTTTCTAACCATTCATCTATTTGATTTACTTCACTAATCCACTTGAGGTTAACATATGCATTCAACGGATCCTGTGCTGGATCATTAACAGCCTCAGAACCAATGTACCTCAAGAATCTTATAAAACCTTCAAAGAACTCTAGCATAGCTTCATGTTGCGACTTGTTCTCTGGTTCAGCTTCTATTTGCTGTTGTATCTTATTTTTAGCGCTAACATAATAGGTATCTAAATCACCAGATCCAATAATTTTTCTTAAAAAATTATCAAATACTTTGAAACATAGGTCAGAAGAAATAGGCTCACTTGTCATCAATACTTCAAAGCAATCACGATACATCACCATTAATACTCGAGTTATTAATATCCATATACTATTAAACTCAGATACTTTGAGGCTGGGGTGCCTAAAAAGTGGCATATTCTCAACAAATTCAGGAGCTTTTGATAATAATGTTCCCTCTTTATGAGTATCCGATAAAACAGTTGCCATAGCTATCATTAAATTTGGAATAGGTAATGAGAAGCTAAAGAAGCTCTGAAGAAACGTAAATGCTCTAGATGCTGTAGATATAGCTAGAATTAATCGGATAAAATTTAGATTGGGTATTGCTACATTATTCGCACCATTCTCTCCCGCACCAATTTCAGGTGCTTCTGTTGATGAATTATCCGAACCACTCTCGTCATCTTCTCCGTCTTTTTTATCAGAGATTTTCCTAGTAGAAACATCAAGTGGCACATTCAGAGGATTACTTAAAAATAGCCTATAATGCTGTGCATGTTGCTGGCTTTCAGCAACCGATTCCATTTGTGCAATTTGCATCTCAATATCAGCTGAAGGCTGAATAGCCTCTACAAATTCAGGTACTGCTCTTAAGATAAATATCGTATTCAGCTGATCTGGACCATCTGCAAGATATTGTGCTATATCACTTTGCACGTAAGGCACACCATCTTCTGGATTTTCAATAAATTCTTGAATATTAATTTCTAAATACTCAGAAATAATTTTTATTTCCGCGGCACCGCCCCATTGATTATGAACATTTATATTTGCCTTAAATTTTTTTATAAGTTTTTTAAATTCAGGGGTTCGATAAAAATTCACATTCCCTAAATACCTTATAAATTTTTCCCGAAAAATTTCAGCAAGAGATTCTGTAATATTTATTTTCAAAAGCTTTTGCAAACGCATGTGAAATTGTGCACCATTTATCCGCACAGGTAATAAATAGGCTACAAATGCAGAGGTATACAGACAATCACCATCTGCGGGAATGAGTAGTTCGTTATCTCTATTTAGCTGCATAAAATAAACCTCCTGTTAATTTTAAATTTATCCTATCATGTTTTCGCTCTATAAATCTGATTTCAATTTTCCCACCGAATATAAAGGACAATGGTAAATTCCATGTATTTTATCAACCAATAATGGTTTAGCGCTCGCAATCACTCGGATAGGTGGGTGGTAGTACGCAACGAATTTTTCCAAACTCTTGGAGCGTGTAATATGCCCAGACTTTACTTCAATCGGCAGAACGTGCTTGCCAGACTGTAGTACAAACTCTATATCCGCGCGTTGCTTCTGCCAGCAATACATGGAGTGACCTTGAGCGACCAGCTCCTGCGCAACAAAATTTTCTGCGTAATAGCCTTTATAAGTTCCAAAATCGTAGTCTAAGATTGATTGAAAGGGCATATCCGAAAGTGCGCCCAAAATTCCCACATCGAACATACATAGTTTAAAACTACTTTCGTCCGTATAAGCGGATAAAGGGATTTGTGCATTTTCAATGATGGGGATTTTGATGATCAAATGAGCCGATTCCAACCAATTAATTACACTCGCAAAACGACTGTAACGATCAACACCCGGAACAATCCCTTTAAATTTAAATCTGTTAGCATTTCCATCTTGTGTTTGTGCGAGCTGTTGAGGGATAGCTCGCCAGACCCTATCGATATGCATGGCATTGACCTTACCTGCGTGTTTGGCAAAGTCGGCATAGTAATCACGTATCAATTGTTTTTGTTTTTCTCGGGCTGCCTCAAAGGCTAGGTATAAATTCTCTTTCTCTGACACAAAAGTAGCCACAACTTCAGGCAAGCCACCCACAATCCAATACCACTTCATTTTTTCCCACAGTTTTTCATGAGCCATTAGGGGTATATTTTGGGAAGGACTTTCTTGTAACACATCAGCTAAACGCTGCTCATCGATCGCAAGCAAAAACTCATGAAAATTTAGCGGAAACATAGGGAATGTATCTACCTTTCCAACCGGATAAGGAGCAGAACTCAACGCAACGCCTAGCAATGAACCCGCGCAGCATATAGCTATATCTGGGCTTATCTCATTAAAATATTTCAGGCTGGTTAGTGCATTAGGGCAGGCTTGAATTTCATCAAACACAATCAAGTCTTGGGTTGAGTCAATGGGACGATCGCTATAGAAAGATAATTCATCGAGTATACGCTTGGGATGTAGGTCTTTTACGAATAGCTCACTCAATCGAGTGTCTTCTTCAAAATTAAAGTAATGATATTGGGGGAAACTAGTCTCAGCAAAATTCTTGAGGATATATGTCTTACCTGACTGCCGAACACCATTTATAATCAATGGCTTGCGGTTTTTTTTGTCTTTCCATTGGCGCAGCTGATGCAATAGATCTCGTTTCATTTTATTCTCACACGGAAGATTTGACGCTTATCGTGAGAATTTATTGCATGATTTCACGGTTTTTACAAGTAACAAACGTACAAAATCACGTTTTTTACAAGTTTTAACAGTTTAACTGTCTTTGTGTCTTTAAGGTGAAGAGGCAATTAATAGGTTAACTCCTTGCCAAGATTGGTGCTAATTATTATTTATCACCAGCAGAATTTGAGCAGGCTCATAATTTTTAAATATATCGTATCTAGAAAAATATTGGACAGGTTCTATCATGTCCACAAAATTCTCCCCAAAACTATACCCAGCCAGGCAACACTAACACATAAAGTGGTGCTTAAAAAAATATTCATACACGCCGACAACCACTTACCTGTTTCTATCAAGGCTACTGTTTCAACTGAAAAAGAAGAAAATGTGGTATAGCCTCCTAAGAAACCAATTAACAAAAAGGCACGCAACTGTGGCCCAGCACCATCGTAACGCTCTAATACAAGCGTTAATAAGAGACCTGCTAGAAAAGAACCGCTGACATTAACAATCAGCGTTCCGAAAGGAAAGCTCCGACCTAAAATGAGATAGGCAATATTAGATATCCAGTATCGGAATAACCCACCAATGCCACAGCCAAAAAAAATCAAGAGGGAGAATTTTGTGTGAGAACTCATACTCTAATCAACTATTTTTCTGAAAAACAATTCAATGACAACGGCTAACTATAGCCGGCCTTCGCCACTGAAAACTGGCTAAATAATATCAGATTCACGACTCAATTAATTCCAGCGCCTTTTTTAAGCGTTCCAGCGCCCTCACTTCAGCTGAAGCACCATGTAAGCGTGTCAGCTTATCCCATGCTTCTGCCTGAGTTTTCTTTATCCATATAACCACGTCTTCAGAATATAATGCTCTGCTCGGATCATAATGACTGTTATGCCCCTCAACCCAGCCATTTTCAACCAGCTTTTGAACAATGTAAGCTTCAAGGTGTTTTTCGTGATGTGCGTCCATGTAGGTCCTGAAATTTTGTTTAAAGATAATAGTAATTTTACAGCATGAAAAAGTTGTTAGTTGTTAAACGAACTCATCCGTTCTAAACTATTAGCAAGTGGATTGGGAGTGCCCGGTCGGCGTTATGGCTCTGGTGAGATCACCAGGGCCTTTCGCTTTTATGGCCCTTGGAAAACGCTTTAGCCCATATCCCTCATAATCTGTTCCTGCACCTTCTCTGCCATTTTTGCTATAAAACTTCTTCTCAAGTATGTTAAACGCTTTGTTTTCCTGCTCTGGACGAATCACTTGTAAACCAATCGGTCGTGCCACCAAGTCTGCAAGCTGCAAACCTGATGAATTAGCCTTTTTATCGGCGAAAATCAGCTTGAATGGCAAAGCATGATCATGCTTGTTTTCGCTATCACACACCCTTCAAAATTCCAACTCAAGCTCTTTATCTTCTTTTTTACCCCGCCTTTCTACCACAACGTGTGTGCACAAATAATGCTGCTCCTTCTCTTGTAGAAAAAAATATAAGCGCTTGAGACAAAATTTTAATGCAATATGATAAGGATTGTCTGGTGTTTGATATTGATGAGCCAATTTCCGCTTACAATAGGGCAAGTGCGCCGTTCTTTGAGGAAATCCATAGAGAGCCTTGTTCCATTGAGTAATTAATCAATCCTACTAGCTTTCCTTTTTAATAAAATGAATACTGTAATCTTGTTCATCAATTGGGGGCACAGGGAGTTTTATTGATGCTAGCGAGTCCCTGTTTATCTTTGGCATAGCTACTAAGTGCATCGTCGAGTATCATGCTCATTGTTTTGTTCCTCATCCTATTTTGATAACTTTTAATTCATCCAAATAATGTGCCCATAGTGGGATCATTTTTCGTCTTCTACCAAATGTGCGGTACGGCTATAGCCTGTAGAAAGTAGTGCCAGAAGTGATTGGCGCATTTTTTTCGCTGTGCCAGGATACTCCCATCTAGTGCAACTATATTGAGCATGCAGTGCTTTTCTGAGATATCTCTTTTTCAATACGCGGAATAACTATTAGCATCTCTGGCACTGTGATGTTGGAAATTGGATGTTTTTCAGGCCACGAAAAAATATCTCATTCAAGTCGATGGACGATTTTACTACTGAGTTAATGCGCCTATGCCGGAGATTTTTTAGCGTACCACTCACGCGCAAGATTTTCAGATGAGAGCTTTTGGATTTTAAAAAGGTTTGCGGTCTTTATTGAACTTTATAGAATTTTGAGATGGTGGCCAGACCTGGAATCGAACCAGGGACACAAGGATTTTCAGTCCTTTGCTCTACCAACTGAGCTATCTGGCCTACTTGGAAGGCCGACATTAAACCGATTCAGTGTTCAAGAGTCAAGCAGGAATTCAACCAAGCCGACGCATTTATAATCCTGCTTTTTTATAGCTCCTCTCGTCCAACCTCCAAATATCTTTTCACCATCTGAAGGAAGGAATTTTTAAGGATATTCTCGCGATTCAGAAGTATTATTTCGCAAGCTTCGGCTTTTGATCCTAATTTCTTAAAAAATCATGTACATCATCAGATACTGCATTTGCTCTAAAAAATTCGATTGGATAGCTACTACTTTTCTTGCTCTACAAAACCTGCCGGCTTCTCGCTACCTTGTCCAAACAAAAATTTCTTCATTTCGTCATTTAGGAAAGTCTTGGATTTAGGATCAATCAAGCTTAAACGATATTCATTGATCAGCATGGTTTGATGAGCCAACCACTGATCCCATGCCAGCTGAGAAATCTCATTATAAATTTTTAGCCCCAGTTCACCTGGATAGGGCGGAGACGCTAGGCCTTCTAACTCTTTTTGGAGTTTGTTGCAGTAAATTATTCTAGTCATATGCTCCTCATTACTTGGTTAACATACTAGGGGCTGTCATGATTACAGATATCTCCACCCTACTTCAACAGGCTGGTTTTGCGTTACTGAAGGTAAGAGATCAGCCTAACTTTTATCCATCAGCGCATTCTACAAACTAGCCAACAACCTTTTCACGGGCGCTGCAAATCCGCGATCTGGTGTTTTCGCTAAAGCGTACCAAACATGGTCCTGGTCATCCATCACAACCAAGTTCTTGTACTCATAGGATGTGACATATACCGGCGTAATATATAACTGAAAATGCGTAAAAACATGTTTAAAGGTTGGCCATATTTCTTTCTGTTTGATGGATAATTGATAATTTTCTTCACACCATCTTTCTATATTTTCTTCCTCAGGGCATTCGGGAAAACTCCATAAGCCTCCCCAAATACCTACTGGCGGACGCTTCTTTAAAAAGACGCAGCCCTTCTTCGCATCATGGAATATCAACATCTTAACCGCACGTACAGGGGTTGTTTTTTTAGCTCTAGGCGTGGGAAGTTCGTGTGTCCTGTCTCCTAAGTAAGCCTGACATCCTTTTTTCACCGGGCACAATCCACAAATAGGCTTAGTGCGCGTACAAAGCATTGCGCCTAAATCCATAATAGCTTGCGTGTAATCTCCAGGCCTTTCTTCTGGTGTATGTTGATCAGAAAGCATCCATAGCTGCTTTTCTAGCGTTTTGGGGTCTTCTGATAAAGCGTAATAGCGAATCAAAACACGCTTAACGTTACCATCTAAAATGGGAGACCGCTCACCAAAAGCAATGGCAGATATGGCACCCGCAGTTGACCGCCCTATACCTGGCAAAGCCTGCAATGTTTCTGGAGTGCGAGGGAACCTTCCCCCGTGCTGAGCAACAATCTGCTGCGCCGCTTTATGGAGATTTCTACCTCTGGCGTAATACCCTAACCCTGTCCATAAATTCAATACCTCGTCCTGATTGGCTGATGCTAAATCTTTCAATTTAGGGAAACGCGCCATAAAACGCTGAAAATAATCAATGACTGTTTTGACTTGGGTTTGTTGAAGCATGATTTCGGATACCCAGACCCGATAAGCAGAAATATCCGAACGCCAGGGGAGTGATTGACGACCTTGTTTGTCGTACCAAGCAAGAAGAGAGTTAGCAAACTGTCTGGGAGTCATAAGGTTACCATCAATTGTATGCCTGATAGTATCATCTGATACTATCACACTATCAAAAATCCGCCCTTCAAAATTACAGCCTATATTCTAAAGGCATCTATGGAAATCAACCATTTGCTTGGTAAGCTAGTAAGACTGACGATAAGCGGTTAACTGTCTATCATTTTTCGTAACAGATCTGCATCATAATCACACACAGTCACATGCCCTATTTTTCGCCCTTCTCTTTCAGACTTCCCATAAAAATGGCAGTGTGCTTGCGGAATACGCAATATATCAACGATGGCCGGATAGCGGGAGATGATATTCAGCATGGCAGGACGACCTATCGTTTTTGTGCTACCTAGTGGCAAACCTAATACCGCTCTCAAATGGTTTTCAAACTGGCTGGTACAAGCGCCTTCTATCGTCCAATGACCCGAGTTATGTACCCTTGGTGCCATTTCGTTGGCAATCAGCTTCCCATTTTTTTCAAAAAATTCTACGGCTAATACACCCACATAATTTAACTCGTTCAGTATTTTTTCCACATATTACGGTTTCGCCTGATACGCTACGCACAGCAATGGCAGAAACTTCTCTATCAAAATCAATTTTTTCTTCTACAATTAAGTTTTTCCCTCCCAGCTGCTGAAATGCGTGATCTATTTCTTCCATTGTTTTGATCATATATTGGCCCTTGCCATCGTAACCAAAACGCCGCGTTTTCAAAATAGCGGGCAAACCAATTTGATCCATGGCTGCTCTTAAACCTTCAACAGAATCCACAGGAAAATATTGGGCAACAGGGATGGATATATCACGAAAAAAAGATTTTTCTAGCAACCTGTCTTGCGACACAGCCAATGCAGCAAGTGGAGGATAAATACAAGAGGGTTGTATGGCTTGAAAAGCAGAAAGATCGACATTTTCAAATTCATAAGTCACAACATCAACTTGGTCAGCAAGTACAGAAAGTTGTTCTCTATCCGTGTAATCACCTAGCACAATATCCGTAACCAAGCCTGCTGGACATGTAGGACTAGACTCAAGGGCGATCACCTTAATACCGAGCGGATACCCAGCCAGCGCCATCATCTGCGCCAATTGCCCGCCACCTAGTACGCCTACTTTCACAGATTAGCCTCTCGCGGATCAGGTTGAGCTAATACTTTTTGAGTCTGAACTTCACGTAAATTTTCTAGTGCTGCTTGAATATCAGGGTGGTCAACACTCAACATAGCAGCTGCAAATAAAGCCGCATTGACGGCACCAGGTTTGCCTATGGCAAATGTGGCGACAGGCACACCGCTAGGCATTTGTACAATGGATAGCAATGAGTCCATGCCATTCAGGCTAGTTGCATCAATAGGAACACCTAGCACCGGCACAGTTGTTTTGGCTGCAATCATGCCTGGCAAATGCGCAGCACCCCCTGCACCAGCAATAATGGCGCGCAAGCCTCTCTCTTTGGCCTCGTTGGCATATTGAAACATAACATCAGGCGTACGATGTGCTGAAACCACTCTTGCTTCAAAAGGAACACCTAAAGCGGTGAGTGTATCTGCAGCATGCACCAACACCTTCCAATCTGATGTAGACCCCATCACCAAACCAATTTTGGGCATCATAGTAAATTCCTCAATACATAGACCAGAATTCCCCCATGCCTAAAATATTCCAATTCGTTTTGAGTATCGATACGACACTGCAAGTCAATTGTTTCTTGTTGACCGCCAACTCTTGTGATAGTGATGGATACGTCGCCACCTGGCTTAAGATTGGCAAGATTTACAATATCGAAATGCTCACTCCCATCGAGATGTAAACTTTTACGTGTCACTCCTGGTTTAAACTGCAAGGGTAAAATACCCATACCAATTAAATTAGAACGATGGATACGCTCAAAGCTTTCTGTAATCACTGCTCTTACGCCCTGCAAAGCTGGGCCCTTGGCGGCCCAATCACGAGATGAGCCCGTACCATACTCCTTGCCCGCAACTACGACTAATGGCGTGCCCTCAGCCTGATAGCGCATAGCAGCGTCATAGATAGGCATAATCTCATCTGTAGGTAAGAAACGTGTGAAGCCTCCTTCCACGCCTGGAACCATTTCATTGCGAATACGAATATTCGCGAATGTTCCTCGCATCATCACTTCATGATTACCACGACGCGAGCCATAAGAATTAAAATTCCTAGGCGTAACACCATGAGATTTTAAATATTGACCAGCGGGGCTATCTTCTTTAATGGCGCCTGCAGGAGAAATGTGGTCTGTCGTGACACTGTCACCAAATAAGGCTAAAACACGAGCCCCTTTGATATCTTTGACAGGGTCAGGCTTAGCACTAAGGTTTTGGAAAAATGGTGGATGCTGCACATAAGTAGAGTCTGCTTCCCACTTGTAATTAGCGCCCGGCACCACAGGGATGGCTTGCCATTCTTGGTCACCAGCAAACACATCGGCATACTCCTTGCTGAACATCGTATTCTCAATTTTTGCCACTTCATGTGCTACCTCTGCATTGGACGGCCAAATATCCCTTAGAAAAACAGGGTTACCTGCTGGATCATAACCTAAGGGCTCAGACTCCAAATTAATGCGCGTGGTTCCTGCCAAAGCAAAAGCAACAACTAAAGGTGGCGAAGCCAACCAATTCGCTTTTATATAAGGATGAATACGACCTTCAAAATTTCGATTTCCAGACAATACTGCAGAAACTAATAAATTCTTTTCTAAGATGGTTTTCTCAACCCATTCTTCTAATGGCCCTGAGTTACCTATACATGTTGTGCAACCATAGCCCACTAAATTAAAACCCAGTGCGTCTAAATGTTCTTGAAGACCCGCCGCAACCAGATAATCGGTCACCACCTTAGAACCAGGCGCTAAAGAAGATTTTACCCAAGGCTTACGCTGTAAACCTTTTTCCAAAGCTTTCTTAGCTACTAAGCCCGCGGCCATTAATACGCTGGGGTTAGAAGTGTTAGTGCAACTGGTAATAGCTGCAATCACCACAGCACCATCTACAAGTGGATGATCACTGGACAGCACACTGGGTTTATCCGTCGGAACTTCTCGGCTTGCTTCTGACAGTGCTTGATCAAAGGCCTTAGGCAATCCCGCCAATGTAACCCTATCCTGAGGGCGTTTAGGACCTGCCAGGCTGGGCTGAACCGTACTAAGGTCCAACTCAATGGTATCTGTGAAAACAGGGTCTGGTGTATCGGCAAAATGCCACATATTTTGTGCTTTAGCATAAGCTTCAACCAGGGCGAGTGTTTCTTCATCACGTCCTGTCAGCCGCATATAATCAATGGTTTGTTCGTCTATAGGGAAAAAACCACAGGTTGCACCATACTCAGGTGCCATGTTGGAAATAGTGGCTCGATTAGCCAGTGGCAGATGCGCCAAACCATTACCGTAAAATTCAACGAATTTACCAACCACCCCTTTAGCCCTAAGTATTTCCGTCACGGTCAACACCAAATCAGTGGCGGTGATTCCTTCGCGTAAATTACCTGTCAGCTTCATACCAACCACTTCTGGAATCAACATAGTCACCGGCTGGCCTAACATAGCTGCTTCTGCTTCAATACCTCCTACTCCCCAGCCAAGTACTCCTAGACCGTTGATCATGGTGGTATGGCTGTCTGTACCCACTAAGGTATCTGGATATGCAGTGATTTGACCGCCCTCTTCTTTGGTCCACACCGCCTTGGCGAGATATTCAAGATTCACTTGATGACAAATGCCTGTCCCCGGCGGTACCACTCTGAAATTATCTAATGCCTGTTGTCCCCAACGTAGAAAACCATAGCGCTCATGATTTCTTTGCATTTCTATATGGACGTTATCGTGGAATGCAACATTCGTGCCAAACTCGTCCACCTGCACAGAGTGATCTATCACAAGATCGACTGGTGTAAGTGGATTAATCTTCTCAGGATCACCGCCTAATGCTTTCATCGCATCTCGCATGGCAGCCAAATCTACGACTGCCGGGACACCCGTAAAGTCCTGCATTAATACACGCGCAGGCCTGTAGGCAATTTCGTGTTGGGAAGTTTTATCTTGCAGCCATTGTACAATGGCATGAAAATCTTTAGGCGTGACTGTGTCACCATCTTCATGACGCAAGAGGTTTTCTAGCAACACCTTCAGAGAGAAAGGCAATCTGGCGCAATCGCCTAGGCCTGCCTCATAAGCAGCAGGGAGACTATAGTAGTTGTAGATCTTATCCCCCACTTTCAAAGTGCGACGTGTCCCAAGTGTATCCGACGACATTAGATTACCCCCCAAAGGTGTGAAAAGCGTGAAGTCTATCAAATCAAGGGGAAGGGCATCAATTACCGGCTTGCACATTTTTTGTTGTGGCATATATACTTGAGCCTACCTGCCACATCATACATTGCAAGAAACATATGAACCCTATACCACTCAATGCTAAAGCACCCCATACTGGGTCGAAATCGCGATCTAAATTTACACGCCATCGACAAAAGCTATTATTTGCTCTTTTGTTCTGCACTTCTATCTTTCTGCCTATTCCATCCATTGCTGCAAACGATGAAGACAAGCTGAGGGCCGTTGATCATACTATTGTTGATAGTGACAAATTTGAGGCTGGTGACCCTCCCATTGTCGATAGTGACAAATTTGGGACTGTTGAACACCCGGTTAGTGATACTGACAAATTTGGGGCTGTTGAATATCCCGTCATAGATTACGGCATTGGTGAAAAAGCAGAACGGATTAAGCGTGGAGAATATCTCGTTAAGGTAGGCGATTGTATTGCTTGTCATACCGCACCCGGTGGAAAGCCTTTTGCAGGTGGATTAGCGATTGAAATCGCTCCATTTGGTACAATTTTTTCGCAGAATATCACCGCCGACAAAGAAACAGGTATAGGGAAATGGACGGATGACCAGTTTGTCACTGCCATGCGCGAAGGTATAGATCCTGAGGGACATTATTACTATGCTGCCTTTCCATATCCCTATTTCAACAAGCTGAGCCGAAAAGATGTATTGGACATCAAAGCTTATTTAGAAGCCATACCTGCTGTTCATGCGCCCAACAAACCGCTTGAGTTTCATTTTCCTTTCAATATTAGACTATTACAAAGCTTTTGGCGTTTTATGTTTTTCGATGGCTACAGAGGTGAATTCAAGTCTAATGAAAAACAATCGCCAGAATGGAACCGTGGCGCTTATTTGGTCGATGGTCTCGGCCATTGCAGCATGTGCCATACCCCTATGAATCCGATTGGCGGACCCATACGCAAATACGCATTTACCGGCGGCTTTGTAGAAGGCTATTCTGCGCCTAACATCTCTGCCAGTGCACTCAAAGATGTTCCCGTTGAAAAAATTGTGAACGTCTTCCTAAAAGATGAATTGATTCGCGGCGGAAAAGTGCAAGGTCCTATGCTTCAAGTAAACCATGATAGCTTAAGGTATCTTGAGATAAGCGATCTAGAAGCCATTGCTATCTATCTTAAATCCATAGAAAGCGAACTCCCTCCTCCTCCTGCAACTGGCAAAGGCGATAAAGCCGGTAAAGTGATTTATCTCAAATACTGCGCGGGCTGTCATGACCAAGGTGGTGGCGGCGCGCCTAAGTTTGGCGATGTATCTGCTTGGGCTCCCTTAATCAAAATGGGCCAAGAGCAAATGTATAACAATGCCATACGGGGTATTAGGGGTATGCCACCCAAAGGTAATTGCGCGAGCTGTACAGATGAGCAGGTCCATCAGGCTGTAGACTATATTGTCAACCGCAGCAAGCCGGCCAGTGGCGAAGAAGTTGGAGTAACCGCGCCTGTAGAATCACCTACGTCTCTGGCTAAAGGGAAACGCGTATATGATAATGTCTGTTTCGTTTGCCATACTGGTGGAGAGCTAGGCGCACCCAAGCTTGGCGATAAAGCAGCCTGGGAACCCTTGATCGAAGGAAATAACATAGATGTTCTAGTCGAACGCGCCATCCATGGATACAAAGGCCATCCACCTAAGGGAGCATGTAATACTTGTACTTCTGCTGACATTATCGCAGCCGTAAAGTATATGGCTGAAGAGGGAAGTAATGGAAATTATTCGCTATGGTAATAACTGACAAAAAATGCCTCCCCTGTGAAGGCTTTGGTGCAGCGATGGACAAACAAACAGCCATGGCAATGATGAGCGAGGTCAAAGGCTGGTCACTTAACGACGCTGGAACAGAAATATCTCGCGACATCGAATTTAAGAATTACTACCAAACCATCGCATTCGTAAATGCCATCGCTTGGTTGGCGCATCAAGAAAACCATCACCCCAATCTAGAAGTAGGCTATAACCACTGCCTTATCAAATATACTACCCATGCCTTGCAGGGGCTCTCTGAAAACGACTTTATCTGTGCTGCCAAAGTGAATCTGCTGCACCCATCCGTTTCTTAATAGGTCACTTTGAAGAGCGCTCCCTCATACTCAGCCTAATCTCCGTCAACGTATCGTTGATGCGAAATAACACCACAACATATTCACAGAGCATTCTGACCAGGATTGGGCCAACAATCATCGTCCCTATTCCTCGCAAAATAAATCCCTTAGACAAATCCACACCACCCGTCAACAGGCAAGCTAAAAAGCCCAGCCAAAAGACAACCTGTACCAAATAGGGAATTAACATACGTTTAAACAATAAAAAATCTTTCATCGGTGTTCTCCTTGATATAGTTTACAGCTTTTACAAGTGACTCCTAATGTTACTCATATTTTAAATAGAAAGGTAAATTTTCATGCGCCATATATATTCGCTCATTTTCTATCTACTGCTTCCCTTCATTTTGCTTAGGCTTTACTGGAAAGGCCGCAAAAGCCCTTATTATCGAAAACGTTGGTGGGAAAGGTTAGGCTTTGTGAAGCCCTTGTCTGCAAAGGGGGCAATTTGGGTACATGCTGTTTCGTTAGGAGAAATGGTTGTGGCCAAACCTCTGATCCAAGCCATTCGAACGCGCTATCCTACAACACCTATCGCCATCACTAATATGACAGCCACCGGCGCGAAAATGGCTGAACAGCTGAAAATGGAAAACGTCTTCCAGTTTTATGTACCCTATGATTTACCTGACGTGGTTAAGCGTTTTGTTAAACGCGTACAACCCCGCATGCTCATTATTATGGAAACAGAACTTTGGCCAAACTTAATCCATTACACGTCCCAGAAAAAAATTCCGATTTTATTGGCGAATGGTCGATTATCTGAGAAATCTATGCTGGGTTATCTCCGCATTAGAAGGATTATCCAACCTCTTCTATCTCAAATTAATTTTATCGCAGTACAAACACAAATAGAGGCCGAGCGTTTTATAAAATTAGGAGCAAGCCCCCAACAAGTTGTTGCATTGGGAAGCATTAAATTTGATATTCCTATCCCTGAAAAATTAGTTTTCGAGGGCAGAGAACTTAGAAAAAATTGGCGCGCTGAATCGCGGCCTATTTTACTTGCTGCCAGTACACATAATGGCGAAGAAGAAAAAGTACTCAATGCCTTTTCTCAACTCAAGAAAATACATCCTAGTGCGCTACTTATCTTGGTACCACGACACCCAGAGCGTTTTGATGAAGTGGTAAAGTTAGGCCAGAAATACGGCTATCAAATCCTACGCCGAAGTGAAAAAACATTGTGTAATGAAACAACAGATATATTTGTAGGTGATAGTTTTGGCGAAATGTTTCTCTATTTTTCTTTATCTGATATTGCTTTCATAGGAGGAAGTTTAGCAAATATTGGCGGACATAATTTATTAGAACCCGCTGCCCTAGCATTGCCTATTATTACCGGAACGCATGTCTTCAATTTTGCTGAAATTTTTGCCCTACTCAATCATCAAAAAGCAGTCCTTCAAGTGCATGGCCAAGATGGATTATTTGAGGCATGGAAAATATTGCTTGAGGATAAGGTAGCGGCAGAAGCAATGGGAGAGAGAGCGAAGAGTGTCGTGCTAGAAAATCAAGGAGCATTGGCTAAACACATGGCTTACGTAGAACAATTAGGCGATCTGTTTTGCCAAACAAAAGGGGTGGTCGGGTGTTGAAGGCCGTAACCAGGACGGCAGGCTCTATTACCTTTTCAGGCTATTCAAGCCTCACCCGACCATAAATCGGGTAGGCAGCACTCACAATGTAATGCTGCCTACCCTGCTGTCCCGGTTAGATGCCTCCATGCACTTGATGTAAGCCTACCATTATATAACTCGTTAAGGCAATTAAAATTATTCACTAACAGCTCTATACACAACAAAAATATAAAATGAATAAAAAAATCGTCAAAAATGAATATTATAGATTTGAATTATCGAAAATAAGTAAATCTGTCTGAAATAGATTTGGGTGTTTGAATGTTTTTATAAAACACCTACAGGGTGAAAAACAAGGATGGCTTTCATCAATCGCGCAGTAGACTCTGCGAAAACATCCCTGTTTTTAAATGTTTGCTCCTAATACGCAGCGATGATCTTTCATCAAACTTTTGGCGTGCACAGAGCACTAACACGTATATTTTCTTGAGCGAGAACGATCATGACCGAATTTTCTACACTTTTACAACAAGGCAATGCCTGGCTATTCATGCCTAGCGCGATTCTATTAGGGGCGTTACACGGGCTTGAACCAGGACACTCCAAGACCATGATGGCTGCATTCATCATTGCTGTTCGCGGCACTGTCACTCAAGCCATCTTATTAGGCCTTTCAACAACTATTTCTCATACAGCTGTGGTATGGGCAATTGGGATGACAGGCTTATACCTCGGACAAAATTGGTATACAGATGAGATGGAATCTCACTTTCAAATTGCCTCCGCCATACTTATCATTGGCGTGGCTATGTGGATGCTGTGGCGCACATGGAAAAATCAACAACTGGCAAACAATTACAACCATGACCATCCTCATGATACGGCCAAAATCATCCATACCGAACATGGTGAAATAAGGCTTCAGATAGTGGAAGAGGCCGCATCGGCCCGCTTCCGGCTATATTATGAGAATAAAGACGCTCCAAACTGGCCAGTTGAGGAGACCAAAGTGGAAACCGAGCGAGCAGATGGCAGCCGACAAAATTTTACTTTCACTCAACGTAACAGTTTTATAGAGTCCGAACAGGAAATCCCCAAACCAAATGAATTTATTGCTCGCTTGCATATAGGGCATGACCATCACTATCATGACTATGATGTGGAATATGTCGCACACAACCATCATCACGCGATTAAAGATTACGAAGGATTAGATATATCAGCACCGGGATACCAGGACCCGCATGAACTAGCTCATGCCAATGATATCCGGCGCCGTTTCGCCAATCGTGAAGTAACCACGGGCCAAATAATGATATTCGGCCTCACTGGTGGACTGATTCCCTGCCCTGCCGCCATTACTGTTTTGCTAATATGCCTACAACTCAAAAAAATCGCCCTTGGTGCAACGCTTGCACTGTGCTTCAGTATTGGCTTGGCATTGACCATGGTGGCTTCAGGAATGCTTGCAGCCTTAAGTGTCCGACATGTTTCTAAACGCTGGAGTGGCTTTGGAGAATTCGCGCGTAAAGCCCCCTACTTTTCCAGCGCACTCATTCTGGTGGTAGGCTTATATATCGGATATCAGGGGTTACGAGGGATGTGGTAAATATTCTTTGTATTCGTTTCTGTTTGGTACTCTCTCTTTCAATTCAATAGCCAAAAGGAAAAAAATGTCTATCCCATTTAAGATAATAGATTCACATATCCATTTTTATGACAACAAAGCAAATAAGCACGAATTTTTAGATATAGTTGACCCAAATTATGCTGCATTTGTTGGAGATTATTCGACAATGGCTCGAAAATATTTGTTGGAAGATTATCTAGAAGACACTGAAGGTTTTCAGGTAGCGGGTGCAGTCTGGCATGAATTTTTATCGACAGACCCTATTAAGGAAGTCGCATGGGCACAAGATTTGGCCAAGAAGTCCGAGTTTCGACAAGCTATGGTCGCACTAGTTGATTTCCTTGATCCTAATCTAGAAGAGAAGCTAGAAATTTATAGCTCAGTACCCAATGTAACTGCTATTCGGGAACACATGGTCTGGGACAATAGCAATCCGAGAAAGCGTTTTGCTAAACGGCCGGATCTTTTACAGGATGCTTCATGGAAACAACAACTGAGAGTATTAAACAAATATAATTTTAAATGTAGCCTTGAAGTTTTTTCTCCTCAATTACCCGACCTGATAAAAGTTATCCAGCATTATCCAAGCATTGGCTTTACTATTGCCGTAATGGGATGGCCATTAGACCTTAGTGAGAATGGCTATCGCCTATGGAAAGAAAATATAAAAAAATTAAGTCACTGTGAAAATATATGTGTAGATATTTCAGCCATTGAGTGTATTTTTGGAATGAACTGGACTACGCATCAAATTAGGCCATGGATTTTAAGCGTCATAGAAATTTTTGGGACTGAGCGATGCATGTTTGGAAGTCATATGCCCGTAGCAAAACTTTCACGTAGTTTTAAAGAACTTTATACCGCATATGAAACTGTCATATCTGACTTTTCCACTAGCGAAAAGGAAAATTTATTTCATCGCGTTGCAGAAGATTGGTTTAAAGTTTGAAGAATAAAAATAAGTATAATAAATAAGTCCTCAGGACGAATAATCTCGAACCATCAATGATAATCCTTGGGTGATGATCGATTTGGTCGGCCCACGAGGACTCGAACCCCGGATGGAAGTATTACAACATGAGTCCTCAAGACTCAAGACGAACAACTCTTGGGGCTAGAAACAGATAGAAATGGTGGGCCCACAAGGGCTCGAACCTCGGGCCAAGGGATTATGAGTCTCCCACAGGCTATTTTTGACAATACACAGCAACAAATAAAAATAATAAAATCAAATAGTTATGATTTTATAACTTTTGCAGCCTACCGTGAGATTTTGCCATTATTTGCGACCAAGTGTCCCAGGAGTGTCCCACAGACAAGCCTATACAGGTTGATGTAACACCAGCCCCAGGGATAATTATTGCAACATAACCGCCACGCCTATGGGGGGCGCCTCAGTGATCTAAGCGTAACCTTGGCGGTTTTTTATGCCAGCTAACCTGATACAGTCAATTTAACGCGCACTGCGTGTTATTTCTTGCTCACTATTGTGGTTAAATAATTCTCCTTAAATACTCCATACAAGATTTGCATTAAAACACTTAACCTATTGATTTATATGGGTTAAAAATGCTTTGCACGCACCATAACGATTTGCATTAAAGCACTTTATGCCCAAAACGGCAGGTACCTTGCATAGCGCGTTGAGCTTGTTTCTGCCTCATCTGGCTTGATTAACCCAACATCCTTAGCAGCTCCGATAACTAATGACACTGTCGCTGTCGCTGATTCGGGCAGTTTAAACCGGTCTCTAAGAGTTTGGTTAGACATTCGCTGGTTACTCACATACAACAAACAACAGTGCTGATAGCAAGCACGCACTCTATCGCTCTTGCTCATAGCTGAAAATTCTTGATGTGCAAATAGCACTGCTGTGGTGCGAGATTCACTAACCCTAAAATCTGGTGCTGGTAACTGAAAGATTTCGGCTGCCCTTACAACTTTATCAATGCCACTTCCTTTTTCTTCGCAAATTCCGAGTCGCCGCATAAGATCCGCTAAAAACTCATTGCGTGATCGATACTCATCGATAAAGCGATCAACATTAATAGGGGGAAGGCCAGGGTTTGATATTTCCACTCGATCAGAAAACATCTCAATCATCACCGCTGCACCTGTTATCAAAAAATCTTGA
>JAQSWO010000051.1 GCA_029266595.1 Gammaproteobacteria bacterium
TGCCTGATTTAAAAATATTTACTGGAAATGCCAACAGAGCACTTGCCCAAGACGTTGCCAAACATTTAAATCTCTCACTAGGAAAAGCGAATGTCACTTGTTTCAGCGATGGCGAAACCATGGTTGAGATTACTGAAAATGTCCGCGGCCTAGAAAGCTTTATAATCCAACCCACATGCGCGCCTACCAATGATCATTTGATGGAACTGCTAATTATGGCAGACGCGCTAAGACGCTCTTCCACTTCTAATATCACTGCTGTTATTCCCTATTTTGGCTACGCCCGACAAGACAGACGTCCACGATCGGCTCGCGTACCCATTACTGCTAAAGTCATTGCAGATATGATCTCTGTTGTCGGTATTGACCGCATCATTACAGTTGACCTACATGCTGATCAAATACAAGGTTTTTTCCATATCCCTGTTGATAATGTGTATGCGACACCTGTATTGCTAGAACATATCAGAGCACAACACTTCCCCAAACCACTGATTGTCTCACCTGATGTGGGTGGCGTACTGCGCGCCCGTGCAACTGCCAAATTGCTGGACGACTGCGATCTAGCGATCATAGATAAACGCCGTCCTCGCACTAACGAAGCAGAAGTCATGAACATTATCGGAGAAGTCGAAGATAGGAACTGCATTATTGTCGATGACATGATAGACACTGGCGGAACACTCTGCCAAGCCGCAAAAGCTTTGAAAGCACGCGGTGCAGCGACTGTTTTCGCCTATTGCACTCATCCTGTGCTCTCAGGTAAAGCATTAGAAAATCTAGCCAATTCAGCGCTAGATCAGCTAGTTGTGACAGATACCATTCCGCTTCGGGAAGAAGCCAAACATATACCTACCATTCGCCAACTTTCTATCAGTGCATTACTCGCTCAGACCATTCGTCGCGTGAATAACAAAGAATCTGTTAGTTCAATGTTTACAAATTACTAACTATTCCATAAAAAATTGTAATGAATCACTGTTTTCACAACCTTGTGAATTCATGGCCTTGCGATAATGAGCTTTCGCTTGAGAGCTAAGGCATATTTGGTCTAGAAGTTATATATTCCAGAAGATTCTGACCAAAGGACCCACTATCTACTCTCTTGCCTGACACAAAAAAGCTTCTATTCATAACTACAAAAAGGATTTCACCTATGACAAAAAAAGGCGTGTATGCAGAAACCCAAAACTGCCACCCCCACGAAGAAGAACTGAGACAGGGAGTCAAATTGGCCGAAGAAATGCATGCATCAATTTGGGAGCAAGCAATAAAGCTTCAGGAAGCACTTCAGGAACTGGAAGACGCAATAACCGCGGCAGAAAAAAAGCAACAGGAAGAAATGGCGCCACCAGCAGAAGGAGAGCAAAATATTTCACCTTCTGCCTGATAAAACTCTTTTTATTAACAGGTCAGGCACTACCAAGATTGGTAAAAAATAACCGTTTCTATCTAGGGGCTGGCCTGTTACCTTTTATATGCTACTAGGCAATTGCATGGCCAAGGAAAAAAATCTTGGGGAAATAAATTGAAAAAACTCTTCCTTTTTACAATTTGCAAGAAACTTTTTTAGACATGGCCCCATCTCTGCAGCGGGATATTCTTCGTACTTCCGAACCAAATCTGAACAAAGGCTTTTATATTCGTCTACAGCGTCAAGAAAGTCTGTTAATTGATGCTGTATTTCACTGAAATAATTATAAATTCTGCGCTGTTCGAACGACCCAGGTACTAGTTTCAAAAGGCAATTTTCTAATTGATGACTCTCCTTAATAAAATCTATTTTCACGCTATTTACTTTTGCTGCGCTCTCACTAAGAAAATATAATTTCTCAACCATATCAACAAAGCCAGCTTCATCTTTAATAAGCTCTATGCCGGGAAGTGAATCAATCTCATTTAGCAAAGCTACTATAAGTGGATCAGTACCATCCTGAGATTCATTATCATCCTGAGATAATGCAGCTGTATCAGTTTTTTCTTCAGGAGGAGAATATCTAGCCCCATTATTTTTAAGCAAATCATCTTCTTTAGAAGCAAATAGACCTAATTCTTCCTGCTCTTCAAGAGTTAAATTTTTATAAATCTCTATTAAATCCTCGTGAGCATCGTCATCAGAGGAGTCAGAAGAGCCAATGGAGCCAGAGGAGCTAGAGGAGCTAGAGGAGCTAGAGGAGCTAGAATCCAAAACTTCTTGCCAAAATTGATTATCATTAAAATCAAAGTCTAGCATTGCTGTTTCTTCTAATGGGTTTACTCCTACTTCAATCTTACTGTTTTTTTGCCTTTTAATTAAACCCATATTTTCTTCTTCATCTGGTTTTCGTTTTTTAGCATTCGATGCTTCCTTTTTTTTAGGCTCCTCTCCCAGTAAGCGCATCAGTGGATTTCTGGTTATGCTGCGCTTATCTTCATTCTTTCCTATCCCAATCTTTTGCGGACTGTTATAGGGCTCTATATTTTCTTTTTCTTGTGTTAGTTTATTTGCTGGCATTGCCTTTCCACCTTATTTCGATATTAAAAAAGAGACCAATTATTTATCTGCACATCCATATGGTGAGGCTCCTAAAGGCGCGGGATTATACCTATGAGATTTTGTATGGCAACAAAAATTTCTAGCAAATTAATTAATCCAAATATTTATTTATTAAGAAAATGTTAAATAGGAGAAATACGTTTTGAAAAGATTCATACAAGGCTCGATTAATATTTTCTACTCGTTTTCACGCTCTTGTACTGGAACGTATCTAGAATTTCATTTACACAATCCGCCCCTTACCACGCATTCCCACACAAAGCATGAGAACAAAAAGCAAAAAAGGCGGCATAATCCTATTCTCTTCGATAAAATTTTATTAAATACTGCTAGGGAGTGGACATGGCAATATCAGAGAGCTCCTGAGGAATAAACTGAAAAAACGCTTGCCGTTTGCAATTTTCAAGAAAACTTTTTACATGTGGATCAATCTTTACAGTGGGGCATTTTTCATATTTGGAAACTAACCTACAGCAAAGTTCTTTATATTCACCTATAGGACCAGCAGCATGGTCTAGCATATCCTGTATTTTACTGAGTTGATCAAAGAGCATACGCTGTTCAAGCGATCCAGAAACTACTTTCAAAAGGCGCTTTTCTATTTCTTCATATTTACCAAGAGATTCCATTCTTAATTTATCTAACTTTCCTGCATCCTCACTAAGAAAATATAACTTTTGGACTATATTAACAAAATCGGCTTTATTTTTAATAAGCTTTATACTAGGAAGTAAATTAATTTTATCTCTCAATTCTGCTATAAATGAATCCGTTTCATTACGGTAGGCTGGCATAACTACAGCAACTTCTTGGGAAGAATATTTAGTTTCATTATCCTTAGGCAAATGCTTTTCATCAGATGCAGGTACGAAAGAATGTTGTTCTTCCTGTTCTTCAAGAGATAAGCTTTCAACTAAATGGATTAATTCTTTTTCATGCGGGTCTTCTTGTTCTTCAAGAGAAAATCGGCTAAAAGAATTTATGAGTTCCTCGCAAGCTTTATCAGAAATATTTTGTCTTTTATTTAAATCTATAATATTTTCTCCAATATATTTTCGCTTTCTAGGATGCAATGCTTTTTTCTCAGGTTCTTCTTTCAATAAACGTGACAGTAAGTTTTTCTTCGCTTTCGGAACACTTTCTTCCTGGTTGTGTTTGGGATTTATATTTTCTTTACCATATATTTTTGTTGTTGTTGGCATGATGTCTTTTACCTATAAATAATGAAAAATTCTTTTTATACGTCCATTCTTAGATAATCCTAAAGGCGCGGGATTATACTTAGGAAATTAAGTATCGCAATGAAAAATTTCTAAAAACTTACCTAGTTTGTATGTTTATTTATTAAGAAAATATTAAATTGATAGGGCTATGTTTGAACAATCTTTGCGGAGGGAATTCAAGGAGGAGCTGCACCATATACACGAGAAAGATTGAAAGAAAAGATGATTAAACTTTGTTCTCCACCAATACTCGTTCAGTAAGTATAGTGAGTGTATACCTATCTTGAAAAATGGCTTGAGGAACTTTGAGTTTCTGATTGAACAGTGTGAGTTGAGTCCTGACCATGACCAATTTTATTTAAGGACGATTCGAATAAAATACTTTTCGGTGCCAGCGATGCGGGAGACAAGTGAGCTGGTGCTTCCTTTAGCGATAGTATTTTTTGAGAATTTTCTAATAATGCTAATATGGAGGTATTACCCTTATATTTACGGTGGGCTTGTCTACTTCTGATCCTGCTTCCAAAAGAACTTTTACACAATCTATCGCCTCTGAATCAACAGCATAATATAATGCCGTTTCTCCATATTCATCGAGTAGATTAACGTCAGTTCCAGCAGCCAATAAGGCTTTTATGGTATTAGATTCCTCTCGCAGGGCAGCCGTGTGTAATAATGGCAATGTCCGCCCATCTGTTGATTCTCTTAGATTTGCTGGCAATCTGTAAGTGTGTAGTGCTGCTTGGTCTCTGCTTAAATCAACTGCGTTTATACTTAAGATTGCGGAGTCTGGCATATCTTCTGCATCCAAAGGACTGGGTAAATCGTTAGATTTATTGGGAGGAATGCTGAAGCATAGTTTATCCCATTGGTTACTCACCAGGAGACATATCATCCCCACCAAGAACTTCCCAAGTGCTCGATTGGACAATGACCATGCTATTGATGGAGGCTGCTTTTCTTCAGCTAACTCTACTTCCTTTATTGCCGCTGCCTTTTTCTTCTTTTTTCCAGAAGTTGAATGACGGCTGCCTTGCTTTTCTTCTTCCAATTCAGTTTTATTAGAATGCTTTACTGCAGCTGCTTCCGTTGGAGGCGCCACTATAAGTAAGCTCGCTGCTTCCGGCTGAGTATGCGGATTATTATTTTCTTCAGATTCAGACAGTGTATTAGCAGCAGTTTCTAAGGTAGATTTTTGTGTTTCTAATTTATTTTTCTGTGTCTTCAATTTCGCCAATTGCTCTTTCGATTTGCCTATTCCCACTTCCCAGTTCGTTTTCATTTGCCGTAATTCATTATTCTCTACTGTTAACCGCGCTATTTCTCCATCCTCTGACGTTCCTTCTTCCTTTAGCTTCTGTATCTCATTTCGTTTTCGAAAATTTTCTTCTCTTAAGTGCGCCAATTCGCTTTTTAGCTCAAGAGCTGTAGTTTCTCTTTCTTTTATAGTCTCTTTCAATTTTTTTATATGTTCATTTGCAATCATTACTTCTTCTTTTGTGCAGGAATTATTTAATTGTAATCTTTCTAGCTCTTGGTTTCTCTCTGGTATTTTTCCCTGGAGTTCTACCAATTCACACTGATTTTTCGCTATCGATTTTCTCAGCTTCCTTAGGTGCTCCTTTGCAGCATCCCCTGCTTCTAACAGTATTGCTAAAATTGATTCCTCTGCTGTTACAGGCGGAACATTTTCTCTCATCATATACCCCTTACTGTTTTTATTATTTATGGGCACTCACATTCACTGTTAGAGCTTGCATCAGGCCCCCTGCTTGCTCAGCTGCCGCTCTAGAGTCACTCTTATGATCTTCGTTTACGTTCGAGGCGAGCAAACCTAATTTTGGCAGCAATTTAGCTGCTGCTAAGTTATCTTTTTGGGCTTTGCCTTCTCCCTGTTTTTTGTCCTGCCCGCCACTGAATGCCATCACTGCAGCTACGAAACAAGTAAAATATATGCCTATACTCGTAACTTGCCTAACCTGGTTTTGAATATTTATGTCTGAGATGCACGCACGTGAAAGCAAGTTGAGCATGCCTAAACATAAAATAATATTCGCAGCAATACTTCCGTATTTTCCTGATACTGTTTTTGAGGATGCATGTTTGTCTGGGCTAGGAGAATTTGTCTCCTCCTGTTGATCGATTTTCTCTTCCCTTCTTACCCTCTTTGGCTTTTTAGCTTGGATAGGCTGTTGATTAAGCGACGGTGAGGGACCTGCAACTCTTTGTGAGGCTTTTAATTTATTTTCTTGAAAGTTACAGGCATTTCTAAGACTCTCTATTTCGGTATTCAATTCCGACAGCTCTTTTATTGTAGACTTATGCGTTTTTCTCAGTTCCCCTATTTCCTCGCTTAAATTTGATTTTTCATCTTCTAGCGTTTTTCTTATTATATTTCTTGCTATTCGGTCCGCACGTAGTCTCTCTAAAACCTCTGTTTGCTCTTCCAATTCTAATTTTAACTTTGCTATTTCTGATGCTAGCCCATCCGCATTTTTTTCATGGCGTACTAAAATAGCTTTTAACTCTAAAATCTTTTCTCCCAAACGAGCAACCTGTTCTTTTTGGTTTGCTAGCAAGTTTGCCCAAACGCTAATTAATGCGTCGATTGCATCGTATTTTGCCTGAACATGACCCAATTGTTTTTTTACAGAACCATCCCTTTCATTTAGTGCTACTAACATTTCTTGAGTACGATGCGCTGGTGAAAGCGCAGCTCGTAACGCTCTCTCTTCTTCTCCTTGGTCAGTCTCTGATATTCCAGCCATATCCAGCAGACGTGCAATAGAGTCAGGATCTTCTGCTACTCCTGCACTTTCACCCCATACTTCTTTATACTCTGGGCCTTCTGCTGCTGCATTGTTGTCCCATATTTCTTTTTTATTTCCTTCTTGCATAGCTACACCCTTTTATTGTTTTTATTTTCTGTCAAATTAGGATTTCTCTATTGCTGCAAAGAAGAGCTTGCAACGAGACAATCTAGAAGATCTCTGCACAGGAAAAAAGTTTGATGAAAAATCATCGTTGTGTATTAGGAGCAAACCTTCGAAAACATGCTAGAAGATATAAAAATTACTGTGTTTAAGGAAAATGTATCTGAAATTTATTAGTACCGCATCAGCGCAGGTAATCTTCCTGATAATCCCATTGCTCTCTTAGCGAATATTCTCTGCAGCGTTGGTAAAAGATTAAAAGAAGACAAGCCTATATTTCTGCCCCAAACCAAAGGTGCAATCTCATAAGAAAAAAGATGAATTAAGGTGTTTGTTAATACTGACGTCAAGACCTGTTCTCTTTTACGACTTTGTGCATAAGTTTCAAGCAAAGCATAGCGGGTTGGGTCCTGTTGATTTGCAATGGCTTCTGAGACCATTTCTGCGAATACAGCAACGTCTTTCAGACTGAGATTTAAGCCCTGTGCTGCGACAGGGTGCAATGTATGCGCAGCATTTCCGATCAGTAGCGCAAATGGCGCAGTCTGTTGGGTTGCAAAGACGCTCTGCAACAAGAAACTTTGACGTTTTTCTATAGACAGTATACGTCCTAGTTTATATCCCCATAAATGCTGTAATTTTTTGCAAAAATCCTGGGCAGATAAGGCCATTAAGTCTTCAAGCTGATTGCTAGGAATTGTCCAAACTACCACATAGCGATCACCCAATAAGGGTAAGGCGCCTAAGGCACCTGAAGTTGTGAATCGCTCATAGGCAACACCATTGTGCGGATGTGAGACTTGCAGTGTCGCCACAATGGCATGTTGATGATAATCGTTTGATTTAATCGGAATATTTAGACATTTTCGTGTAAAAGATTGTGTGCCATCAGCAGCAACTACAAGACGTGTATTTAGGTATTGGGCTTGGTCTAAAGAATGGAGCTTTAGCGTGTAACCTTCTTTATTGCGTTCTAGTTGTTCAAGTTTAGTTTCGTAAAGGGTGGTGATATTAGAAAATTGTGATACCCGTGCCCGTAGTGCTTCGAGTAAACGGTGAGCAGAAACAACTTGACCTAAAAATGCGTATCCTGTGTCAGATGCCCTGAGCTTTACTTGCCCAAAACGACCAGCTTCTGATACGTGCACTTGTTGAATAGCCGTGGCGTAGGGCGCAATTGCGTCCCACACCCCTAAAGATTGAAAGAGTCTAACGCTAGCATTGGTTAACGCAATAGCGCGTTCATCACGATGATGCTGGATAGCCTGAGATGTGGCTGGCGACGATTGCGCTTCGATGATACCTATGCGAAGCGGCTGGCCAGCCAATGCCAGAGAGAGGACATTACCAACGATACCGCCACCTACCAGCAATATATCAAAAATATCAGTGTCTATACTTGAGGATGATTCCACTCCCCTAACCTCGTTTTTGATGCCGCAACACTAGATCATTTAGCATAACCAACGTCACTGTAACGATGAGCGGATAGAACAACATTTGCAGAATAAAGTTATAACCTGTAAAGAGGAACATGCGCGCCTTACCAGTGAACAAAATTCCTAAGGCTTCAAAACCTAAAATAGCCAAACCAATTAGCGCAAGAGGGACAAAAGTTCGCCACCAATTATTTTTTACCAACGCAATACTTCGAAAGAAAGCACCAATGACAACGTTTTTTTCAATCACAATACAAGGAATGGCAAAGTACAACATGATAAAAATATACAGGCTTAAAGCAATGCTAATGGCAAAAAAGAAAGGATGATGGCCAATGAGATGAAAGACCAAATCTAAACCGTAAATTACTAATGCCACAAATAATCCTATAGCGAAAAAGACGAGGTTACTGCCTAGTATAGACAGGTAGCGTTCTCTAGCCATTTGATACGCTACCGAATGGGGCATGTGCGCACCACCCTCAAACTCAGCTTCAACTAACCACATGATAATGGGATATAAAAACCAGGTCAGTAAAACAAAGCCAAACAAGGCGACAGCCGCAAAAGCTGGGTTGATCTGATAAAGCCAAGGAATCACTAAATGACCCACAGAGGATAGCGCCACAAACATCCAAATGCGCGGAACCACTTTGGGATAGGCTTTTAGCGTGAGGAGTATAATATTAATAATGGATAATGGCTCTTTGGGGAGCGATTGTATTTTCATGTGTATCTCCGTGTTGACATCGCTGTCTTTGCGAGGAGCCCGCGACGCGGCAATTCAGGAAAACCTCATACCCTGAAAGACCTTACTCTATCAGCGAGCCATCAAGCCTTCAATAGCTTCTATTGTTTTTGGTGCTTTTGCCGATAAAACCTCGCAACCTGATCCTGTCACCAACACATCATCTTCAATACGAACACCAATGTTCCACCATCGCTCTTCAACATCTTTGCTATGAGCAGGGATATAAATGCCTGGCTCCACCGTCAACACCATGCCAGGCTCAAGCGCACGCCACTGACCTTTTACTTTATACGCACCCACATCATGAACATCTAAACCTAACCAATGACCGAATCGGTGTAAATAAAAGCGGTGCCAAGCCCTTTGCGTGATAAGCGCTTGAGGATCTCCTGACAAAATTCCTATTTTTATCAATTCATTAAGAATAAATTCTTCAGATATTTCTTGAAGTTTCTGCCATAACACCCCTGGCTTAATGGCATCTATCACCGCTAATTGCGTGTTTAATACAGCTTGATATACCGCACGTTGTTCTGGCGAGAAACGACCATTAGCGGGAAAAGTGCGTGTAATATCAGATGCATAGTTTTCATATTCAGCACCTGCATCAATCAACACGACATCACCGTCTTCTACCACATCATCATTTTGGCTGTAATGTAGAATACAACTGTTCGCACCAGAACCCACAATATGTGGATAGGCGGGCGAACGACTACCACCTTTAGTAAAACCGTATTGTAGATAAGCCTCAAGCTCATATTCTCTCATCCCAGGACGACAAGCCTTCATCGCATCTATATGAGCTTGAGCGGAGATTTCTCCTGCTTTACGCATACATTCAATCTCATAAGGACTTTTGATCAATCGCATCTCATGCAAAATCGCCTCTATATTGAGGAGCTCTGATGGTGCAGCACCACCGCTTCGTTGCGCGCTTTGCACTTTATTAAACCATTTCAAAATCAAACGATTAAACGACATATCTCTGCCAATAGAATAATATAAACGCTTACATCCTTCTATTAAAGAAGGTATTTTTTCGTCTGCAACAGTAAATGGAAATGATTGATCAGCACCAAAATGCTCGCATGCGCCTGATTGCCCTGCCATAGGACCTTGCCATACTGCAGTCTCAGGATCGTGCTCACGATTAAATAGAATGAATTCACCCTCTTCTCGCCCTGGAATAAATATCGCAATGGCTTGTGGTTCGTTAAAACCTGTTAGATAGTAAAAGTCACTATCTTGTCGATAGGGGTAGTGATTGTCCGATCCATTACGCTTGACCTCTGGCGCAGCGTTTAGAATGGCAATATTTCCCTCTCCCACCATTTTCATAAATTGGATGCGACGGTTACGGTATTCTTCTTTCCTGAATTTCATGGGCTCTCCTAATATCAGCTCTTTCCTAATTATATATTTTATAGCAATATACAGCAGTTCACGGCAACATCTACAGTGGCAGAGCCATCGCTTTTTGAAGACTCATGACTAATAAGCGGCCTTCTTTCTTCTGGCATTCTTAAGCTGGGAGGTGGCAGCATTCGAGCACTCCTAGCCGTTGCTACTGATGATGGTGGCAGAGCCATCGCTTTTTGAAGACTCATGACTAATAAGCGGCCTTCTTTCTTCTGGCATTCTTAAGCTGGGAGGTGACAGCATTCGAGCACTCCTAGCCGTTGCTACTGATGATGTTTGACTATTCTTAGTTCTTTGCCATACTGTCAATAGTGGCCGCCGCGCACCAGCAAACGCGTCACCATCATTAGAATCTTCCTCTCCCCGATTTCCTTCCGACGGTCTTCGCGATCTCGCACCAGCGAATGCATCATCACCTGTCCCTAGATCCAGGTCTTCTCCTAGCAACTCAACAACTTCCTGACCACCAAACACTCTATTTGATATATTGCTAAGCCAGTCAATAGCCTTTGCATTTTGTTTTTCTGATGATGCTATCGCATCGCTATAAATTTGCCTCAACACCGTTTGGCTTAATTGAAGTGCTGAAATTTGCTTTATAATGCGCAATATATCAGCAGGAGTGAATAAAGGGGCTAATTTTTCAAGGAAATCTTTTTGAAATTCAAGGTCATTATTTAAGCATCGGCCCGCTTTGTTCTTAACTTTTAATTCATTCAAAAGGGACGCCAATTTGTCTTCTCTAGCTTGATTCCAAAAGTTACCAGGCCCTAAATTAGCAGCCTCTACAGAACGTTGGCTGATAATTAATCCCACCAGTGCCAACCGTAGCTCATCCGGCTGTCCGCGTAATAATCCATTCTGCCAAAAGAATGTCGCGATAGCCCGTACTCGGCCTGCAACTGTTTTTCCAAGAGGATATTTATCAGATTCTGTCCGCGGTTCTTCTCTTTCTTCTGCCGCCTTT
>JAQSWO010000157.1 GCA_029266595.1 Gammaproteobacteria bacterium
CGTAAACGTGGTGAAGGTGGTAAAACTCGTGCACAACGTGGCTCAGATCTACTCTACAATTTAGAGCTAACCCTTGAAGATGCTGTCCACGGAAAAGAACTCCAAATTGACGTACCTACTATGGTCGCTTGCCAAACCTGTGAAGGTTCTGGCGCTAAAAAAGGCAGCGCAGCCATTACTTGCCCGACCTGTGCAGGGCAAGGACAAGTGCATATGCAACAAGGCTTTTTTATGGTTGCACAAACCTGTCCAGAATGTCACGGCAGCGGTCAAGTCATCAAGCACCCATGTACCGATTGTTATGGTAGAGGCCGTGTACAAAAAAATAAGAAACTCTCTGTTAAGATTCCTGCAGGGGTAAACAACGGGGATAAAATTCGATTACATGGAGAAGGAGAAGCAGGGCAAAATGGCGGGCCTGCCGGTAATCTATACGTCCAGATACACGTTAAACCACATGCCATATTTGAAAGAGAAGCAGATGACCTACACTGCGAAGTTCCTGTCAGTTTTGTCTGTGCTGCATTAGGAGGCGAAGTGGAGGTCCCTACCTTGCAAGGTCGTGTCAAAATCAAAGTACCTTCCGAATCTCAAACAGGAAAAGTTTTCCGCCTACGAGGCAAAGGTATTAAATCTGTGAGAAGTAATCACACTGGCGATCTACTCTGCAAGATTACTGTGGAAACACCTGTAAATTTAACTAAAGAGCAACAAGATTTATTAACAAAATTAAATGATTCGTTGGAAAAAGGCGGGGAGCGGCATAGCCCAAAATCCAAGTCGTGGTTTAAAGGGGTGAAGGAGTTTTTTGAAGGATTAAGGTCGTAACATTCACACTCGAGCGTGTGGGTCAATGAAAGGAATTTTTGATTACTCCTAATAACTAAGAAATATAATGCCTGCAGACACAAAAGAAAATCCAGAATCTCCTTTCCAAGAAGAAACTTTACAGTCTTTTTTGCAAGGTGCATTTATGGCACGTTGGGAAGCATTCTGGGGAAATTCACCTGATGCCCAAAGATTGCAAGAAGACATCGATAAGCTAAACAAACTTGCAGGCGAGTCAGCACAAAATACTGCTGCGCTAATAGATCGATTAGAGCAGCTAAGATCTGCATTAGCTGCATCGCAAGACCAAATAAGTCAATTAAAAAATAGTAAACGTGGATTGTTAGGAAATATTCAACTTAAAGATAAATTACTTGCTAAGGCACAAGCCGCATCAAGAGAAACAGAAAAACTAGAACAAGTTATAACCCAACTGAAAAAACAAATAGAAAATTTACAAAAATCCAATGCTAAATTAAGCCGACAAATTCGGGAAAATCAAAGTACATATCATTCATTAAATGAGCAATTTACTACTCAAGAATTAATACTTAAAGATATTACTTCTTCATTAAAAGAGCAAACCCAAAAATCGGAAAGTTTAGAGGAAGCATACCAAAGCATAGCTGAGGAAATAGAACTAAAAGATGAACAAATTAAAAAATTAAAAGAAAATCTGATTGAACGCGATGCAGAAATAGCTCGTCTGACATCAGGTGAAAAGTTTGAATCGTTACAGAAAACAAAGCAGAAATTAAAAGAAGAAAATATAAGATTACAACAAGATGTTAACAATTTAAGAGAGACAGTATCATCTTTAGAACAAAGAAATTTAGCAAAACAAAAAGCAAAACTATCTGAACCAGCAAAAACAGATAATAAAAAACATCAAAAGAGCGACAGCCATCTAACAATTTTTTCTTGGAAATTGATATTTCTCACTGGAATGTTAGTAGGCTATGGGATAGGAAAATGGAATTTAAAAATCATGCCATCCTCCTCTGTAGTAAAAGAAAAAGAGTCAATAGAAGATAGAAAAAATTCAAACTTTGATAATATGATGGGAAGAATCAAAATTAATGGTCTTTCTGTCAAACGTATAACTATCAAAGATTCCGAACGTCTCACTCATGCTTCTACATCTATAGACCTTGAATGTACACCCACCATAGATCAACCAGATGCGCAGTTAAAAAAAGAGTCTATAGAAACAACTCCAACCTCTGGGCAGCAGGTATCTAGTTATATTCAAAAATTTCAGGCGCTCTACAAAGAATTTCAACTCGCCATGCAAAGCCAGAATGATATTGAGTTAGTCAGAATTTTTCATAAAACTTTGGAAGCTGCGAGGATATTAAATGAACAAACTAATATTAGTTCTATGGTAATAGAAGATCTAAATTCATTTAATATGTGGGTTTATCAAGAAGGTGGATTTCAGCAAATAATCGCATTAGAAAATAAAATTTATGAGGCAGAATATGCAGCTACAAAATGGAAAATGCCTGATAACTCGCCTACAGCAATAACAGCATCTTCGTTGCGAGGACCAAGTTTATTTATCCCTTGGGTCATCTCCCCAAATAATACAAATACTATGGATAGTGAACATAGTGATTTTCCAGATTTACCAACAACTTCAGATCTATCGCCTGCATAATAGACCCTTCCTGCTGAAATTAGCACAAGCCGTCAAAATCCGCCTGTTGCGAGGAGCGATAATCTACGAGTTCTATATTCCCGAAGAGTCCTACGGGGCATTAAATTTTTTTCTAGATTGTTGCCTCGCTATCACTCCTTGCAAAACAAAAGACTGGACAATTGGCTTCGCAAAATCTCTCACACTGTATATAGTTATAAAGAGTTTGCCTTAAGACATAGTTGGTCCAGGAGCAACTACTTGCTTAAACCCTTGATGATTAGCATTATGCTCGACATTGGCAGCGACAATATTTCCTCCTAAAGGTCTCTCACCCTGCTGTGCATGAAGACCTACTTTTCCTGCCAAAGTGGCAATTCCTTTTTGAGTTTGAGGATTTTCTAGCAATCTAATTATATGTTCAGCACCAGTTTTTTTAGCTAAATCCTGAGGAGTGAAACCTCCAGCATTCTTTACATTAAGATGAGCACCATTGGCTATAAGAAATTCTATAACCTCTTTTTGTAAATTTGAGACGGCATAATGCAACGGCGTCCCGCTATGAGCCAATTTCGATATTGGTATCATCTGGCTAGGATTTTTTTGCAAATAAGATGATTCCTCATCTGTAGCCAATTTATTAGTAGCTACTTGATTAATA
>JAQSWO010000052.1 GCA_029266595.1 Gammaproteobacteria bacterium
TCCCTCTTTACAACAACAGGTTATACTGTTCGTATAAAAAACCAGTACCTTCAAGTACGCGCAATATATACCGTGCTCATAAAAAAAAGCAAACCTTTTTAATATTCTGAAAAAAACAATCTTTTCAAAAGCTAAAGCAATATACCCATCCAACTTCAAGACGCTGGCTTTTAGCATTTTGAAGTTGACTCTAGCGCATGGGGTTTCCAAAGAGGAGACGCAGTCTTTCCTTGAAGGACCAGTTTATATCGCTCGCCATCAAACAGAGCCCATATATTTTTTAAACCCAGTATCTTTAAGAGCGAGCGATATAAATCTTTCTCATTAAGGCACTGCCGAACGAAACCGCTAGACAAGAATTCGCTGCTCAAGTAAAAGACCTTTCTATGACAGAACCCACACTCCACTTAAAAAACGCCTCCTTTAAAGATTTATCCGACATCCAATGGCTGCAGGGGTTTGATGATCGCTTTATTCAAAAGCTCAGCACACAGAATCCCAGATTAGCAGAAGATCTGCTCGCCTATAGACAAAATGCTCACCTCTTTACTGCCGAAGAGATCAGTGCATTACTGATCGCCTGCGCACCTTTTGTAGAGGCTGAAATCGCCGAGCTATTTGACGTTCAAGCAGCACTGAAAGCTTCGGCGCAAGCCACTCTTTCTCACCAGCCAATTTTTGCCTTCAAACAGTGGTACGTGCAACGCGAAGCACGTCGTTTACTATTGAAGAAAACAGAGCTGCCCTCCTTTGAGGTGCTAGATAGATGGCTGGAGACACAAGTTGAGGGAGAAGAGGATAAAGAACTTGCTGTCGCAACATTAGGCCAGCGATATTTAGAAGATGTAGAAAAATACGCAGAAGAGATCGCCAAACTGGTTGCTTGGTGTGTATGGATTACATCAGATGATGAGGCAAGACAAACAGTGCGTGGCTGGGTGAGTTTTCATTTGCCACAAAAACTGGATTATTACCATTTAGTGCCCATGGTCGCGGTAGAAGATGACGAGGTGGGACGTTGGGAAGGTCCACCAGAACACCATCGCCAAAGAGATGGTTTTGCTTTGACAGACCATCGCATGTCTGAAAGAGAAGTACTCTCTGAAGTCGACTACTGTGTTTATTGCCACGAAAAAGCGGGGGATTTTTGCTCTAAGGGCTTCCCTGTCAAAAAAACAGAACCTGAAAAAGGCTTGAAGAAAAATCCTTTAGGAGAAATACAAACCGGCTGCCCACTTGAAGAAAAAATCTCAGAGATGCACGTACTCAAAAAAGAAGGTTATACCATAGGCGCCCTAGCTATGGTGATGGCCGATAACCCCATGTGTCCAGCGACGGGACATCGCATTTGCAATGATTGTATGAAGGGATGTATTTATCAGAAACAATCCCCTGTCAACATACCTCAAACTGAAACAGGTGTTCTTACCGACGTATTGGCGCTGCCTTGGGGCGTGGAAATCTATGATTTCCTCACGAAATGGAATCCTCTACGACAAACCCAATGGGTAGCTAAACCTTACAACGGCAAGAAAGTATTGGTGATGGGTATGGGACCTGCTGGCTTTTCATTAGCGCATCATTTACTAATGGAAGGCTGCGCCGTGGTAGGCGTCGAGGGTTTGAAGATTGAACCATTACCTCAAGCCTATATCGATGCGCCTATCTACAGCTATCAAAGCATCACAGAAGATCTAGGCACTCGCATCATGGCAGGTTTTGGTGGTGTAGCTGAGTATGGCATTACCGTTCGGTGGGATAAAAATTTCCTGAAATTAATCTATATCACTCTCATGCGGCGGCCTCACTTCCAAGTATTCGGAGGAGTGCGTTTTGGTGGTACTTTAAAAGTAGAAGATGCCTGGCGATTAGGGTTTGATCATCTAGCCATAGCGGTAGGCGCTGGTTTACCTAAAGCGCTACCCGTACCGGGCAGCATGGCGCCAGGGATGCGCCAAGCAAATGATTTTTTGATGGCGCTGCAACTAACGGGTGCTGCTAAGAAAAGTAGTTTGGCAAATCTGCAAGTCCGGTTACCTGCAGTCATTATTGGCGGAGGACTGACGGGAATTGATACAGCTACAGAAGTCCAGGCCTATTACATCGCTCAAGTAGAAAAAACTTGGGAGCGCTACGAAACGCTTAAGCGTGTACTAGGAGAAGCCAGATTACGTGAGCAATTTGATGATTCGAATTTTGAAATACTGAATGAATTTCTCACCCATGCAGTCTTGGTAAAAGAAGAACGCGCTTTGGCAGAAAAGGAAAACAGGCAACCGAATTTCCTATCATTAATTCGGAATTGGGGCGGTGTAACAGTCGCCTATCGCCGACTTCTGAGAGAATCTCCTGCTTATCTCCGTAACCATGAAGAAGTCATTAAGGCGTTAGAGGAAGGAATCTACTACGCAGAAGGCTTAAATCCTAAAGCCATACGGCTAGATCGTTACGGTCATGTGTCTGCCTTGGTGAGCGAATCACTTTTTTATAATGAAAAAGGAGAGTGGATTAGCAGTGATGAGGCGCACGTGTTACCAGCCAAATCGATTTTTGTAGCGACAGGTGCGAGCCCTAACGTGGCTTATGAATTTGAAAACGAAGGCACCTTTGAGCGCAAAAAAATGCAATATCAGCCTTACAATTTTGATAAACATTTAAGGGAAGTTCAGCCAGACAACCATGCCAAAATAGAAGATTTTGGCGCTTTTACTAGTTATAGCAACTATGACAACAAGCGCGTTAGTTTTTTGGGCGATACCCACCCTGTTTTTCACGGAAGCGTGGTCAAAGCAATTGCTTCTGGCAAAAGAACTTATCCTGAAGTTATGAAGACCCTCGGTGAATTTCAAACAACAGATGCACATGAATATCAAAATTTTGCCGATAAGATGCACGCGGCATTTACCACCACCATCCAAGCCGTGACACGGCATGCGCCAAGCACGATTGAGCTTAAAATTCATGCACCCATGGCAGCACATAATTTTCTACCAGGACATTTCTATCGCGCTCAGAATTTTGAATCTAGCGCTTACAGAATAGATGGCACACAACTACAAACAGAAGCCACAGCGTTATTGGCATCAGAGGTAGATAAAGAAACCGGTACGATTTCTCTAATGGTATTTGAGCAAGGAGCCAGTACACGTTTATTTTCCATGTTGAAACCAGGCGATCCTATCTCTTTAATGGGACCCTCAGGCGTAAGAACTCGAATTGCTGACGGAGATGAAACTGTTTTATTTGTTGGTGGCCGTACCAGCGCAGCGCATATATTAGCTGCAGGTAAAGCCATGCGAGAAAAAGGCAATAAAGTGCTGTACGTAGGTGGGTTTAAAACAGCAGATGAATTGTTCTGCCAGGATAAAATAGAAGCGGCGGCAGACAAAATCATCTGGGCCACACAATACGGAGAACCAATTGAAGCGCGACGCTCTCAAGATCATTCTGTGAGTGGCGATGTCATCTCTGCACTCTTGCAATATGCCAGAGGAGACCTCGATGTCGGCGGTGTAGAAATTCCACTACAAACCGTTAACAGAATTTTATTAATTGGTAAATTTGGATTCCTCAAAGCCATGCAAATGGCATTTCACACCACGCTTAAACAATATTTGATTAGAGAACCTAAAATCACAGCCTCTGTTTACGGACCTATGCAATGCATGCTTAAAGGCGTTTGCGCACAATGTTTAGTGTGGCAGGTTGATCCAGAAACTGGCAAACGTACAAAAGCTGTGTTTGCGTGCTCTTGGCATGATCAACCTTTTGAAATAGTAGACATCGAAAACCTGAACGAACGCTTAACCCAAAACAGAACACAAGAAATACTTACCAACCTATGGCTGGATTATTTGTTAAGCGCAAAGACAAGACTAATTTAAGATTTAAGCGAGCATAGTCTTATGAATTTTATTATTGGCGTAGATGATTTTGGAAAAATCATTAAAGAGAAATATAATTTTATTGATAAGAGTCTTTTTATAAAAGAAGTACTGGATAATCGCGGTACCGAAGTTATAGTAATCACTCGTCCTCGTCGTTTTGGCAAAACCCTAAACATGTCAATGTTGCACCATTTTTTAGGATCTGAAGTAAATAATCTTAAAACTGAAGGTATGTTTGATCATCTAAAAATTGCGAAGGAAGGTAGCGCTTATATGGATCATCAGGGAAGATATCCTGTGATTTCTATTACTTTTAAAGCAATGGCATGCAGCTCATATGATCAAGCCAAACAAATTTTTGCAGAGCTTCTGAGCCAGTTATATGGACAACATCGAGTGCTGCTTTTAAGTGAAGCGCTATATTCAGATGAAAAATTATTTTTTGAGCGCGTATTAAACCGAAAAGCTAGCGATGCAGATCTTATCTTTTCACTACAGCGTCTTTCAAATTATCTCCACCGCCACCATGGCGTTAAACCTTGGATATTAATCGACGAATACGATACACCTATTCAATCAGGCCATAGCAATAATCACTATAAAGAAATTGTTGAGCTAATGCGTGGTGTACTGGGCAACGTCTTAAAAGGCAATGCCGACATACACCAGGCAGTGATAACCGGTATCTTACAAATTTCCAAGGAAAGTTTATTTTCAGGATTAAATAATTTAAGGGTATATTCACTCTTAAATGAAAAATACGCTGAGTATTTTGGATTCACAGGATCTGAGGTTGATGAAGCGCTAAAAAAGATAAATCTCCACCATTTATCAGGTGAAATAAAAGGTTGGTATAACGGTTATCACATTGGTCAGTGTCAAATCTATAATCCCTGGTCTATCGCCAATTGCATTGCTGAAAAGGGTGCACTGAGGCCTTACTGGGTTAATACAAGTAATAGTGAGCTAATCAAAACGTCGATGGCTTTAGCAGAGGCGATAGTAAAAGAAAAATTTGAGCAAATCTTAGCTGGGAACCCTATTGAAGTTATTATCACAGAAAAAATGGTTTTCGGGGATCTAAAAACTAACACCGATGCCTTATGGAGCTTGTTACTATTTAGCGGCTATTTAACAGTTAGAAAAGCAACTCCGATTGATACAGAATTTAATTGTGAATTACAAACACCTAACCAAGAAGTCGCTGCACTTTATAGAACAGTGATTCGTGGATGGTTTACTGATTCTCTTAGTACAGCGGGATATCAAGCTTTCTTAGAAAATTTAACCACAGGCGATCTCGACACGTTTTTAGAAAGATTAAAGCGATTCTTAAAGGAATCCAGCAGTTTTTTTGATGTAGGAGGCAAAAATCCTGAAAAATTTTATCACGGCTTTGTATTGGGGTTAATTGTCAGCTTAGCGGATACCCATACCGTCCAATCGAATAAAGAAAGTGGCTATGGGCGTTATGACGTTATGATTATTCCCAAAGACATTCAAAAGCTGGGTTTAATTTTGGAATTTAAAGTAGCGAAAAAAGGTGTTACATTGAAGCAAACAGCTCAAGAAGCACTTGCACAAATAGAGGCGCGCGACTATGAAACCGAATTGCGACAGAGAGGCATTCAGAATATTTTGAAAATAGGCCTAGCATTTAGGAAAAAAGAAGTAGAAATGGCCTTTCAAAGCTCTTTTTAGCATTAAAAGGCTTTGCACTCCTTCTATTTTTATTTTTCAGCAAAAAGGGCAATCATTGCTTTATTAAAATACGGGATATCTTCAGGCTTACGGCTAGTCACAAGTTTTCTATCTTTTACACTTTCCTCATCGACCCAGTTAGCACCTGCATTCATTAAATCAACTTTAATGGAAGGCCAAGACGTTACCGTATACCCTTTTACTACCCCTGCATTAATTAATGTCCAAGGGCCATGACAAATAGCTGCAATAGGCTTATCTTCTTGAAACATTTTTTTTATGAAATCAATTGCCAATAAACTCATTCGTAACTTATCGGGATTTATAACGCCACCAGGTAATAACAGTGCGTCATAATCGCTTGAATTTGCACGCTCCAATGAGACATCAACTGAAAATTCATCACCCCATTGATTATGTTTCCATCCTTTCACTTTATCTTTTTCAGGCGAAATAATTTCTGTTTTAGCGCCTTCTTTTTCTAAGGCTTCCTTGGGTTCAGTCATTTCTACTTGTTCAAATCCATTTGCAACCAGTATTGCTATTCTTTTTCCACTAAGATTCTGCATTGTATGTTCCTCCTTGTTTGTATGATTATGGCATTAAAAATATGGGACCTCATATTTTGATATAAAATGTTAAATCGTCTTTAATTTTTTACCCTTTAATACAAGCAATAGGCTTTAAAAATGCAACCCGGCGTGCCAAACCAGATCGCTCGGTTACTTCTACAACTTTATGCACGTCTTTATAAGAATCAGGTGCTTCTTCAGCAACGCCTCGCATAGATTTGGTTCGAATATAAATGCCTTGATTTGCTAATTCTTTAATAAGCTCCTTACCATTCCATATTTTTAATGCTTGACGACGGCTCATTTTGCGCCCAGCACCATGACAAGCTGAAGAAAATGCTTGATTAGATTCAGATGAATTCCCCGCCAAAATATAAGAGCCTGTACCCATACTCCCGCCAATACAAACAGGCTGTCCAACGGAAATATAATTTTTTGGCAATTCAATATGGCCTGGACCAAAAGCACGTGTTGCTCCTTTACGATGAACATATACTTCTCTAATTTTGCCATCGATTGGATGCTTTTCGCGCTTACAGGTGTTATGTGAAACATCAAATAAAGTTTCAAGATGGGACTTAGGGAAAATTTTACTGACGGCAGAGCGAGTCAGTGCAGTAATAATTTGACGATTAGCTAACGCACAATTAATTGCACTATGCATAGCACCAATATATTGCTGGCCTTCTTTAGATAAGATGGGAGCGCAAGCCAATTCACGTTCAGGTAACTGAATACCCAAATGTTCTGCTGCCTTTGCCAGAGTAATAAGATAATCACTACCAACTTGGTGGCCTAAACCACGAGAGCCACAATGAATGGAAATGATAATTTGATTTTCAGTGAGGCCAAAAGCATTAGCAGCTGACCGATCGAGAATTTGTTTTACTACCTGTACTTCTAAATAATGATTGCCTGATCCTAATGTACCCATTTCACCTAATTGGCGTTCTTTTGCATGATCAGAAACATAGCTAGGACGAGCACCATCAATACAGCCCTTTTCTTCTATATAATCTAAATCTTCCAAAACACCATATCCTTTTTTAACAGCCCAACGCGCACCTTCTTGCATAACCTCTTCTAATTCAGGTTTAGTTAAAAGTAAATTTCCTCCAGCTCCGACACCAGAAGGTACTGCACGAAATAATGAATCCGCTAGTTTTTCTATAAAAGGGAGTACATCGGATAAAAATAAATTTGTACGCAATGCGCGGATACCGCATGAGATATCAAACCCTACACCACCTGCTGAGATGACACCCCCTGCATTAGCATCAAATGCTGCTACACCTCCAATAGGGAATCCATAACCCCAATGCGCATCAGGCATCGTCATAGCATTACCGACTAGGCCGGGAAGATTTGCCACATTTATAATTTGTTCCCGCACTTTTTCGTCTAAACCAGAAATTAAGTCTTTATCACCATAAAATAAAATAGGAAGTTCTTTATCAGCTACTGTCCATTTGAATTCGTCTATCTGCTTAACGCGTGATAAGTCCATTTGTCATTTCCTTTTTAAACATCTACTATACAACGTGCTTCCCATTCATCGTTTATCTTTTTAACAGAGAGCATAGTAAGGGTCGCGCCTTTAACATCAGTACCTCGTTCCATATTTTCATTCCACTGCTCTCCAGATGCTTCCCCAATCCACTGACTCTCTTGTCGAATAATTTTAAATTGAGAAAAAATAATATTTTTAGCATTGGATTTTGCCAGCAATAAATTTAACCATGTCACTAATGCTAATTCGACATTGGGCTCATCAAATATAAATGAAAAAGTGGATATTGGATGTATATCTGACAAATCGCTCATGATAGAAAACATAACATGGGCTGCGCTGCTAAAACATTCTTCTATTGTCTTACCTCGACCAATGATGCCTATGTCAGCCTCATGATCAAAATAGTCATCCTGCATGAGTGGCCCTACATTATTCAAATTTTATAAAAAATTCACATAACCATTTTCTAAATTCCTTATATAGTCTGCACACTGCCTGAAGTCAAAATAAAAATCCGTATCAAATGTACTATAGTATGCGCGAAAATCTTTTCGATTAGCCAAAAGGAGGTGACCTATGCCATATCAAACGAATCAAGTATTACCTGATTCTGTAAAGAACCATCTACCGGAGCACGCGCAAGATATTTATCGCGAAGCTTTTAACAGTGCTTATGAAGAGTATAAAAATCCTAAAAAAAGACGTGATCCAAATGAGTCATTAGAAGAAATCAGTCATCGCGTTGCATGGAATGCAGTAAAACAAAAATATATTAAAAAGGCTGATGGGAATTGGCACCCTAAAGACTAAAACTACAAAGACTCAAATAACATCCATCTATATCTAGAAAAATATTTGCTTTTTATGGCGTTAATAAGCACAAATGATGAAGATAAAAGTGAAAACAATATAGGGAGAAAAAGGAAGGGAAATTCACTCTAATTTAAACAGGGCACTTCGCCAATACCCCTGGTTTTTCTCTAACGAGCTTAGGTAGCAGATAACCAGGCAATTTAAAACTCATTTCAAGGATTAATTTTTTTGCCTCTTCAACGGGCACAGCAAAATGTGCTGCCCCCTGTACGCTATCTAACATGTGTAAATAATAAGGAAGCGCTCCCGCCTCAAACAATTTTTGACTGAGATGTACCAGTGTCTCAACTTCATCATTAATCCCTCGCAATAACACACTTTGATTAAGCACAATAACACCTGCTTGACGGAGGCGTTGTATGGCCGCCATCACATGGTGATCGATCTCATTGGGATGATTGGCATGTGTGACAAGCACAGGTCTTAATCGTGTTTGTGTGAACCAGCTTAAAAGCGATGCTGTGATGCGCTCCGGAATAACGATAGGTAAGCGAGTATGTATACGCAGAGTGCTGACGTGAGGGATACTGGCAATTTTCTGAGTAAGAGATGCTAGCATGTCATCTTTTGCTACTAGAGGGTCGCCACCACTGTAAATAACTTCTGAGATACTATTATCCTTTTGGATGTAATCAATTACTCGGTCCCAACCTTGCGTGCCAGGTGCATTTTCATTGTAAGGAAAGTGGCGCCTAAAACAATAACGGCAGTTGATAGCGCATCCCCCTGAAACCAGCAATAGCAAGCGACCATGGTATTTGTGTAATAATCCAGGAATGGGGTTAGCGTTGTTTTCTTCCAGAGGATCTTGTGAATAACCAGAGGTTAACTGCATTTCTGGTGCTATGGGTAAGACTTGTTTTAGCAAGGGGTCTTGTGGATTGCCCTTTTCCATCCGGCTCACAAATCTTCTAGGTACGCGAAGAGGAAACTCGTTGATCGCATGTTGACTAATGAATGTATCGACATCCAGTTCGAGTAAATGACATAGTTCTTTGGGATCGGTAATAAGATTGGAGAGACTTTTTTGCCAGTCAGTTGTCATAGTGTTCTGTAACCCTAGTTCTGGGTTTTAGTTGTTTTAAAAAAGCCGAGTATATTGCACCAGTAGAGGAAAAAGCCATGTCTTACCTATTGATTCGACCCCTGTTGTTTTCACTTCCCCCAGAAATGGCGCATCACATGACATTATGCATGCTATCTATTCTGCATCGCCTATATCTATTGAAGCCATTTATCCCCGCGCACAAGACCGACACACGAAGGGTTATGGGATTAGACTTCCCTAACCGTCTAGGCTTAGCAGCAGGATTAGATAAAAATGGAGAACATATAGCTGCACTTTCTGCGTTAGGCTTTGGTTTCTTGGAAATAGGCACTGTCACACCCAGACCTCAACCCGGAAACCCCAAACCACGCATGTTTCGTATTCCTGAAGCAGAAGGGATTATTAACCGCATGGGATTTAATAACCGCGGCGTAGATTACTTGATTGAGCAAGTCACTCGTACAAAATTTAAAGGAATTTTAGGCATTAATATAGGGAAAAATTTTGATACGGCCATCGATAAAGCTGTCGAAGATTATTTAATCTGCATGGAAAAGGTCTACCCTTATGCAAGCTATATCACCATTAATATCTCCTCACCCAACACACCTGGTCTGCGCGATCTACAAAACAATGATGCGCTCATCACGCTACTTGGCACACTAAAAGAAGCACAAAAAAAGTTGTCTATGGCACATGAGAAATATGTCCCCATTGCAGTCAAAATTGCACCTGATCTAGATAATGCGCAAATAAAAAATGTGGCGCAAATTTGCATAGCGCAAAAAATGGATGGAGTGATTTCGAGTAATACGACGCTTTCTAGACAAGGTGTATCTAGGTATCGACACGGCCAGGAGATGGGAGGACTGAGTGGCAAACCACTGTTTGAGAAGTCTCTATACAACATAAAAATACTGCGTGACAGCTTAAGGGGTGAGATACCTATTATTGCCTGCGGCGGCATTATGTGTGCCGAAGATGCCAATAGAATGATCGCCGCAGGTGCAGATTTGATACAGATTTATACGGGGTTGATTTATAGAGGCCCTCGGTTGATTAAAGATTGCGCGTAACCTAGAATGCCCAGCTCGCTTCACTCTAACCCAAGGATAACAGGATGTCCGATATAAAAAAGGCCGACCAAGCTCAAACCAACCCCAAATGGCGATTTAAAGGTAAGACGATAGATGATCCATTGCTTACATGCCTACATATTCTGACCAAAATCCACCAAGTACCCTTCACTACTGAAGCGCTTACAGCTGGCTTGCCCCTGGTCGAGAATAAACTGACTCCTGAGCTTTTTGTACGCGCAGCCAAACACGCGGGGCTCAGTGCAAAAGTGGTTAAACGCCCTGTGGAGAAGATTAAATCTCTCGTACTGCCTACTGTTTTACTATTAGAGGATCAGCAAGCTTGTATTCTCACTAAGTTCAAAGGCCGTGGCATGGTGGATGTAATACAGCCAGAATCTG
>JAQSWO010000053.1 GCA_029266595.1 Gammaproteobacteria bacterium
ACCCCATGCCATTCGATTTATGGCAAACGGCGCACTTACCTTCAAACACGTCCTTTCCTTTCGCCAACAGGTTATCTAATGTCCAAGTCTGATGGATCTCAGTATGTGCTTGTGCTTGCTGATTTTCTGTTTGAACACCTGCTTTCTGTTCCGCGACCCATTTTTCATATTCTTCTTCTGTTCTAGCATCTACAACAATGGGCATAAAAGCATGGTTGATACCGCATAGCTCAGCACATTGCCCTCTATAAATACCAGGCTTATCAATTCGGACCCAACCTTGGTGAATAAACCCAGGAATGGCATCACGTTTAATCGCCAATTCAGGCACCCACCAAGAATGTATCACATCACTGGCCGTGACCAGAAAACGAACCTTTTTGTTGATAGGGACAACCACAGGTTTATCAACTTCAAGCAGATACCACTCGTTTTTGGGTGCCTTACCTTTAATTTGGTCCATAGGCGTTGCAAGATTACTAAAAAAGCTAATCCCTTCGTCCAGGTATTCGTATTCCCATTTCCATTGATACCCTACTACCTTAATGTTGATATCCGCCTTACTACTATCACCCATATTCATTAATACTTTGGTAGAAGGAATCGCAATAATTACCAAAATAATAAAAGGGATAATTGCCCAAAGGATTTCAATACGCGTGTTACCATGGAAAGTCGCCGGCACAACTCCACGCGCTTTACGATGCATAATGAGTACATAAATCATAATCCCAAACACAATTATGCCAATGGCCACACAAATCCAGAAGATTGTCATATGCAGATCGTAAACATCGTGGCTAAGCGAAGTCACACCTCTTGGCATATTTAGGGCGTAATCAGCATGAGCGCTGGAGATATATCCTAAGAGGGGAAATAGGAGAAATAGTTTTAAGTTACGCAGCAAGCGCATTTTTTTACTCTCTATATCAGATCAATTTAAAAAAGAATGAGTAATGCAAACAAGCACTAAATTTATTTACCAGAGAAACCTAAACTCCTCGGTTTCACTATGTGCCTAAACTTACACAAAACGCTCGTATTAAACAATCCATTTAGCAAGGTTTCGGCTTTGAAATGCAGGATTAAGGGAAATTTTCACTAGAAAAATTCTGGACTTTCTGAGTCTATCAATTGGATACTTGCTGCTGGAGCAATATTACAAATTTAACATTGAGATCCTATTTATGAAAAACACCCTTAAATCAATCCTTATCGCATCATCTGGCATGATTTTAGTAGGATGCTACGTATCCTCAGACCCTTATCCTTATTACTACTCGAATAGACCTGCAGCCGCTGCCTCAAGCTCGAGCTCTGCCGCATCAAATACGACAGTTATTAACAATGTAACCAACGCGCAGCGAGACCGGGGGAGATATATAAGACCAGCACAACCAGATCGTAGGCCAACACCAATGCCAGGCCCGCCACGGCAACCCACCATTCAACCTGTACCAGGACCGATGCCAGGACCTATGCCAGGGCCTATGCCGGGACCTGCACCAGGGCCTATGCCGGGACCTGCACCAGGACCTGCACCAGGACCTATGCCAGGGCCTATGCCGGGACCTATGCCAGGGCCTATGCCAACACCGCAAGAACCATCTATTGCGCCTGTGCCCAATGACCCAGCTCCTATGCCTGTAATGCCACAACCAGCTCCAACACCTAGTGATCCGCCACCAATGCCAACATCTCAGGAGCCATCCGCCTCACTTCCTATTGGGCCAAGTGATGGCTAGTTTTATACCACTGACCTTTCCCTGGTTTATCCAGGGAGAGGTTGCCAATCTATATAGTAGCCGAAAAGCAGTAACAGAATTGAAAGGCAAAGAGCTACACAACAGGTCAGCCCCTAGAACGTAATGGCAGTGGAATTGACCTGACTTACTCCTTAAAGTTAGCCTAGAGATGTGGCTGCCTACAAGCCTTAAGTGTCCTCATCTCAGTTTATGCGAGCACTTTAGGAGACGATCAACGCTTATACCCTATTCAATCACCCCACCTCCCAAGCAGACATCACCCAAATACAAGACCACTGACTGCCCTGGCGTTATGGCCCACTGTGGCTCATCAAAAGTGACCTGGTAAGCCGAGTCATCTACTTGCATTAGTGTACAGGCCGCATCTACCTGCCTATAGCGTACTTTGGCTGAGCACCTCAGTGGCAGTTCCGGTGCTTTACCCGATACCCAGTGCATATCTGTGCAGAGAAGTATTGGTTTAAGCAATTGAGGGTGCTCATGATTTTGTCCAACAATTAAGACGTTTCGTTCTAGATCTTTATCCAATACATACCAGGGCATATCCGAAAAACCATCCACGCCTCCTATACCTAAGCCACGACGCTGGCCTATGGTATAAAACATTAACCCGCTATGCTCGCCCAACACTCTACCGGTTTCAGTTTGGATCTTTCCCGGACGCGCCAATAAATACTCACCCAAAAAATCTTTAAATTTACGCTCACCAATAAAACAAATACCCGTACTATCTTTTTTGTCATGCGTAATCAAACCTGCTTCGACAGCTATTGCTCGTACTGCTGATTTTTTCATATCGCCCAACGGAAATAAGCTATATCTGAGCTGGTCTTGCTGCAATGTATATAAGAAATAGCTCTGATCTTTACTGACATCCGCCCCCTTCAATAATTGGTATTGCTCATTTTTTTGCACATTGCGTGCATAATGCCCCATTGCAATGTAATCAACCTCCTGCGCTAACGCGTAGTCTAGAAAAGCTCTAAATTTAATTTCCTTATTACACAAAATGTCGGGGTTAGGCGTGCGACCGCTGGCATATTCATCGAGAAAATGTTGAAACACCTTATCCCAATAGGTTTCAGCAAAACGCACAGTTTTGAGGGGGATATTTAACCGATCGCATACTGCCTGCGCATCACTTAAGTCTTGATTGGCTGAACAAAAGGGATCATCACCATCTAAGTCCCAGTTCTGCATGAAAACAGCTTGAACTTGATAGCCCTGTTTTTTGAGGAGCAATGCTACAACAGAGGAGTCTACGCCACCCGAAACACCCACCATGATGCGTGTATCAGCGACTGATTTCTGAGAAAAAGGAGTCATTCTGTCAATCTTCACCCAACATCAACCAAAATAAGGATACATTTAAACACCGAGCATATAAGACAGCATGTGAAGCTTTTATCGCAGCCTTGCCTTCTTCCTGCTTCAAGTACTGCTTTAAATCAATATTGTGCTCTGTACAAAATGATTTTGCTGTCTTATAGCCAGCAGATTGACGTGCTTTCTTAAGGCGATCCGCTACCTGTTTTCTTATCTGAACTTGGCCAATTGTTGTCATTTTTTTTCCTCATCAACCTCAAAAAAGCCCCAAGCACAAAAACGCGCGGACATTATCCTACAATATTGAGGTTTATAAGCGCCAAAAACATGTTAGTACTACAGGATCTGCAAGTCAAAAAAGAACTATGTAATTACGGAAAATTTTAGCTATTTAGAATTCTAAACAATACCCTTTGGTATATTTGGACTAACTGCTTGAGATCTGCCAGACGAACACATTCATCAATCTGGTGGATGGTAGCATTACACAAACCAAGCTCTATCACGTCGCAGCCGGTCGTTGCGATAAATCGGCCATCGGAAGTTCCACCAGAAGTGGATAATAAGGGCTTTAGTCCTTTAATTTCTTGAACCACCTCAGAAACAACCTGACTAAAATGAGGAGATTTCATAAAAAATGGTAAACCAGAATGGTTCCAAACGATATCGTAACGCACATTATGCTCATCCATAATTTCAAGCACTCGCCTTTCCAGCTGCTCTGCTGTTACCTCGGGGGAGTAACGAAAATTAAATACAACTTCCAAATGTCCTGGGATGACATTCGTTACACCGGCCCCTGCATGTAGATTTGAGATTTGAAATGCCGTAGGGGAAAACTGATCATTTCCTTGATCCCATTCTTCTCGGCAAAGCGCTGATAATACAGAGAAAGATTTGTGTATGGGGTTATCTGCTAAATGCGGATAAGCAATGTGACCTTGTTTGCCGTAAATCATCAGCTTACCGCCTAAGGAACCACGGCGACCTACCTTGATTGTATCGCCTAATTGCGCATCACTACTTGGCTCTCCAACGATACAATAGTCGAATTTTTCACCGCGAGAGGTGAGATGCTCTATCACCTTCTTCGTGCCATCAATAGCAGGGCCTTCCTCGTCGCTCGTCACCAGAAATGCGATCGACCCGCTATGATCAGGATATACGCTAAGAAAACGTGCACAAGCCACTAACATTGCGGCCAAACCACCCTTCATATCCACAGCGCCACGGCCATACAAAAAGCCATTTCGCAGGCTAGGCTCAAATGGTGGAGAGGTCCAATCTTTCAAAGGGCCTGCTGGAACAACATCTGTATGCCCTGCAAAAACCAGTACAGGCGAAGTATCTCCTCGTCTTGCCCAAAGATTATCGACGTCATTAAAACGGAGAGATTCAACAGAAAAGCCTAAAGATGTTAAATAATTGGCAAGCAGGAGCTGGCAACCAGCATCATTCGGAGTAACTGAAGGCAAACGAATCAACTGCTCCAAGAGCGCTAATTCGGCATTTTCTTTTGTTAAATCAATCATGTCTGCATACATTCCACTTCATATAAAGGCATTTGAAGCAGGTTTTGATGGAACAAGCAATAGCGCTCGCTATCAAATAGAGCAAATATCTTTAAAGTCCAGCGGTTACAAACTTCTTAACAGCTCATTAATACCCACTTTAGAACGCGTCTTATCATCCACACGCTTCACAATGACTGCACAATAAAGGCTGTATTTTCCATCTTCGGAAGGAAGATTGCCTGGCACCACTACAGAACCTGCGGGGATTCGACCATAGCTGATCGTTCCTGCTTCTCTATCATAGATACGCGTGCTTTGCCCTAGATAAACCCCCATAGAAATAACCGAGCCTTCTTCTACAATCACTCCTTCAACTACTTCCGAACGTGCACCTATGAAGCAATTATCCTCGATAATTGTCGGATTCGCTTGTAGAGGTTCTAATACGCCCCCTATACCAACACCGCCAGATAAATGGACATTTTTACCAATCTGAGCACAAGAGCCAACTGTGGCCCAAGTATCCACCATCACACCTGAATCAACATAAGCGCCTATATTCACATAGCTTGGCATCAACACCGTAGAAGGTGCGATATAAGCCCCTTTTCGCGCAAAGGCAGGCGGAACCACACGCACACCATTTTTGGCAAAATCCGCTTCACTATACTGATTGAATTTTAAAGGCACTTTATCAAAAAATTTGGTGAATCCGGCATCGACCGCCATGCTTCGCTCCATTGCAAAATAGAGTAATATGGCTTTTTTCAGCCACTGATTCACTTTCCACTCACCAACCGCTAATCGCTCTGCTACTCGATACTCCCCAATGTCCAATTTTTCTATGGATTCGCAGACCGCTGCCTTCACAGCAGGATCAATGTTATCAGGCGTCAAACCTGCTCTATGCTCAAATGCTGTTTCAATCAACCGTTGTCTTTGGTCCATAATTGCCCCCGTGGTCATTTAAAGTTAATCTGTCGTTGCACGCCCAATCACAGCAGCAACGAAAAACGCCCGCATGATAACTGTATCAATATAAAAATGTCACTCCAGATATCATCAAGCATAAGGCTCTTCAGCTAGTAGTAGGTTTTCTATGCCACAATACAAAAGATCACATGCTTGCGTTTGATGTAACCTATCATCATATGCGAGAGTCCTGCTATCAAACATTAAAGGTCACACGAATGAAAAAGGTATTGGTGAACAAAAATTTATCCCGAGAGGAGGCTTACGACATATTTGCCAATTTAAGCCTGTTGCCTCTATCAGAGCAAATTACTGCACTGACATTGTTCGATACTCAAGAAGAAATAACGGAGGGATTATTAGGCGCACTGGACTATTTTTCACAATATTCCTTGCCTATAACCTGCGCATTTGATGTCGTTGATATTGTAGGAACGGGAGGAGATGCAATTGGCACATTCAATATTTCAACCGCAGCAAGTCTAGTTATCGCAAGTTGTGATGTATACGTCGCAAAACATGGCGGACGTAGTTCAACCAGCCAAGCAGGCAGTATGGATACGGCAGAATATTTGGGTTTAAGTTCTGCAAAAAATTCAGAGGAAGTCCTAAAGAGTTTAGAGGAAAATCATTACGCTTATTTATGGGCACCTTTATTCAACACCGAATTCAAAAAATTCAGAGAACTTAGAAAAAAAATAAATTCTCCAACCGTGTTTAATATCTTAGGACCTCTGTTAAATCCACTCAAACCAAAACGCCAAATCATAGGTGTATACCGTAAAGATTTAGTCAACGTGGTTGCAAACATTTTAAACATTCAAGGTGCAGCACATGCCCTAGTTGTACATGCATATGATGGCTTAGATGAGTTTAGCGTCAGCAGCCCTTCTTATGTAACTGAAATAAAAAATGGCATTATTTCCGAGTATGTCGTTCATCCTCAAGATCTAGGCATTCAACTCTCTCGTCTTCCTGATATTATTGGAGGAACGCCTCGAAAAAATGCGCAAATTATCATTGATATTTTATCCAGCGAAATACAAGGCCCCAAATTAGATATTCTTGTCTTAAATAGTGCAGCAGGTCTATACGTATCTGGCAAAGTAAGCAATTTAAAGGAAGGGATAGACATGGCAAAACAAAGCATCTCAGATGGAAAAACGATTGCATTATTGGATCAACTAAAAAGGTATAACCATGCATAATTTTTTAGATAACATAAAACAAAGCGTTATAGAAAGAGTAACATCATTGCCAAAATTTCATCATACGCCGCTCAATACGTTAGATTTTTGCGATATATTTAAAAATAAAAATGAACCAACTTTTATTACGGAAATTAAATTTGCCAGCCCTTCCCTAGGCAAAATATACAAAGGCACACTGGACCACATAGCCATAGCAAACGAATATCTTTCGAATGGCGCGTCGGCTTTATCCGTGCTTGCAGAGCCACATTACTTCAAAGGGGACATTACCTATATCGAAAATATTAGGCATACATTTCCGCAAGCACATATCTTGCTCAAAGACTTTATCCTCAGCAAAAAGCAAATCGCACAAGGATTAGCAAGTGGCGCCAATGCCATTTTATTAATCGTAGCTTTTTTAGATAAAACTATACTCACAGAATTACACGAATACGCTATAAGCTTAGGCCTTACACCCATCATTGAAGTACATAATCTGGAAGAATTGCAAATTGCTTTAACACTTTCACCACGTATCATTGGCATTAACAACAGAAACTTAAAAACGCTTAACATCAGTCTAGATATTTCAAGAGAATTAATAAAACATATTCCAAATGAATGCTATGCCATCTGCGAAAGTGGTATAGATAACAAAATAGAAATCGATAAGATGCGAGCTCTAGGTTTCGATGGATTTTTAATTGGCTCTTCCTTAATGAAGCATGCCCACCCTGGAGAAGCCCTAAAAAACATGCTTAACGGAAAGCAAAATGACAAAGGCTAAAATTTGCGGCATCACTAATTTAGACGACGCATTATGCGCAGCAAAAAACGGCGCCTGGGCCATAGGCTTTAATTTTTATCGTGCTTCTCCAAGATATATTTCACCTCAGGCAGCCAAAAAAATTATCTCTGACTTACCATCCCATATATTGAAAGTGGGTATTTTTATTGATGAACCTGCCAATGTCATCATAAATACATTGAACATAACGGGATTGGACTTCGCACAAGTATATGAAGATTTACAAGTGCCAGAGTCAGATAAAAAGCGCATGATTCTAGTCATACAAGCATCATCAGAACAAGATTTGCCTCCCCAATCAATTATGCAAGCTTATGCCTATATTCTAGTAGATGCGCCAAAGTCCTCGGACGGTTTATTGGGCGGAACTGGCAGATTGGCCAATTGGCCATTAGCACACGAATTAGCACAAAATTATCAACTCATTTTGGCGGGCGGGCTTAATCCAACGAATGTATCAAAAGCCATTCACTCTGTTCGTCCATTTGCTGTCGATGTCGCAAGCGGTGTTGAAAAATCACCTGGGATAAAAGACCAAGTATTAGTTAGAGAGTTTATAGCATCAACTATCAAAGAGAATGACTGACGAAAACGAGAAACCCTCATCGAGATTACAAACGAGGTTGACGCGCCTCGGCCCTACCAGTATGATGCCCATCTTCGCGACGGGGTATAGCGCAGTCTGGTAGCGCGCCTGCTTTGGGAGCAGGATGTCGGGGGTTCGAATCCCTCTACCCCGACCATTTGCATAATGATTAGTGAAAACCTCAGACAGAAAGCTGGCAGAGGTTTTTGGGCCATATTAAAGTCTTCGTAGATTTACAGTTGTCGGGGTCCCGACCCTAGCGTTACTTGCTACGAAAACTCGGGCAATATTGTGATTTGAGTGCCCGTAGCTCGGCTGGATAGAGCATAAAAGCCTTCGTAGATTTATAGTTGTCGGGGTCCCCGACCCTAGCGTTACTTACTACGAAAAGCCGAGTAATATTGTGATTTGAGTGCCCGTAGCTCAGCTGGATAGAGCATAAAAGCCTTCGTAGATTTATAGTTGTCGGGGTCCCCGACCCTAACGTTACTTACTACGAAAACCCGAGTAATATTGTGATTTGAGTGCCCGTAGCTCAGCTGGATAGAGCATAAAAGCCTTCGTAGATTTATAGTTGTCGGGGTCCCCGACCCTAGCGTTACTTACTACGAAAACCCGAGTAATATTGTGATTTGAGTGCCCGTAGCTCAGCTGGATAGAGCATAAGCCTTCTAAGCTTAGGGTCGGGGGTTCGAGTCCCTCCGGGCACGCCAAAAAAGGCAACAAAAGTAATGCTATTTTAAGTAGAAACATTGGCACATGGTGAGCGTAGCTCAGTTGGTAGAGCCCCGGATTGTGATTCCGGTTGTCGTGGGTTCGAGCCCCATCGTTCACCCCTTTCCTCCGCAATAGATCATCTCCCCGTCTCAGCAACGTGGTTTCCTACCTAAATTCATTTGCTTTCAGCGCCTAGAGAAAAGAACTTCCTTGTTCTCACGGGGAATTGCTGGCAATTTTCCGCAATTCTGGGCATGATACGCACCATATAAAATGACGGTGGGGCGAATGTGATTGATCAACACGGTTTAAGGCTAAACGTAGGCATCATACTAGTAAACAATGAGAACAAATTGTTCTGGGGACGCCGTATCGGACAGCAAAATTCATGGCAATTTCCACAAGGCGGGCTTGACGCGCTTGAAACACCTGAACAAACGCTATTCCGCGAACTAAAAGAAGAATTAGGCCTTTCTCCAGAACATGTTGAGGTATTAGCTTCTACACGAAATTGGCTGACCTATTACTTACCGAAAAACTTCAGACGCTATCATTCAGAACCTCTATGCATTGGTCAGAAACAGAAGTGGTTTTTACTTAGATTTTTGGGGGAAGAAGAAGACTTTTGTTTTAACTCTAATGGAGCGCCTGAATTTATTGGATGGCGCTGGGTAGATTATTGGGTACCTATTAGGGAAGTCATTCTATTTAAGAGAGAAGTCTATCGTTCTGCACTGAAAGAGCTTGAACCCGCCTTATTTAAATCTCCGGCTGTGACACGCGAAATTGCTGAAGCAGTCGAGTAGACGCGCTCAAAACACCAGCCACAAATGTAATAGGTCACTTCACCAAGTGAAACAAATGATCAGGGTCCGACCGTCTTTGCGAGGAGCGATAGCGATGCGGCAATCTAGCGCAGCATACACGTAATATGTAAACGCTCTGAAAAAATCTTTTGTTCAAGATTGGCAAAAGATATGGCTGCTTCTATCCAGAGGCTGACCTGTTACCTACAAGTTGCGCTTATAAGACGCAAGCTAGGGAGAGAACTAGGCATCTCCCCATCTTATCACTCCAATCGCTTTCAATTTTTTAGGACAACCATGCTAATAAAGATACTGCGCCGCATTGTACAAGACGTCAACGCAGCTAGAGACCTTCCAGAGGTTCTCAATATCGTCGTGCGTGGTGTGAATGAGGCAATGCGCACAGAAGCTTGCGCAATCTTTCTAGCTGATACAGAGCTACGCAAAAATGTCCTTGTCGCGACTGAAGGCTTAAACAAAGACTTAGTGGGCAGAGTCCAACTCAAATTAGGCGAAGGCCTAGTAGGATTGGTGGGAGAACGTGCCGAGCCTATTAACCTGGAAAATGCTGCTGCGCATCCCAACTATATTCTTTATCCTGAACTTGGCGAAGAGGCATTCAAATCATTTCTAGGTGTGCCACTAATTCATCAGAGACACGTTATGGGCGTGTTATTCGTACTTCAACGCGAGGCACGCTGTTTTGATGAAGCAGAAGAAGCTTTTCTTGTCACCCTTTCCGCACAACTAGCTGGCACTATTGCGCATGCTATAGCTATAGGTGCCGTCAAATCTTTAACTCAAAACAATCCTGAAATACCTAAAGAAACCACATTAAGAGGCGTTTCTGGCGCACCTGGCGTGAGCATAGGTATTGCTGTTGTTGTATACCCGCATGCTGACATTTCTGCCGTTCCTGAGCGCCAGGCACACAATATTGAAGAAGAACTTCAACTGCTAGATGCAGCCCTTACCAGTACTCGCAAGACCATCAAAAAACTAGGCGAGAACATGGCTTCTATCGGCCTGCCTACAGAAGAACAAGCATTATTCGATGTTTATTTAAAACTCCTAGATAGCAAAAGTCTTGTGGATGAAATCAAAAAAGAAATCAATAGCGGACTATGGGCACAAGGAGCATTGAAGCGTGTCATCAATCATCATATCGCACGATTTGAAGCAATGGACGATCCTTATCTGCAAGAGCGAGCGTCCGACTTCAAAGATCTGGGGCAGAGAGTATTAGCGAACCTACAATCACGTACCGGAAACACCTCTTTTTATCCTGAAAAAACCGTTTTGGTTGGATACCTGAAGGCCGCCTAGCTGGCCTAGTTTCTACCAAAGGGTCTGGGAACTCACACGTTGCCATTTTAGCGCGTGCACTCGGCGTTCCTACAGTGCTAGGTGTCTCGGGTGCAGATGTGACACAGCTGGATGGCGAAGAGCTGATTGTCGATGGTTACTACGGTCAAGTTTATCGGTCTCCTTCACCTTCTTTGCGTCAGGAATTCCTGACATTAATACGCGAAGAGCAAGAATTTGATAGAGAACTAGAAGCACTCTGCGACATGCCCGCTAAAACTATTGATGATCACACTATCTCACTTTGCGTAAATGCAGGCTTGTCACGTGACATAGGCAATGCGCTCAGTGTAGGCGCAGAGGGAGTTGGTCTCTATCGCACAGAAGTCCCATTTATGACCAAGGACCGCTTCCCTAGCGAAGAAGAACAGCGTCTGATCTACAGGCGACTATTACATACATTCTGGCCACGGCCTGTTGTCATGCGCACACTAGATATTGGGGGTGATAAAGTACTCCCTTATTTTCAGATAAAAGAAGACAATCCTTTTCTGGGCTGGAGAGGCATGCGTGTCACACTAGACCATCCAGAAATTCTGCTGGTTCAACTCAGAGCCATGATGCAAGCGAGCGTTGGTTTAGACAATTTAAGTATTATGTTCCCCATGATTACGACCGTAGCTGAGGTCGAAGAAGCAATGAGGCTGTTAAAGCAAGCTCATGAAGAAACCCTTGCCGAAGGCTTTAAGATACAACCTCCTAAAATAGGCGTAATGATAGAGGTACCTTCTGCTGTTTATCAGGCCCAAATTCTAGCTAAAAAGGTGGATTTTTTATCTGTAGGAAGTAATGACCTAATACAGTATCTGCTCGCTGTTGATCGCAATAATTCGCGTGTTGCTAATCTCTACGATAGTCTACACCCTGCAGTCCTACGTACCCTGATGCAAGTAGTCGCTGGTGCACATAGAGAGGGCAAAAAAATTGGGCTCTGTGGCGAAATGTCTGGTGATCCAGCTGCTGTTATTCTGTTACTCGCCATGGGATTCGATGCACTAAGTATGAATCCTAACCGGCTTCCTAGAATGAAGTGGGTTATCAGGCAGTTTACTATTAAGCGTGCGCGGCAATTGCTGAATGAAGTGCTGGAGATGGATGATTCGGTTGAAATTCGAGGACATATGGAATTGGCTCTAGAGGAGGCAGGAATGGGAGGACTTATTCGTGCTGGTCGTTGGTAGATGTCCGTTATCCTGCGTAAAATACTACTGAAATGAAAACATGTTAACACTTATTCTAATATACGCTGCCATTGGCGCCACGGCCGGATTATTAGCTGGCGTACTAGGTCTCGGTGGTGGCCTTGTCATTATCCCTGCGCTTACCTTTATTTTCGCTCATCAACCCGACATTGTCCCCGCTAATAACATGATGCATTTTGTCGTTGGTACATCATTGGCCTCTATCCTTCCGACTACGCTTTTTGCACTGCGCGCGCACCTCCGCCATAAGTCAATCGACCCTAACCTGCTAAAACAGCTGATTCCCGGCATTATCATGGGCACCATCGCTGGCTCTATTCTGGCCAGTTTCTTACATACCAACACCGTAAAAACATTATTTGGGATATTTGTGCTACTCGTGGCTATCCGGATGTTTATTAGTCGAGAAAGTTCAAGCACTCGCCAGCTAGGCATATGGGGTCGACGAATAGGTTCTTTTATTATCGGTAATATTGCGGGAATTTTAGGCGTAGGTGGTGGTGTTTTGACAACGCCCTGGTTGAATCACTTTAGCATCCCCATACGGCAGGCAATCGCCACTTCAACGGCGTGTGGGGTTGTTATCTCACTAGCGGGTATCGCTAGTTATACCTTAACTGGTATTAGCGATGGGGTTTCAATCAGCTGGGGTACGGGCTATATCTATTGGCCAGCCGTTCTTGCCATCAGCATTTTAAGTCCCATCTTCGCGCATTTTGGCGTTTCCATTTCACATAGATTACCCACTAAAATCTTAAAAAATATTTTTGCCGTTTTTGTCTCTATAGTTGGCGTGAAGATGCTCCTTTAATCATATCAACTTCAGCTTATAAACAAACAATTTTGGATCAGACTTTAACTCAACGCATCACATGTGGATGGTCATCTCCAGCACGTTTCCTTTCTCTCATAGCCCTTTGCTCGGCTTCATCTATTACTAATTCACCAGCTTCAGTAGGCGGCCTCCTAACAGGTGGGTCCCAAAAATCAACTAGGCTTCCATATACATTACTCGACCGCGCACTTGCAGCAGCACCATCAGCGACTGTTTGATTGTCTTCAGCTGCTGGACTTAAAGTTCCCAATCCAAGAAAACGATCAGGAACCTCTCCTAAATTATGCACTCGACGCCTTTCGTCTAGTTGTTCCACACTTTGGAAACCTAACATATCTCCCGTATAGATATGGCCCAAAACATGATACTGACAACGATTACTACAGGGAGGTATAACATCTTGAGGGGTATGACTACCTAATTGTAATGGAGGAGATTCTTCACCAATCCCATCTCTAATCAGCGTCTTTCCAGTCAGTTTAGAAATATATACTGAGAAGAAATGATCATGCCCCAAAACTCTAGCGAACAATGGCTCAACACACTGCGACACATCAAGCTCCGGTGATACA
>JAQSWO010000158.1 GCA_029266595.1 Gammaproteobacteria bacterium
CGTTGTAGTAAAACATTACCATCAGCAAATTGCTTTGATCAGTTTAGCCAAAGAATCGCAAGGACCTCAAGAATTTGCAAAATTTCTGCTGACGCTAACTTGTTTATTCATGTTTTCTGAAGAAAGTGCCCATGCCAAAACACCAGATGATATCTTGCACTGGCTGGATACCCCCCGCAATCTCATGCTACCTAAAGGCATCCGTTATACAGGCGAAAAAATCTCCTTAGTAGGCAAAGGAAAAGCGACATGTTCAGACTTGGTATATCGGTCAGGTTATCGATGTAAAGTGCAGGGCACGCCTGAGCAAGCAGATGATAACGATGAAGAGACTATTCTCTATGCCTTCAAAACACCTGGTCATCCTGGACCTCTCCCAGAATTTGGTTTTAGGAATGCCACACCGGATCAAGCTCAAGGATTTCAAAAAGCAATTTATGATGCACGCTCAATGAATACTTGGTACGACTATCCATCAGCACCTCCAGAGCCACGTTTAACGCCAGAAACCGTTTCTACTTATCAAGATCCAAAACAGAGATATACCCATGTTGATTTTGCTTTTGAACCAACACCTGCCACTGTTAATCCTGAGATTCATATCTTAAGAACGCGAGTTACAGAATTGGAACAAGAAAATGCCAATTTAAAAGCTAAATATGAGGCGTCACAAGCTGAAAATATACAGTTAAGGTCTGAGAATACAGAAACAAAGAATGAAATGGCAGGCTTAATAGAAGCCAGTGAACGCAGAATGGCTGAAAATAATGCTGAACATGCACGGCAAATGGAAGAAAGAATACGACAAGTAACTGCAGAAAGCACAGAAAGTGCGCGACAGGATAGAGAAGCGAGCGAACAAAGACTACGTGAAAGAGATACTGAGCATCTGGGAAAAATACAGCAAATAACTGAAGAAAATGCGCGGCAGGTAAAAGAAAGCGCTGAGCAAGCAGAAAAACAAACGAGACAACATGCACAGCAAATGCAAGAAATAATGAAACTTATGGAAATAATGACGAAGAAGAAACCTGATCAGTCTAGTGAAGAGGAAAATAATGCTGCTTCTGGTGGCCGCTCCTCAGAAGCAGCAGCTGCAGAAAATACGACACCGCTGCCCTGCCGCCGATAAATTTCTTTCGTTAGTAAAAAAATTAGCTTCTAGGCAGAGGGCAGCACCTATTTTCTTGGTTCTTACTTCTCAGTCTTCATCGAAACAGAGGCTACATGAAAATGCATAGCGACACTTATACAATAAAGGGAGAGATTGTTACACCTTCCTTAAAATATGGCACGGGGATAAAAATACCTCTAACTATTTTAAACTTACAAAACAGTGACCTAATATCAGTATTTGCTCTTGTCACAAAGACTATCGATTAAATAAGTATTTTTGCAAATTTTGGATAACCAACTAATCTATTTAATATTTATTTAATGTTCACAATCACGTAAAATCGCGCCAAATTCTTTTAAGTTAATACCTAATGTATTTCATACCAGTTATAAATGACTAATTTTTCAAAGAAACATATAGGCGATCTAAAGATGAGATTAAAACCACTTTTTGCTTTGTTCTTTAGAAAAACAGTACTGCTGCAAGATATTATCAGAGCTAACGATAGAAAAGAATTTCCAAATCGAGACAAGCTATTGCAGGAACTAGCTACAAGACTCTTTTGGGAAGCTATCTCTGCAGCTTGGTATTTAACCTTAGTCTTCTATTTCTTAACCCCTCCAGTTGGCGCACTTGCCATTGCGACTACGGTGTTAATAGGGATTGCAATAGTAGAACTTGCATCTTTTGTAGGGGGATTGTTATTCAGAGCAATCTTTACGCTTAAGGCCTTAGATCAGGATTCCTCTAAAGCTAATTCTACATTGGAGGAACCATATTTTATCTTTTTGAAACAATCGCTTATTTTCGGCCTACATTTAAGCCTACCCTTAGCTATGGTCGGAGTCGCAGCAGTTTATGGTGTAGATACTGGCTCCATATTAGCACTATCGCTCCCGCAGGCGCTTTTGGTTACTGCCGCAGTAGTACTCGTATTTGCAGTGGTCACTACCGTCTATTTTTGCTACACATTCTGGAAAATATCTAAAGAGGCTACTAAAGCCAATGGAAGTAAAGAGATATCATTTCTTTACTATTTCAAGCTATGGCTTTTTAGTACGCTTTTTGGAGAAAATAATTTAAATAACACTCAAGATCCAGCATGTACCGTAAGCCTTGAAGATCCTCAAAAAAACACCAAACATTTATCAGACGCATCAAACCCAAATGCTGAGAGTATTTCAAGCAACTCATTCTCATTTCAAGAAAGGAACTCATTTCAAGAAAAGCCCTCGCCCTATTCTCCTAAAACTAAGCCTAAATCTGAATGGGCGGCTCGAGATTTACTAGCAGAACGTTTAACAAAAAATACTAGTGGTCAACCTACCGTCAACGATCACAGTCAGGCCGAAGAAGACAAACAAGAGGCTAAAAATGCTGAAAAACAACAGAAAGAAGATGAGGAGCCAAATAGCCCACCAGCAGAGGTAAGCGACGAAAGCGAAGGAGAAGGACCACTAGATGCTGATGAGGTACCGTCGTCAGCAGTGGTAGAAACTCTGCCACTCGTACGGTCAAAAAGAAATCATCCTGTATTGAAAAATAGTGCTGAACCAGCGATTGTTGATTATAGGTTTCAACCCATGTTAGTTGCCGTTGAAAATGGCGTTTTTATCGCTGTATTTTTATCTTCCTCATTACCCCCTCCCAGCTTGGGAATGCAATTCTCACTGCCATATTTTATGTCTTTGTATGCGCATCTTGAAGCAGCTAACCAAACACATTCTAGCCCTGCAAAAAGAAGTCATTTAGTGCTAATGGAAGAAGATGCGCCAGTAGAAAGCTTCCCCTCAGAAGAACATGCAGAAACCTCATCATTTGCCGTTCATCTAGCAGAAGCCAAAAACACACCACCAGCGCCAGCAAGCAGCGTTCTCTTATCACCCGCACCATCCAGCGAATATCAGGAATCTCAACCATCCTTATCTCTAAAACAGGTAGAGAAGTTTAAGCCGGAAAGAAGAGGAAA
>JAQSWO010000054.1 GCA_029266595.1 Gammaproteobacteria bacterium
AGCGTTGTGCTGTAGAAAAAGAATTCGCGGTATCTTCGTTACGCTAAATGTTTCGTTGGTCCGTCGGAGACCGCAGGGCCTGAAAAAATAGTGATTGCTATTTTTTTGGTTTAATTGGACGTTTTTTTGTCTTCCCTGCGCAGATAGGAGAAGGTTGGCTAGCCTGCAACCTTTTTTGGCATATTTAGACCGAGCATTAATATAGAGGATAAATCTGATGCCGCTGAAATTAGATGAAAAAAAGACAATTGTTCTCGATGTTTCTAAAGTTGCAGAACAAGCTACTTTTGCGATGGTTGCCAGCTATAGAGGTTTAACTGTCACGCAAATGACGGTTTTGCGAGCAAGAGCTAGGCAAGCTAACGTATATCTGCGTATTGTTCCAAACACGTTGGCACGTCGGGCATTACAAGACTCTAAGTTTTCTTGCCTACAGGAAGCGTTGGTTGGACCCATGATTTTGCTGTTTTCCATGGCTGACCCGGGTGACGTTGCCCGCTTAGTACGTGACTTTGTTAAAGAGAATCAGTTGTTTGAAGTAAAGGCACTAACCTTTGGTCAAACGCTGTTACCTGCTGATGAGTTAGCCACAGTTGCTGACTTGCCGACGCGCGATCAAGCACTTGCTATGCTGATGGGCGTTATACAGGCTCCCATTACCAAACTGGTTCGTACTTTGGCTGAGCCTTATGCACAATGTGTGAGGGTTGTGGCTGCTGTCGGTAGTAAAAAAGAGGCTGCTTAACAACTTAGTTGTTGCACAATTATTTTCATATTATTTAGGAGAATGAAATGTCTGTTTCCAAAGATCAAATATTAGAAGCTGTTGCTCAAATGACAGTTATGGATGTTGTTGAACTTGTTAAAAGTATGGAAGAGAAGTTTGGTGTTTCTGCGGCGGCTGCTGTAGCTGCTGCCCCTGTAGCTGCTGCTGGTGCTGCACCAGTAGAAGAAAAAACTGAGTTTGATGTTGTTCTGAAGGCTTTTGGTGCAAATAAAATCGAAGTTATCAAAGTTATTCGCGCAATTACTGGTTTAGGACTCAAAGAAGCTAAAGATCTGGTAGAAGGTGCGCCATCTACAGTGAAAGAAGGAGTGCCTAAGCAAGAAGCTGAGAGTATAGCTAAGCAGCTTCAAGAAGCAGGCGCTGAAGTTGAGACAAAGTAAAGAAATAGCTACGCATTCCACTTCAAGGTACTGATTGCTGTATCTATAAAGTGGGCTCTAGGCCTGATAGGCTTTCCAAAGATCTTCGCCCTCTAAGCAATTTTAATCAAGGGGGCTGAATATTTCCTTTGGTTGCGCGGCTAAGAGTTTTTTTGACCGAGTACATTATAGGTATACCGCTTGTATAAAAAAGCCGATACTTTTACTTTAGAAACGTTGCCTTCAAAGGCGCAGTATGTAGCATTCATTATCATGTAGAAGAAAGGGAAGCAGTGGAAACGGCTTCCCTTTTGTCGCTTGTCTGTCGAGATATGCCTTTGTCTTTTTGCTTTGAGGCAAGCAAAGCAAGCTTTCTAGCTTAAGTTGAAAAACTGTCGTTTTTTTTATTCCAAATCTCAGGTGAGGCGCACTAAATGCTTGATATTACGCACCAAACAACCACTCCAGCTTATTCCACCAACACAGAGAAGAGACGTATCCGAAGAAGCTTTGAAAAAAGCCGTATCGCCATGGAGACACCTTTTCTGTTGGGTTTACCATTAGACTCATATAGGGCTTTTTTACAAGCTGATGTTCCTCCAGACCAAAGGAAGCCTGTTGGTTTGGAAGCCGCCTTCAGATCAGTATTCCCTATCGTAAGCTATTCGACGACAGTAGAACTCCAATATGTCAGCTATACGTTGGGCAAGCCTGCCTTCGATGTGCGCGAATGTAAATCAAGAGGTTTGACGTATGATGTACCTCTTAGGGTTAAGGTGCGTTTAGTTGTTTATGATAAGGATTCTCCCAAGAAAAGAATTATTAAAGATATAAGAGAGCAAGAAGTTTATATGGGAGAAATGCCTTTGATGACCGAAACGGGAAGTTTCGTAATCAACGGTACTGAGAGAGTTGTGGTTTCGCAACTTCATAGATCTCCTGGTGTATTTTTCGAACATGATAAAGGTAAAACGCATTCCTCTGGGAAGCTTTTATATTCTGCACGAGTGATTCCATATCGTGGTTCTTGGTTAGATCTTGAATTTGATCCAAAAGATTTATTGTTTGTTCGCATAGACCGCCGCCGAAAGCTGCCCGTTACTGTGTTGTTAAGAGCATTGGGTTATGGTACGGAAGAAATGTTGAGCACGTTTTTTGAAATGAATACCTTTCGTAAAAATGGTGATCACTATCAGTGGGATTTGGTCCCTGAACGTCTTCGTGGTGGTGTGGCTGTTTCGGATATCAAAACGAAAGCAGGGAAGGTATTGGTTGAGAAAGACAGAATAATTTCAATGCGTCATATTCGTTTGATAGAAAAAGAAAATATCAAACAACTTGAGGTGCCTACGCATTATCTACACGGCAAAGTCATTGGTGAACCCGTCATCAATAAGGAAACGGGCGAATTATTAGCAGAGGCTAATACAGAAATTACATCAGAATTACTAAACGAGTTCGATAAGGCAAATGTCGACGTTATCAAGACACTGTACACCAATGACTTGGATAGAGGTGCTTATATTTCAGACACGCTTAAGGCGGATTTGACTAAAACACCGCTTGAAGCTTTGGTAGAAATATATCGTATGATGCGTCCAGGTGAGCCGCCCACCAAGGATGCAGCTGAAAACTTGTTTCAGAACTTGTTTTTTACATTAGAACGTTATGACCTTTCTGCTGTGGGTCGTATGAAGTTTAATCGCCGAGTTGGACGTTCAGATTTGACGGGAGAAGGCACGCTATCTAAGGAAGATATTGTGGACGTGATACGAACGATTATCGATATACGAGATGGTCGCGGTGAAGTAGATGATATTGACCATTTAGGGAACCGCCGTATCAGAAGTGTAGGCGAGATGACTGAAAATCAGTTTCGTGTTGGTCTTGTTCGTGTTGAAAGAGCAGTGAAAGACAGATTGACATTGGTAGAAACAGATAACTTAATGCCGCAAGACCTGATTAATGCTAAGCCTATTTCCGCCACCATCAAAGAATTTTTTGGGTCTAGTCAGCTTTCTCAATTTATGGATCAGGATAATCCACTCTCTGAAGTCACACACAAGCGTCGTATTTCTGCATTAGGGCCTGGTGGTCTGACAAGAGAGCGAGCGAGCTTTGAGGTGCGTGACGTTCACCCCACTCACTATGGCCGTGTTTGCCCGATTGAAACGCCAGAAGGACCGAATATTGGTCTGATTAACTCTTTGGCTATCTTCGCAAGAACTAATCACTATGGTTTTCTTGAGACGCCTTATCGTAAAGTTGAGGATGGACGTTTAACGGGGGAAGTTGATTATCTTTCTGCCATTGATGAAGGGCAGCATTTTATTGCGCAAGCAAGTACAAAGGTTGATAAAAATCAAAAGTTACAAGGCGACTTGATTTCAGCTCGTTATAAAGGTGAATTCACACTGACCACGGTTGATAAAATTGGTTATATGGATGTGTCTCCAGCACAAATTGTATCTGTTGCAGCTGCATTAATTCCCTTTCTTGAACATGATGACGCCAACCGTGCATTGATGGGTTCAAACATGCAACGTCAAGCTGTGCCGAATTTGCGTCCTGAAAAACCACTGGTTGGAACAGGCATAGAAAGGTTAGTTGCAACAGACTCTGGTGTGACAGTAGTTGCCACTAGAAAAGGTATTGTAGATTCTGTGGATGCTACTAGGATAGTCGTAAGGGTTAGTGAAGATGAGGAAGGCGCGAACCAGTCTGGAGTAGACATTTACACACTCACCAAATTCACTCGCTCTAACAAAAACACCTGTATCAATCAGCGACCAATTGTTAGCGTAGGTGACGAAGTGAATCGTGGCGATGTTTTAGCTGATGGTCCATCAACTGATCTCGGTGAGTTGGCGCTTGGGCAAAATGTCTTGGTCGCTTTCATGCCTTGGAATGGTTACAACTTTGAGGATTCTATTCTTATTTCAGAGCGTCTGGTTGAAGAGGATCGTTTCACAACAATTCATATTCAAGAATTGACTTGTATTGCTCGTGATACCAAATTGGGGCCAGAAGAAATCACAGCAGATATTCCCAATGTGGGCGAAGCATCACTAGCAAAACTTGACGAGTGCGGTATCGTTCATATTGGTGCAGAAGTAAGCGTGGGCGATATTTTAGTGGGTAAGGTAACACCTAAAGGTGAGACTCAACTGACTCCAGAAGAGAAACTCTTAAGAGCTATTTTTGGAGAAAAGGCTTCTGACGTTAAAGATACTTCTCTGCGCGTCCCACCTGGTTCCAAGGGAACTGTGATTGACGTACAAATCTTCACGCGTGATGGTGTTAAGAAAGATGAGCGAGCGCTTGCGATTGAAAAAGCGAGTATTGCGCAAGTCAAGAATGATTTGGCTGACGAATTGCGTATTCGTGAGTCGGCGCTTTATCAGCGTGTTCAAAAGCTACTTCTGAACAACACGGCGCAAAAAGGGCCGAATAAATTAAAAGCAGGTCAGCAACTTACTGCCGAATACCTGTCAGAAGTATCGCAAGAAAAATGGTTTGATATTCACCTGACGGATGAAGAAGATGCTAAGCAGCTAGAAGCGTATTCTCTTCAGATGCAAGAGTTGCGTAAAGAGCATGATATTAAGCTCCAAGAAAAGCGCAAAAAAATAACGCAAGGAGATGACTTGGCTCCAGGTGTCATCAAAATAGTCAAAGTCTATTTTGCCGTTAAACGTAAGATTCAGCCTGGCGATAAAATGGCAGGTCGTCACGGAAACAAGGGTGTGGTTTCTACTATTGTTCCTGTTGAAGATATGCCTCATCTTGCTGATGGGACACCTGTTGATATTGCTTTAAATCCATTAGGCGTGCCATCTCGTATGAACGTTGGGCAGGTATTAGAATGTCATTTGGGTTGGGCCGCTAAGGGCTTAGGCATCCAGATTGATGAGATGTTGCAGCAACAGAAAAAAATGGAAGAACTTAGGAAGCATTTAGAAAGCATCTATAACATGGGTGCTGTGAAGAAAATAGATTTTAGCCGTTTTTCCGACGATGAAATTTTAGTGTTGTCGAACAATCTAAGGAAGGGTGTACCTGTCGCGACACCTGTTTTTGATGGTGCGACTGAATCTGAAATTAAGGAAATGCTAAAATTTGCAGGCCTACCAGAGTCGGGACAGACGGTTTTGTTCGATGGACGTACAGGTGACGCTTTCGATAGAAATGTAACAGTAGGTTACATGTATATGCTTAAGTTAAACCACTTGGTTGACGATAAGATGCATGCACGTTCCACAGGATCTTACAGTCTTGTAACGCAGCAGCCATTAGGTGGTAAGGCACAATTCGGTGGTCAACGATTTGGAGAAATGGAAGTTTGGGCACTTGAAGCCTATGGTGCTTCCTATACCCTCCAAGAAATGTTGACGGTTAAATCAGACGATGTCGCTGGACGTACGAAAATGTATAAAAACATTGTCGATGGGAACCACCGTATGGAGCCGGGCATGCCGGAATCGTTTAACGTATTAATGAAAGAAATACGGTCGCTGGCCATTAACATGGACCTTGAGCACGATTAGCACTATTTACACTCGGCCCACTTCAGGATGTTGGTTCAGCGTCTTTGGAGTGGACTCTTCATATTCGATGGGGGAATTGCCTTGGCAGCATTACAAGATTTGGTTAGTTTTATTAGAAAAGAGCGTGTAGAGGAATTTGATGCTATTCGCATTGGGCTGGTTTCGCCAGAAATGATTCGTTCATGGTCCTATGGAGAAGTCAGAAAACCTGAAACCATCAACTATCGTACCTTTAAGCCTGAAAGGGACGGTTTGTTCTGCGCTAAAATCTTTGGGCCTGTCAAAGACTATGAATGCTTGTGCGGCAAATACAAACGTCTTAAGCACCGTGGCGTTATCTGTGAAAAATGTGGTGTGGAAGTCACGCTAGCTAAGGTTAGGCGTGACCGCATGGCACATATTGAGCTAGCTTGTCCTGTTGCGCATATCTGGTACCTTAAATCTCTACCTTCTCGTATTGGTCTTTTACTTGATATGACATTAAGGGATATAGAACGAGTGCTTTATTTTGAAGCATTTGTGGTTGTAGAACCTGGTATGACGCCGCTTAAATTAGGACAGCTACTTTCCGAAGAAGCCTATTTGGATGCAATAGAAGAATACGGTGATGAATTTGAAGCTCTTATGGGCGCTGAAGCTGTTCAGCGTCTTCTACAAGAGCTAGACGTTGAGGCTTGTGTTGCTGAGCTTAGGGAAGAAATTCCAACCACGAATTCCGAGACTCGTCTCAAAAAGCTCACTAAACGTCTGAAGGTTATGGAAGCCTTTGCCAACTCTGGCAATAAACCCGAATGGATGATTCTGGAAGTATTACCTGTGTTGCCGCCAGATTTACGTCCTTTGGTGCCGTTGGATGGTGGGCGTTTTGCTACTTCTGATCTGAATGACTTATATAGACGTGTTATCAATAGAAACAACCGTCTTAAGCGCCTACTTGACCTTAACGCACCTGATATTATTGTCCGTAACGAAAAGCGTATGTTGCAGGAAGCTGTGGACGCACTGCTTGATAACGGCCGTCGAGGTAGAGCTATTACGGGCGCTAATCGTCGTCCGCTAAAATCGTTAGCAGATATGATTAAGGGAAAACAAGGGCGTTTTAGGCAAAATCTATTAGGTAAGCGTGTTGACTACTCCGGTCGTTCTGTCATCGTGGTAGGTCCTACACTGCGTTTACATCAATGTGGTTTGCCCAAGAAAATGGCGCTTGAATTATTTAAACCGTTCATCTTCAGCAAATTGCAAAAGCGTGATTTGGCTAGCACGATCAAGGCAGCCAAGCGCATGGTTGACTTAGAGCAATCTGAGGTCTGGGACATTTTGGAAGAGGTTATCCGAGAACATCCCGTGCTTCTCAACCGTGCACCAACACTTCACCGTTTGGGTATTCAGGCGTTTGAACCTGTTTTGATTGAGGGTAAAGCTATACAGCTGCATCCGCTTGTGTGTACGGCCTATAACGCTGACTTTGACGGTGACCAAATGGCTGTTCACGTGCCCCTGACGTTAGAAGCGCAGTTAGAAGCACGTACTTTGATGATGTCCACCAACAATATTTTATCTCCTGCGAATGGAGAGCCTATTATTGTGCCAACTCAAGACGGTGTATTAGGCCTTTACTACGCAACACGTGACTGTATCAATGGAAAGGGCGAAGGTATGTCCTTTGCGAATGCTGAAGAAGTTCAATGTGCTTATGCGAACAAAATTGTTGGGTTACATGCAAAGATCACTGTTCGTCTGGAAGAAGTAACCTTTACCCCGGACGGAGAACGCCTAGTCCAATCGAAACGCTTTGAAACAACAGTAGGTCGGGCCTTGTTATGGGAAATTATTCCTGAAGGTCTTTCATTTGATATCGTTAATCAACCGATGACTAAAAAAGCGGTCTCCAATTTACTGAACGTTTGCTATAGAAATTTAGGGGTTAAAGCGACCGTTATTTTTGCTGATCACTTGATGTATGCCGGGTTTCATTACTCCACACGTTCTGGTATATCCATAGGTATTGATGACCTGCTCATACCTGCGACCAAAGAAAATGTGATCACTGAGGCAGAAGAGGAAGTAAAAGAAATCCAGGGACAATTTTCCTCAGGTTTATTAACTCAAGGTGAGCGTTACAACAAGGTTGTGGATATTTGGTCACATGCGAGTGATCAGGTTGCAAAAGCGATGATGGAAGAAATATCTACTGAAGAAGTTAAAAATAAGGAGGGAGAAATCGTCAATCAACCTTCCTTTAATTCTGTGTTTATGATGGCAGATTCGGGCGCTAGAGGCTCGGCAGCACAGATTCGTCAGCTAGCAGGTATGCGAGGATTGATGTCTAGGCCTGATGGTTCCATTATGGAAACGCCTATTACTGCGAACTTCCGCGAAGGATTGAGCGTATTACAATATTTTATTTCCACTCACGGTGCGCGTAAGGGTCTCGCGGATACCGCTCTTAAAACAGCGAACTCTGGTTATCTTACACGTCGATTGGTTGACGTTGCTCAGGATATGGTTGTTAGCGAAAATGACTGCGGTACTGAGGACGGTCTTTTGATTTCGGCACATATTGAAGGTGGAGATGTTGTTGAGCCATTGCGTGATCGTGTCTTGGGCCGTGTGTTGGCAGAAGATGTTTATCATCCCGATACCAACAAAATTATTGTCCCGCGCGACACGTTGTTGGATGAAAGTACAGTATTGCTATTAGATGAATGTAATGTCGATAGAGTGAGTGTTCGTTCAGCAATTACGTGTGAAGCCACTTATGGTATTTGCGCCATGTGTTACGGGCGTGATCTTGCCAGAGGGCATCTTGTTAACAGTGCGGAAGCGGTAGGTGTAATTGCAGCTCAGTCTATCGGTGAGCCTGGAACACAGCTAACCATGCGTACCTTCCATATTGGTGGTGCCGCTTCTAGAGCAGCTGTTATCAGTAATGTTCAGGTCAAATCTAAAGGCCAAATCAAGCTATACAACATGAAAACGGTCCAGCGCTCGGATGGATGCTTGATTGCAGTTTCTAGATCGGGTGAATTATCTGTTATGGATCAGCGAGGACGAGAGCGTGAACGCTACAAAGTACCTTATGGTTCAGTGCTGTCTGTTCAAGACGGATCTACAGTAAACCCTGGTGACATTATTGCGCAGTGGGACCCACATACCCACCCAATCGTGACAGAAGTAGCTGGTTACGTGCGTTTTAGTGATTTAATTGATGGCGTTTCTATGAATCGTCAGACAGATGAAGTAACTGGGCTTAGTAGCTTTGTGGTGACGGGTTCTAAACAAAGAGATCCTAGCGGTAAAGATTTAAGACCGATGGTCAAATTGGTTGACAAGAAGGGTGAAGATTTGTGCTTGCAAGGTACCAATTTGCCAGCGAACTACTTCTTACCTCATGGCGCTATTGTGAACCTTGAAGATGGTGCTGAAGTGAAGGTAGGTGATGTTATTGCGCGTATTCCTCAAGAATCTAGAAAGACTCGTGATATCACCGGTGGTTTGCCTCGTGTAGCTGATTTATTCGAAGCCAGAAAGCCAAAAGATGCTGCTATTCTAGCGGAGATATCAGGTATGGTTGCTTTCGGTAAAGAGACCAAAGACAAGCGTCGTCTCATGATTACTTCGCCTGATGGAGAGGTGTACGAAGTGCTCATCCCTAGATGGCGTCACGTAGGTGTGTTTGAAGGTGAGAGCGTTGGCAAGGGAGAGGTGATTGCCGATGGTGCACCAGATCCTCATGATATTCTCCGATTGCTTGGTACGCATGCGCTAGCCAATTATATTGTTAACGAAGTTCAAGAAGTGTATAGGCTTCAAGGTGTAAAGATTAATGATAAGCACATTGAAGTTATTGTGAGACAAATGCTTCGTAAAGTGTTGATCACAAGTGTGGGCGATACCAATCTGCTCAAAGGAGAACAGGTTGAGAAGAGCCAATTGATTAAAGAAAATGCCAAAGTTTTAGCTGCAGGCAAGTTGCCGGCGACTTACGAACCTGTATTACTGGGTATCACCAAGGCTTCTCTTGCAACAGAATCTTTCTTCTCTGCTGCATCATTCCAAGAAACCACCCGTGTTCTAACAGAAGCTTCCATTAGTGGAAAGTGTGATGAGCTTCGTGGGCTGAAAGAGAATGTGATCGTAGGACGCTTGATTCCAGCAGGAACAGGCTTTGTTTACCACGAGCAGCGTCGTCGCCAGAAAGTGGTTGATGAAGCAGTGTTGCAACAAGAGGACCATCACGTCATCACAGCAACAGAAGCGGAAACTGCATTAAGTGAGGCATTGAAGTCTGATCAAGAAGATGGACGTGCTTGAGGCCAATGGTCAAAGCAGTAGTGAGAATTGTATGATCAGGCTTAGGGCGATTATGCAACTCTTACAAGTAATTCTTAGTATAAAAAAGCAAACCCTTTAGTAGTAGATCAGCCTTCCCGTCAAGACCGGCAAAATATGGCCATTTCAGCATATAGGGGTGGTCTCTTACATTGCTGCCTGATTTGAATGTGGTGCTATGCTGTGCCACAATCAGGAAGCTATTTCTTATTAATAGATACCTCTCCCTACCAAGATCGGCAAAAGATGGCCGTTTCTATCTAGGGGCTGGTCTGTTGAATTTCTTATTTTGCTAGGGACGGTTGTCATGGATACCTTAATTTATCCTAGAAAACCTACCTTAGTGATTTTTCTGTTAATAGGCAATTGCTAGAAATTTTCTTTACCACTTACTATAAAAGGGGGTTTTATGCTTAAAACATTTCGATTGTCTTTTCTCTCGTTATTTGTTTTGGCCGTTGCGGTGATGACCGGTTGTACCAGTAATCCCTATACAGGCGAGCAACAAGCAAGTAGGACTGCTATGGGTGCAGGTCTTGGCGCAGCAACAGGTGCCTTAGCTGGTCAGTTGATCGGCGGAAATACAAAAGGGACCTTGATCGGTGCTGGTATTGGTGCAGTTGTTGGTGGTATCGGTGGAAATATCATGGATAGGCAGGCGGATGCACTCAGGGCACAACTACGAGGTACGGGTGTAGGTGTCCAGAGAATAGGCAACGATATTAAGCTAATCATGCCTGGCAATATTACTTTTGCAACGAACAGCGCAGACATAAAGCCTGGCTTCTATCCAGTGCTAAACTCTGTGAGCTTGGTTTTCAAAGAATATTCCAGGACGGTAATCCGAGTGGCTGGCTTAA